>CAMLIA010000215.1 GCA_946479905.1 uncultured Frankiales bacterium | reverse complement strand
TCTGCTCGTGCGGCGGGAAGAAGTCGATGATGCGGTTGATGGTCTCGGCCGCGTCCGTCGTGTGCAGGGTGCTCATGACGAAGTGGCCGGTCTCGGCGGCGGCCAGGCCGGCCTTGACCGTCTCGTGGTCGCGCATCTCGCCGACGAGGATGACGTCGGGGTCCTGCCGCATGGCGGCACGCATCGCGGTGACGAAGTCCTCGGTGTCGACCCGGACCTCGCGCTGGTTGATCATCGCCATCTTGTCGAAGTGCAGGACCTCGATGGGGTCCTCGATGGTGACGACGTGCACTTCCTTGTTGCTGTTGATGTGGTCGATCATGCCGGCCAGCGTGGTGGTCTTGCCGGAGCCCGTGGGGCCGGTGACGAGCACGAGGCCGCGGGGCTCCATCGCCAGCGAGGCGAGGACCGGCGGCAGGCCGAGGTCGGAGAGCGGGATCGCGCCGACGGAGACGCGACGGAAGACCAGGCCCGCCGAGCCGCGGCTGCGGAAGGCGTTCACACGGAACCGGCCGACGCCCGACAGCGAGTAGGCGAAGTCCGCCTCGTTGGTGCGCAGGAAGTCGTCGACGAGGTCCTCCCGGAGCACCTCGTTGACCATCTGCTCGGTGTCGGCGGCGGTCAGGTCGCGCGTCTGGAGCTTGCGCAGCCGGCCGTCGATGCGCACGCGAGGGGGCGAACCGACCTTGCAGTGCAGGTCGGAGCCGCCGCACTCCACGAGCGCGCGGAGGAAGGGCTCGATCGAACTGGTCACGAAGGGTCTTTCGGCCGGTCGGAGCCGGTTCTTGACCCGTTTAGGCGAGTCAGGTGCGCCCGGTGAGCCCCGCCATCCAGCGCTCGACGCCGTCCGGGTCGCGCGGCAGGGCCGCGGACAGGTTCCGGTGGCCGTCCTCGGTGATGAGGACGTCGTCCTCGATCCGGATGCCGATGCCGCGCAGGTCCTCGGGCACGAGCAGGTCGTCGGGCTGGAAGTACAGGCCGGGCTCCACGGTCAGCACGTGGCCGACCTCCAGCGTCCCCTCCCGGTACAGCTCGTCGCGGGAGGCCGCGCAGTCGTGCACGTCGAGGCCGAGCATGTGGCTGACGCCGTGGATCGTCCAGCGGCTGTAGCGCTTGTCGTCCTCGGCGAGCACCTCCTCGGCCGACGCCACGATCCCGAGCGCCTCGAGTCCCTCCGCCAGCACCCTCATCGCCGCGTTGTGCGGCGCGAGGAAGGCGTTGCCCGGCTTGCACTCGGCAAGGGCCGCCTCCTGCGAGCGGTAGACGAGGTCGTACACCTCGCGCTGGCGCGGGGTCCAGGTGCCGCTGACCGGCAGCGTCCGGGTCACGTCGGCGGTGTAGAGCTCGCGACCCTCGACGCCCATGTCGAGCAGGATCAGCTCGCCCTGCCGGACCGGACCGTCGTTGTCGGTCCAGTGCAGCACGCAGGCGTGCGCACCGGCGGCGCAGATCGAGCCGTAACCGACGTCGTTGCCCTCGACCCGGGCCCGGCGCCAGAACACGCCCTCGGCCCACCGCTCGCTGGTCTCGACGGCATCCGCCAGCTCGCGGACGACGTCCTCGAAGCCCTTGATCGTGGCGTCCACCGCCGCCTGCAGCTGCTCGACCTCCCAGGCGTCCTTGACGAGCCGGGCCTCGGACAGCCAGGTCGCGAGCTCCTTGTCCGCGTCCTCGGCGGTCTCGAACAGCTCGGCCACCTTCGCGTCGTACCCCTGGAGGACGCGAGCCTTGGTGCCGCGCAGCTTCTCGATCTCCTCCAGCGGGCGCGTCTCGATCCCGAGCTCGACGGTGACGTCGTCGAGCGACGGCCGGGGGCCGACCCAGAACTCGCCGTTCCGGTCCGTGAAGAACGCCGGTGTCTCGCGGGTCCACGCCGGCGCCTGGTAGAGCACCGCCTCGCCGGCGGCGTCGATGACGAGGACCGCGTCGGGCTCCTTCGAGCCCACCAGCCAGGTGAAGTCGCTGCCGGGACGGAACGGGTAGTCGGTGTCGTTGGCCCGCACCTTGAGGCCACCGCTCGGCACGACCAGGACCTCACCCGGGTACTGCGCGGTGAGCCGGGCCCGGCGGTCGGCCCGGTGGCCGTTCGCGGGGTGCGGGACCGCAGCCGGACGGGGCAGCTCCCCCCACCCCGTGCTCATGAACTCGAGCAGCTTCGAGGGCCGCTTCGGGTCGTGGCTCGCGGTGTTCTCCTGCGGGGTCTCCGTCATGGCTCCGAGGGTACGACGGTCAGCGCCCCTTCCAGGCCGGCTTTCGCTTGCCGAGGAAGGCCGAGATCCCCTCCGAGGCGTCCTCGGTGGTGTTGAGCAGCGACAGCTGCGCCTGCATGGCGTCGAGACCCGCCTCCAGCGACGACTCCATGGCCGAGCGGAACGCTGCCTTGCCGAGCCGCACGGCGACGGGGGGCTTGGCCGCCAGCGCGGCGACGAGCGCCTCCGTCTCCTCCGCGAGGTCGGTGACCACCCGGCTGACCAGGCCCATCTCGAGAGCCTCCGCGGCAGGGACCCGGCGGGCACTGAGCATCATCTCCATGGCGCGCTTGGGGCTGACGTGCCGGCCCAGCAGGGCGCTGACCATGAACGGCCAGATCCCGAGGTCGACCTCCGGCAGGCCGAACGCTGCGCTCTCAGCGGCGAGGACGACGTCGCAGCCGAGGACGATGGCGACGCCGCCGGCGAGGCAGAGGCCCTGCACGCTCGCGACGACCGGGACCGGGCAGTCGGCCATCGCGAGCACCACCTCGCGGATCTTGCCGCGGCTCTCGTGGACCTCGAGCCCGGTCGCGTCCGGTGCCATCTGCACCAGGTCGGCACCGGAGCAGAAGACCTTGCCCTCGCTGGTGACGAGCACGACGCGGGCGTCGCCGGGGTCGCGCAGCGCAGCGAGCATCCCGTCGAGGATCTCGGCGTTGAGGGCGTTGCGCTTCTCCTCCCGGTCCAGGTGCAGGCGGAGCACGCCGTCGGCGCGGGTCACAGCGAGGTCGGTCACGAACGGCGACACTAGCGACGTGGTCTTCGCGGTCGTCACCCTGCTCGGAGCGCTGCTCCTCGGGTACGCGCGCGGCGGCAGCCTGGACCGCCTCGGGCGGCTGGCGCTCCGCCGCCGGCGGCTGGTCGTCGTGGCGCTGGCGCTGCAGGTGGTGGGCGGCGTCGCCGGCGGCTGGGCCTACCCGGCCGGCCTGGCGGCATCCGCCGTGCTGGTCGCCGTCTTCCTCGGGCTCAACCGCGGCGTGCAGGGCACCGGCCTGGTGGCGGCCGGCCTGCTGCTCAACGCCCTCGTCGTGGCCGTCAACGGCGCCATGCCGGTGAGCGGTGACGCCATGGGTCGGGCCCGGCTGTCGACGCAGGACATCGTCAGCGGGGCGGACCCGCGGCACGAGCTGCTCGACCCCGGGACCCGGCTCGGTCTGCTCGGCGACCGCATCCCGGTGTTCCTGCCGGTGCGCCCGGAGATCGTGAGCATCGGCGACGTC
Organism: uncultured Frankiales bacterium; assembly: GCA_946479905.1. Next base: position 3,022 of record CAMLIA010000215.1, on the reverse strand, counting down.
ATGGTCGCCGCCGGCCTCGCGGAGCTGGTCGTGCTCGGCATGGGAGCGGCGCCGCGCCGGCGCCCGGCTCTGGCAGGATAGGGCGCAGTCGAGAGGAGACACCCATGGCCAAGAAGGGTCGCAAGCGCCGCGCCCGCAAGAAGAGCGCCGCCAACCACGGCAAGCGCCCCAACGCCTGAGAACTGCCCCTGAGCCCCCGCCGACCGCGGGGGCTCAGCGCTTTCTGGGACCTCGCCGGGCCATGCGTGCCGCCCCATGCGGGGTTCTCACGCGGGGCAACGGCACACATCGTCACACCGGGCCGAGCGTGCCGTCCTGCGCGGGGTTCTCGCGCGGGGGAACGGCACACCTCGGGGGCTCAGCGCTTGGTGGAGCGGATCCACTCGACGGTCTGGGCGAGCCCCTGGGGCAGGCCCACGACGGGCTCCCACCCGAGCGCCCGGCGGGCCTGACCGACGTCGAGGGTGATCGCCTGCAGCTCCCCGGGTCGCGCCGGGGCGAACTCGGGCGCGTCCGGCGCGCCCACGGCAGCGGCCACGGCGGTGTGCAGGGCGCGGATCGTCGTACCCGCCCCAGACCCGATGTTGAGCCGCCGTCCGTCGCCCTTGCCGCCGAGGCAGCGGACGAAGGCGTCGACGACGTCGTCGACGTAGACGTAGTCGCGGGTGCTCGTCCCGTCCCCGAAGATCCGCGTCGGCAGGCCCTTCGTGAGGGCGCCCGCGAAGATGCTGACGACACCGGCCTCGCCGTGCGGGTCCTGCCGCGGCCCGTAGACGTTGCCCAGCCGGAGCGAGCAGCCCGGCAGCCCGTGCAGCCGCTGGTAGGCCGCGACGTAGGTCTCCCCCGCGGCCTTCGCCGAGCCGTACGGCGAGGCCGGGTGGAGCGCCATCCGCTCCGACGCGGGAAGCTTCGGGGGCGTGCCGTAGACGGTGCCGCCGCTGCTCGCGAAGACGACCCGGGGCACCGCGTTGCGCACGCAGGCCTCCAGCACGTTGACGGTGCCCAGCACGTTGGTGCGGGTGTCGAAGAGCGGGTCGGCGACGGACTTGCGGACGTCCATCTGCGCGGCCAGGTGCAGCACGACGTCGGGGCGCTCCTTGGCGACGACGTCGACGAGCTCGGGCCGCGTGATGTCGACGTTGCTGAAGCCGAAGAGCTTCGAGCGACGGGCGACAGCGAGGTTCGACAGCTTCCCGGTGCTCAGGTCGTCGAGCCCGGTGACGCGGTGGCTGTCGGCGACCAGGCGGTCGCACAGGTGGCTGCCGATGAAGCCGGCCGCCCCGGTGACCAGGATCCTCAATGCCGCAGCTGCCAGCCGGCCCAGGCGCTCTCGACCATCTGCCGCAGGTCGTGCTTCGCCTGGAAACCAAGGCCTTCCCGGATCCGGTCCACCGCCGCGACGATCCGGGCCGGGTCGCCCGGGCGCCGGTCGACCACGTCATAGGAGCAGTCCAGTCCCGTGACGTCGGCGATCACGTCGATGACCTCGAGCACGCTCGAGCCCTCGCCGCGGCCGATGTTGTACGTCGACCCGGGCTGCCCCGCGTCGAGCGCGCGGGCTGCCGCGAGGTGGGCGTCGGCGATGTCCGCGACGTGCACGTAGTCCCGCACGCACGTGCCGTCCGGTGTGGCGTAGTCGTTGCCGAACACCCGCGGCCTCTCCCCCTTGGCGAGGGCCTGGAAGACGAGCGGGACGAGGTTGAACACGCCCGGGTCGCCCAGCTCGGGTGCGGCCGCGCCGGCCACGTTGAAGTACCTCATGCTCATGACCTGCATGCCGAAGGCAGCGGTGCAGTCGTTCAGCAGCCACTCGCCGACCAGCTTGGTCTCGCCGTACGGCGACAGCGGCGCCTTCGAGGTGTCCTCGGTGACGAGCTCGACGTCGGGCATCCCGTAGGTGGCCGCACTGGAGGAGAAGACGAAGCGCGCGACGCCCGCGCTGCGGCACTCCTCGAGCAGCGTGAGCAACCCGTCGACGTTCTCGCGGTAGTAGTGCAGCGGCTCGGCGACGGACTCGCCCACCTGCTTCTTGGCGGCGATGTGCACCACGCCCGTGACGCCCGCCAGAGCCGCACGGACCGCATCGCGGTCGAGCACGGAGCCCTCGACGAACCGGGCACCCGCGTGCACCCGGTCCCGGTCGCCGGTGCTGAGGTCGTCGAGCGCGACGACGTCCTGGCCGTCCTCGACCATCGCGCGGACGACGTGCGCCCCGATGTACCCGGCACCGCCGGTGACCAGCCAGCTCATGCGCTGGACCCTAGTCGGCGCGGTACTCCACGTGCTCGATCTCGATGCGGACCTGCTGGATCTTCAACATGACCCGGTCCCGCAGGTCGGGCGGTGCCTGCTCCGCGCAGGAGCGGGCGACGAGGGCCTTCACGGCCTGCTCGAGGCCGTACTTGCGCAGGCACGGGGAGCACTCGTCGAGGTGGATGCGGATGTGGTCGGAGTCCTCCGGCTCGGCCTCCTGGTCGAGGTAGAGGTAGACCTTCTCGAGGACCTCGTCGCAGGGGGTCTCGTGGGGTTCGCCGCAGCTCATGAGTCCATGCCCTCACGCCCAGCCTTCACCAGTCCGCGCTCGACGGCGTAGTCCGCCAGGAGCGTCTTCAGCCCACGCCGACCGCGGTGGAGGCGGGACATGACCGTCCCGATCGGCGTGCCCATGATCTCGGCGATCTCCTTGTAGGAGAAGCCCTCGACGTCAGCGAGGTAGACCGCCATGCGGAAGTCCTCGGGAAGCGCCTGCAGCGCCTCCTTGACGTCGGAGTCGGGGAGGTGGTCCAGCGCCTCCATCTCGGCGCTGCGCAGACCGGTGGAGGTGTGCGCCTCGGCCGCCGCGAGCTGCCAGTCCTCGATCTGCTCGGTCGGCGACTGCTGCGGCTGGCGCTGCTTCTTGCGGTAGGTGTTGATGAACGTGTTGGTGAGGATCCGGTAGAGCCAGGCCTTGAGGTTCGTGCCCTCCTCGAACTGGTGGAAGGCGGAGTAGGCCTTGGCGAAGGTCTCCTGCACCAGGTCCTCG
>CAMLIA010000214.1 GCA_946479905.1 uncultured Frankiales bacterium | reverse complement strand
GCCGGCGGCCTCGGCGGCTGCCCCTACGCCAAGAGCGCCACCGGCAACCTCGCGACCGAGGACCTGCTGTGGCAGCTGCAGGGCCTCGGCATCGAGACGGGCGTCGACCTCGACGCCCTGGTCCGCACCAGCACCTGGATGGCCGAGCAGCTCGGCCGCCCCTCACCCAGCCGCGCCGTCCAGGCGCTCGCGAAGAAGGACGACTGATGACTCTGGATACCCGCCTCACCGACGAGCAGCTGCAGCTGAAGAAGACGGTCCAGGAGTTCGCCCAGGAAGTCGTCGCCCCGGTCTCCTACCACCACGACAAGACCAAGACCTTCCCCTACGCCGTCGTGCAGCAGATGGCCGACATGGGGCTGTTCGGCCTGCCCTTCCCCGAGGAGCACGGCGGGATGGGCGGCGACTACTTCACGCTGTGCCTCGCGCTCGAGGAGCTCGGCAAGGTCGACCAGTCGGTCGCCATGACCCTGGAGGCCGGCGTCTCCCTCGGCGCGATGCCGGTCTACCGGTTCGGCAACGAGGAGCAGAAGCAGACCTGGCTGCCGCAGCTCACGAGCGGCTCCGCCCTCGGCGCCTTCGGGCTGACCGAGGCCGGCGGTGGCAGCGACGCCGGCGCGACCCGTACGACCGCCCGGCTCGAGGACGGCCAGTGGGTCATCAACGGCACGAAGGCGTTCATCACCAACAGCGGCACCGACATCACCAAGCTCGTCACCGTCACCGCGGTCACCGGCGAGACGAACGGTCGCAAGGAGATCTCCAGCATCCTCGTGCCCGTGCCGACCTCCGGGTTCACCGCGGAGCCGGCGTACGACAAGGTCGGCTGGAACGCGAGTGACACGCACCCGCTGACCTTCGACGACGTCCGGGTGCCGGAGGAGAACCTGCTCGGCCAGCGCGGCCGCGGCTACGCGAACTTCCTGTCGATCCTCGACGAGGGCCGGATCGCGATCGCCGCGGTGAGCGTCGGCGTCGCGCAGGGCTGCGTGGACGAGTCGGTGAAGTACGCCAAGCAGCGCGAGGCCTTCGGCCGCCCCATCGGGCAGAACCAGGCGATCGCGTTCAAGATCGCCCGGATGGAGGCCCGGGCGCACGCCGCGCGCACGGCGTACTACGACGCCGCAGCGCGGATGCTCGCCGGCCTGCCCTTCAAGAAGGAGGCAGCGGTCGCCAAGCTGGTGGCGTCCGAGGCGGCGATGGACAACGCCCGGGACGCGACGCAGGTCCACGGCGGCTACGGCTTCATGAACGAGTACCTCGTCTCGCGGCACTACCGCGACGCCAAGATCCTCGAGATCGGGGAGGGCACCAGCGAGGTCCAGCTGATGCTCATCGCGCGCGACCTCGGCCTGTAGCCGCTGGTGTCGGCCACCTGACAGGCGGTGGGCCGGCAGTTGTGTTGGATGGTCGGCAGGATCCCCCCGACAGGAGGCACCCGATGCCGTTGCACAAGCACGACAAGGAGCTCGCCGCGCTCGCCGACGAGCTGGCGGGCTGCGAGGCCTTCGCGGCCCTCGACCGCAAGAGCCTGCTCGCGCTCGCGGCGACCGGCCGGGTCGTGCACCTGCCGGCCGGCTGGGCGCTGATGAGCGAGAACACGCCGGCCGACTCGGTCTACGTCCTCCTCGACGGGGAGACCGAGGTGCGGCACGGCAGCGACGTGGTGGCGACGCTGTCCGCCGGTGCGCTGGTCGGTGAGGCGGCCCTCATCGACCGCCGCCGCCGCAACGCCTCGGTGATCACCGTCAGCGAGGTGCGGGCGATGCGCCTCAACTACGACGACCTGCCGGCGCTGTTCGGCAGGCACGGGGACGTCGAGGACGTCTTCCGCCGCGAGTGGGAGCGCAAGGCCGCGACGGCCGCACCCGTCTAGTCCAGCCAGACCTCGTCGTGCCCTGACACGACGACCAGCCGCTGCGTGGCCCGGGTCAGCGCGACGTAGAGCGTCCGGAGGCCGGCGACCTCCGTCAGAGCCTCCTCGAGCACCAGCTCCGGCATCACCACGACGCAGCCGTCGTACTCCAGGCCCTTCACCTGCCAGGTGTCGACGACCGCCACGCGCGGGTCGTCGAACACCCAGCTGCCGCGCAGCGAGCGGGGTACGACGACACCCACCGTGCCGCTGACCTGCTGCAGCAGGTCGGCCACCGCGACGGGCACGTCGGCCGGCGTGCCCTGCACCCACACCGGCCGCAGGCCGGTGGCGCGCACGGCCGCAGGGGCGACGGCGGTGTGGTCGATCCGCCACAGCACGCGGGCGGCCAGCTCGGCGATCTCGGTGCTGGTGCGGTAGTTGGTCGTCAGCTCGGCCCGGCGCACCCGGGCCTTGCCGAGCACGGCGTCCATCGCCTGGCGCACCTCGTCGACCGCCGGCCACGCGGACTGCGCCCAGTCGCCGACGATCGTCCACGTCGCCCCGCGCGCCCGCCGACCGAGCATCCGCCACTGCATCGGCGTGACGTCCTGCGCCTCGTCGACGACCACGTGCGCGTAGGTGCGGTAGTCGGCCTCGAGCGCCGGGGCCCGGGTCGAGGCCCGGTTGCGGTCGGCGAAGGTCGTGACCTCGTGGGCCGCCGCGAGGGCCTCGAGCTCCGCGAGCTCGTCCCAGTCCTCCTCCGACGTCTCGGGCTCCGGGGGCGGCCCGAGCTGGAACGCGAGCTCGTCCAGCACGGCCGCGTCCGCGGCGCTGAGGGCCGTCGACGGCCAGCTCCGGCCGAGGACCTCCTGCTCGCCCTCGTCGTACAGGCCCTTGGCGACCTTGGCCAGCGGGACGGCACCGCTCCGCAGCGCCGCCAGCACCTCCAGGGGGCGCAGCACCGGCCACGCGCGGTCCATCTCGCGGGCGAACGTCGGGTCGTCGCGCAGCCAGCGGCCGAAGTCCTCGCGGTCCCCGGGCTCCTCCTTCTGGGCACCCGGACGGCGCTCCCACTGCCGCCACAGCACGTCGACGACCGCGCTGACGTAGGCGGTCCGCCCCGCGTTGTGGCTGCGCGGCGAGCGACCCACCTGCGACTTGCGGCGCAGCATCTCCTCGACGGAGAGCACCAGCGGGTAGCCCCAGCGGGTCAGCTCGACGTCCCGCAGCCGCTGGGCCCCGGCCAGGTGCCGGACGGAACGCTTGAGCAGCGTGCTCATCCGGTCGCTCCCCTTCACCGCCGCGGCCGCCGCGTCGTCGTCGCCGTCGAGGGTGAGCCCCCGGGGCAGCACGGGGACGCTGCCGAGGTCGGCGAGGCGGACGCTGGTCTCGCCGAGCGAGGGCAGGACCGCGCCGATGTAGTCGATGAACACCGAGGACGGGCCGACGACGAGGACGCCGCGCCGGGAGTACCAGTCCCGGCGGGCGTACATCAGGTAGGCGACGCGGTGCAGCGCGACAGCGGTCTTGCCCGTGCCGGGGCCGCCGGTGACCACCAGCGCCCCGTCGTCCGGCGCGCGCACCGCGAGGTCCTGCTCGCGCTGGATGGTCGCGACGATGTCGCGCATCTGCGGCCCACGCTCCCGCGAGACGGCGGCCAGGAAGGCGCCGTCGCCCACCACGGTGCCGTCGAGCTGCGCGTCCGGGTCGAGGAGCTCGTCCTCCACGCCGACGACCCGGGGCCCGCGGCAGGTGATGGTGCGGCGGCGGATCACGCCGAGGGGGTCGGCAGCCGTGGCGCGGTAGAACGGGGCGGCCGCAGGCGCCCGCCAGTCGACCACGATGGGCTCCTGGTCCTCGGTCCGCAGGCCGAGCCGGCCGATGTGCAGCGCCGCCCCCTCCAGGACGTCGAGCCGGCCGAAGACCAGTCCCTCGCCCGCGGCGTCGAGGTCGACCCGGCGGGCGGCCGCGGCGAGCGCCTGCACGTCCCGCTCGTAGACGCCCTGCGGGTTGCTGACGCCGGGCGCCAGCGCCTCGCGCTCGCGGCGGGCGGCCTGGGCGCGCAGCACCTCGAGCCGGGCGAGAGCGCGGTCGACCACGGCCTGCTCGCGCTCGATCTCCTGCGCCAGCTCCGACACCGGCCCCCCTCGCTGTTGCAGACGGCCCATCAGTGTGCCGCACCGTCACCCGATGGGGTGACGGGGTTCCTTGATCGTCGGTCGAGGGAAACGGACATGCGTGCCCTTATCGTCGCGACCGCCCTGCTCAGCGCTGCCCTGACCGCCCCTGCCCTCGCCGCCACCGGCGTCGACACCACCGGCACCCTGTACAGCACCGACCGCGTCGTCGTGCCGATCACGTTCCCGGTGCTCGGCGCCACGAGCTACAGCGACAACTTCCTCGCCTGCCGCTCGGGCTGCACCCGCAAGCACATGGGCCAGGACCTGATGGGCGCCAAGATGTCCCCGCTGGTGGCCGCCTGCACCGGCACGGTCGTGACGCTCAAGCGCGAGACGACCGTCGGGGACGGCAACTACCTCGGCATCGCCTGCGACGCCGGGGCGGCCAAGGGCTGGACCGCGATGTACCTCCACGTCAACAACGACACCCCTGGCACCGACGACGGCAAGGGCACCGCGACGTGGGCCTTCCCGGCCGGGATCGCGCAGGGCGTGCGGGTCCTGCAGGGCCAGCTGGTCGGCTGGCGCGGCGACTCGGGCAACGCCGAGCGCACCGGGCCGCACCTGCACTTCGAGCTCCGCAAGGGCACCGGCTGGAGCGGCACGGTCTACAACGCCTACCCGTCGCTGCGCGCCGCGCACCACATCGCGACCCCCGGCGCCAGCGGCCCGCACCCCGAGGGCACCCTGCTCAGGACGCCCTCCGGCGGCTACTACGTGGTCCGCGACGGCAAGGCGTACGGCGTCACCGCGGCGGTCCGCACGGCGAACGCCCTCAGCACCGCCTCGGCCCTGTCGGTGTCCTGGCCGGAGATCGGGCTGTACCCCTACGCGGGGCACCTGCCGCTGCGGTCCGGAGCGCTGGTGAAGGACCCGACGGGCGCCGTCTGGCAGGTCTCCGGCAGCACCCGCTTCGCCGTGACGCCGCTGCCCGGCCAGACCGTCACCCCCGTCGCCGGCACCGACCTGGCCGGCCTGACCGTGACCGACGTCCCGGAGTCACCGTTCTTCCCGGGCCGCCTGGTCCGGACCGGCAGCGGGCTGTTCCAGGTCGGCGACGACGGCGCCCTGCACCGGGTCGGCTCCTTCGCCGCCGCCTCGTGGGGCCTGCGGGCGACCGACGCCGTGGACGTCCCGGCCGACGTCGAGCTGCCCTGGACGGGTGCCGACCTGGGGCTGCGTGACGGCACGCTCGTGAGCGCCTACCGGGTGGGCGTCGGTGTCGTCTCCGGCGGCGTCCTCCGCCGGCTCTGGGACACCCGCGAGGTCAACGCCTACGGGTACGCCGGCAAGCCGCGGCTGGCGGTGGTGGCCGACGCCGTGAGCGGTCTTGCCACGGGTGAGATCGCCGGCACCTCCCAAGGGTGGTACCGCCGCTAGCAGGAACCCGCCCCACCACGGCGAAGCACTCGGGATGCGCCGCCCCCTCCTCTGTGCCGCCCTGGTCGCCGCGGTCGGGTGCGCCGCGCTGGCCGCCCCTTCCCGAGCCGCCACCCCCGCCCCGCACCTGGTGTTCGGCAAGAACACCTACGCCTACACCGCCGACTACGGCGAGCCGGGCATCGCCATCGCCCCCGACGGCACCGTCTACACGAGCACGCCGGGCGACGGCGGCGCCGTCCTCGCGCGCAGCGACGACAAGGGCGCGACCTGGACGAAGCTGCCGACGGCGCGGACCGACGCGGCGCAGGCGGCCGTGACCGGCGGCGACTCCGACGTGGTGGTCGCCCGGGACGGGACCGTCTACGCCGCCGACCTCAACCTCGACGGCATCACCGTCTTCCGCTCGACCGACAAGGGTGCGCACTTCCCGCAGCAGACGTTCATCAACGGCACCGCCGACCGGGAGTGGCTCGCCGTCACCGGGCCGCACGGCGAGAACGTCTACGTCGTCTGGCACGAGATCGCGACGGGCACGATGCTCGCCGTCGTCAGCCACGACAGCGGCGCGTCGTTCGGCGCCCCGCAGGTCCTCTACAGCAACGCCGGGACCACCGCGGAGAGCGCCCACGACGGCACCGCCATCGGTGGCGTCAGCACCGACAGCCAGGGCCGGGTCTTCGTGACCTACGCGACCAGCCGGCTCACCACCACCGACACGACCTACGGCACCCCGCCGGTCGACAGCATCCACATCTCCGTGCTGGAGCCGGAGTCCACCTCGTGGACCGACTACCCGGTCAACCCCGGGGCCGACGACGCGAACTTCGGCAACTTCTGGATGGCCAGCGCCGTCGACCGCGGCGACACCGTCTACGCGGTCTACAGCGGGTACGCGCACAAGGGCCAGCCGATGCACGTCTGGCTGCAGGCCTCCACCGACCACGGCAGGACGTGGACGTCCCCCTACGCCGTCGACGACGTCCTCCCGGGCCCCGCCGGTCAGGACCTGTTCGGCTGGGTGGCCGGCGGGGGCAAGGGCGTCGCGGTCGTCAGCTGGTACCACACCACGGCACCGAACAAGGACGTCGGCGGCATCGACTGGACGGTGCCGGTGGCCCAGGTCCGCGGGCTGACGACGGGTCACCCGTCGGTGGTCTGGGGGCTCGCCAGCGACCACTCCGTGCACCACGGCCCGATCTGCACGCTCGGCACGTTCTG
>CAMLIA010000213.1 GCA_946479905.1 uncultured Frankiales bacterium | reverse complement strand
CGAAGAAGCGGCTCTGGGCGTCGGAGCAGCGCAGTGCCTCGCCGCACGTGGTGCGCGTCGCGCTGATGCCGCTGGTGCCCGTGCGCACCGCCTTGAAGTCGCGGACGTCCGTGCCGCAGCCGGTGCCCGGGTGGCAGCCGGGCTTGGTGTAGTTGGGCGTCTTGCGCTCCGGTCCCAGCGCCCCGAGCGCGGTCCCGCTCGGCGCGCCGATGGTCCAGTAGGTGCTGGCCAGCGTGAGCTCGACGGTCTGGCCGACGTGGACGCTGACCGTGCCGTGGTTGTTGCGGTCGTCCAGGTGCCGCGTCGGCCACGTGGTCGCGGATGCGGGCGACGCGGTGACGAGCGCGGGCAGCGCCGCTACCAGCAGGACAGGTGCGATTCTCTGACGCATTGTCATGGTGACCCCCTCGATCCCGAGTGGGACGCAGCGCACCCTCCTACGGTTCCAGCAGCACCTCGAGGGAGGCCTGACGCAGCACCGCGTCGTCGTACTCGATGTCCTGGACCACTGCCGGCGGTGGCGTCCACCCCTCGCTGATGAGCAGGCGGTACAGCGCGATGCGCGCCTCCACCACGGCCTCCGCCGCGGACAGGCTGCGGTCCTGGAGCTCCGCGTCGAGCTCGCCCCGTCGCAGCCGGAGCTCGATGCCGTCACGGCGCTGCACCGCCGTGTGGAAGGCCCAGACGACGGCGTGGAAGCGGTCCTCGCGCTCGGCGGTCATGCTGGGTTGATCGGCTGATCAGCCCATCTCCTGCAGGGCCGTTCGGGTGACATGTCCGTATCCGCCGCTACGTTCCACGTATGCCCTCGGTCAGGTTCAAGGACCTCTGCCTCGACGCCAGCCGGCCCGACGTGGTCGCGCCCTACTGGGCCAGCCTGCTGGCGCTCGAGGGCGAGCGCCAGTCCAACGGCGACTGGGTACTGCGCGGGGGGCGCCCTGAGCTGACCGTCTGGGTCAACGGGGTGCCGGAGTGGAAGAGCGCCAAGACGCGGGTGCACCTCGACGTGCGGGTCGACGGTGAGCCGCCGGGAGCGCTGCTGGCCGCGCGCGAGCGCTGGCAGGTGATGGCCGACCCCGACGGGCTCGAGTGGTGCGCGTTCGCACCGCGGGAGGGCACCGGCCCGTTCGAGCTGGTCGTCGACGCACGCGACCCGGAGCGGATCGCCCGCTGGTGGGCCGACCGCACCGGAGCCACGCTCCACCAGGAGGACGGCACCCCGTGGGTGTGGCTGACCGGTGTCGCGGGCTTCCCGTACGAGTACTGGGTCTTCAACCCGGTGCCCGAGCCCAAGACCGTGAAGAACCGGGTGCACTGGGACGTGACGCTCGCCGCCGCGACGGTCGAGGACCTGGTCGGCGCGGGGGCACAGGTGCTGGACGTCCAGCCGTCCTGGACCGTGCTCGCCGACCCGGAGGGCAACGAGTTCTGCGCGTTCCCCGCGGCGTCGGGGTCGGGATAGCGCCCCGATCGGGGGCTGCTGAGGGCGCCAAGCCGACCCCTGCGCCTGACAGCGCGCCGGTCAGCCCTTGAAGTGGGGGTTGCGGATGAAGCCGACGATGGCTCCGTCCGGGTTGGTGACGGTTCCGGTGACGATGCCCTCGCCGACCTCGGCCGCGGGCGTGTGCACGGTCGCGCCGAGCGCCACGGCGGCGTCCATGGCCGCCTGGCAGTCCGCCACGCCCCAGTAGACGAGCGCCCCGTCCGCAGGGTTGCCGCCCGGCAGCAGCCCCAGCTCGTAGCCCGCCACCTCGAAGCCGACGTAGAACGGCTCCTCGAAGTAGGGGCCGAAGCCGAGCAGCGTCGTCCACCACCTCGTGGCGGCGGCCAGGTCGGTGACGGGATGGATCACGGTCCGGAGTCCGAGCAGCGTGAGTGCCATGTGCTCACCGTGCCACGGGCACGCGACAAAACCCCACGCGCGTCGCGCGTAACGTGGAGTCCTATGAGCACCTACTGCGCGCCGTGCCTCGCCGACCTGGCCCTGCTGCGGGAGTCCGTCACCACGGTGTCCGGCACCTCGGCCTGCGTCGCCCACGCCGTCCTGCTGCTGCACCCGGGGGACAGCGCGCCCCAGCGCCTGGCCCGGCTGTCGGAGCTGCGGAGCACCGCCGAGTCCAAGATCGCGACGGCCTCTGCCGACGACATCCCGTCGCTGGAGCTGCTCGTCCAGGAGTACGCCCTGGCCGGGGCCATGGACATGACGGTGCCGCTGCGCGACCTGGCCGGCGACCGCACCCCCCGCCCGCCGAAGAACCGCAACCGCCGCGACCGCGACCGGGGCCGCGAGCGCGGGCCGCGACCCGAGCGTCCCGAGGGCTCCCCGGCGCCGACGGGCGACGGCCCGGCCGAGCCCGCCGCCTCGACACCGCCGCCGGCCGAGGCGAGCGCACCCGAGGGCTCGCCCGCACCGTCCGCCGAGCCACCCCCCGCGGCCGAGTCCACGCCCACGCCCGAGCCCACGCCCACGACGCCCGAGCCCGCGCCTGCGCCCGCTGCCGCGCCGCCCGCCGAGCCGGCCGCGGCCGCCCCGGCCGAGCCCGCGAGCGGTCCCGAGCCGAGCTCCGCGCCGTCCGAGGTGCCCACCGGCTGACCTGCTGCCCGTACGCCGAACGGGTGAGGACTGCACAAAGCGGCACGAAGTGGTTACGCTCGGTGCAGTCACGGAGGCGAGCCACGATGCCGTTGGTCAGGGACGACACGCAGCGGGCGATGGCGCTCGTTGCGCTCCACGAGCAGCTGAGCGCTGCCGAGGACGACCTCTCCGCGCTCGAGCACCAGGCCGCCGCGGCCGCGACCGCCCTGCTGGGCGACGCCGCGGGCGTGTGGCGGCTGGACCACGACATGCTCGAGCTCACCGCGTTCACGTTCGGCACCGACGACATCACCGGCTACCTGCGCCGGGCGACCGGAGGCCGCTACAAGCCCGAGACGAGCGTGCTGGGTGACGTCATCAGCGCGGGGCAGCTGCTCCGGATCGGCCCCGAAGGCGTCGGGCAGGTGCTGTGCCGCATCGAGGACGGCTTCCAGGACGGCGTCGACGCCTTCGGCATGAGCGGCCTCGCCGCCGCGCCGCTGGAGAGCCGGGGACGCTGTCTCGGCGCGCTCGCGGTCGCCCGCCGCGAGGGGACCGAGCCGTTCGACGACGCGGACATGGAGTTCCTGCAGCAGGTCGCCCGCGTCGTCTCGCTGACCGTGTCGAACGCCGAGCTGCTCGAGGAGGTCGCATGGCGCCGCCGTCAGGCGACGTCACTGGCCAGGGAGGACCACCTCACCGGCCTGCTCAACCGGCGCGGGTTCGTCGACCTGCTGCGCGAGACGGCCCTCGACCGCAGCACGCTCGTCGCGGTCATCGACATGGACGGCTTCCGCATGGTCAACGACGGCTTCGGGCACGCGGTCGGGGACATGGTGCTGGCCAGCCTCGCCGCCCGGCTGTGCGCGTCGCTGCCCGCGATGACACCGGTCGCCCGGATCGGGGGCGACGAGTTCGCCGTGCTCGTGCAGGCGGAGAGCACCGACGAGGCCGACGAGATCGTCCAGAACGCCGTCCGTGAGTGCACCGGCACCTTCCAGGTCGTCGGCCTGTCCGTCCCCATCACGATCAGCGTCGGCACGGCCGTCCCCGAGGAGGGGATCGCCGACCAGGCCCTGCAGCACGCTGACCTCGCGATGTCGCGCGCCAAGCGGCGCAGCAGCTTCGTGGCGGCGTACGACCCGACGCTCGACGACCCCGCCACGCACCGGCTCCGGGACGTCCTCGAGCTGCGCAAGGAGATCCGGGGCGACGGGCTCGTCCTGCACTACCAGCCCGTGGTCCCGGTCGATCCGGGGCCGCCGCGGGTCGAGGCGCTGGTCCGCCGCAAGGTGGGGAAGGGCCTGTCGCTCCCGGGTGAGTGGCTCGACACCGCGGCCCGGTCCGGTCTGATGCCTGACCTGACGGCCACGGTCGTCCGGCAGGCGGTGGCGCAGCTCGTGCGCTGGTGGTCCGACGGCCTCGAGGTGGAGTGCGCGATCAACGTGCCGGCCGCCGTGCTGGCCGGACCTGACCTCGTGCAGGGCCTGCTGCGGGTCGTCGACGAGTCCGGGCTGCCGCGCCGTGCGCTGTCGGTCGAGGTCACCGAGGAGGACCTCGTCGGGCCGCAGGCGCGCGACGCGCTGTGGCGGTGCGCCGACGCCGACATCGCAGTGGCCGTCGACGACTTCGGGACCGGCTGGTCCTCGCTGGCCTACCTGGTCGACCTGCCGCTGAAGACCGTGAAGCTCGACCGGTCGATCATCACCGGTGTCGACCTCGACGAGCGGCGGGTGACGGTCGTGCGGGCGGCGATCGACGTGGCGCACGACCTCGGCATGCGCGTGGTGGCCGAGGGCATCGAGACGCAGGCCGTCGCGGACGTCGTCATCGAGCTCGGGGCCGACGCCCTGCAGGGCTACCTGTTCAGCCGCCCGGCCGCTGCCGCCGACCTGTCGTCGCTGCTCCGCACCAGGCCGGTCGCCTCGCGGCTCTGACCTAGCATCGGCGGCATGTGCGCCTGGGCAACCGCGGTCGGTCTCGGCCTGGACGCCGTCGTCGGTGACCCTCGGCGCGGTCATCCGGTGGCTGCCTTCGGTGCCGTGGCGTCCCGCGCAGAGCGCCTGGGGTACCGAGACTCCCGGGCCGCAGGTGCCGTCTACGCGCTCGCGTTGACCGGCGCCGCCACCGGCCTCGGCGCGCTGCTCGGACGGCGGCGGTGGGCCGGGGCACTCGCCACCTGGGCCGTCGTCGGCGGCACCAGCCTGCGCCGCGAGGCGCGCGTCATGCAGGTGCTGCTGGAGACGGGCGACCTGGCCGGCGCACGGGAGCGGCTGCCGCACCTGTGCGGCCGCGACCCGTCGTACCTCGACGAGGAGGGCCTGGCGAGAGCGACGGTGGAGTCCGTCGCCGAGAACACCTCCGACGCCGTCGTCGCGCCGCTGTTCTGGGGTGCCGTGGCGGGCGTCCCCGGACTGCTCGGGTACCGCGCGGTGAACACGCTGGACGCCATGGTGGGACACCGCTCGGAGCGGTACGAGCGCTTCGGGTGGGCGGCGGCGCGGCTCGACGACGTCGCGAACTGGGTGCCGGCGAGGATCACTGCGGCCCTCACGGCCGCTCTCGCGCCGACCGTCGGGGGATCCCCACGACGGGCTCTCGAGGTGGGCTGGCGCGACGGCGGCAAGCACCCGTCGCCGAACGCCGGTCGCGTCGAGGCCGCGTTCGCGGGGGCGCTCGGCCGGACCCTGGGCGGCACCCTGCGCTACGGCGCCCGGGTGGAGGATCGGCCGCTGATGGGCAACGGGCCGGGGCCGCAGGTGAGCGACATCCCCCGTGCCGCCCGGCTCTCCGCCGCGGTCTCGCTCGCGGCGGGGCTGCTCGCCGTGGCGGTGCGGCGGTGAGGGGAGCGCTGCTCGTCGCCGGCACGACGAGCGATGCCGGCAAGTCGGTGCTCACCGCCGGGCTGTGCCGATGGCTGGCGCGGCAGGGCGTGAAGGTCGCGCCCTTCAAGGCCCAGAACATGTCGCTGAACTCCGTGGTCACCGTCGACGGGGCCGAGATCGGCCGCGCGCAGGCCATGCAGGCAGCAGCAGCGGGCATCGAGCCCGAGGCCGCGATGAACCCCGTGCTGCTCAAGCCGGGGAGCGACCGCACCTCCCAGGTGGTGCTGCTCGGCAAGCCCTTCGCGGACGTGTCCGCGGTGTCCTACCGCGAGCACGCGGAGGCGCTGTCGGCCGTGGCCCTGGAGTGCCTCACCGACCTGCGCAGCCGCTTCGACGTGGTGATCTGCGAGGGCGCCGGCTCGCCGGCCGAGATCAACCTCAGGGCCACCGACATCGCCAACATGGGCCTGGCCCGGGCGGCGAACCTGCCGGTCCTCGTGGTCGGCGACATCAACCCGGGCGGCGTCTTCGCCGGGCTGTTCGGGACGCTCGCGCTGCTGTCCGCGGAGGACCAGGCGCTGATCAGCGGCTTCGTCGTCAACAAGTTCCGTGGTGACCCCGCGCTGCTCCGGCCCGGCCTCGACATGCTGCAGGCGCTCACCGGGCGGCCGACGCTCGGCGTCCTCCCGTGGGCGGAGGGCCTGGAGCTCGACGTCGAGGACTCGCTCGGCCTGTCGGCGCGGGTGTCACCGGTCCCGGCGCTCGGCCGCGACGTGCTGCGGGTGTCCGTCGTGCGGCTGCCGCGGCTGTCGAACTGGACCGACATCGACGCGCTGCGCGCCGAGCCGGGCGTGCTGGTCCGCTTCGCCGAGACGGCGGAGGAGCTCGCCGACGCCGACCTCGTGGTGCTGCCGGGCACCCGCCAGACGGTCGCCGACCTGGCCTGGTTGCGGGCGCGCGGCATCGACCAGGCGCTGCTGCGCAGGGAGGGCCCGGTGCTCGGCATCTGCGGCGGCTTCCAGATGCTCGGCACCGCCGTGACCGACGACGTGGAGTCGCGCGCGGGAGCCGTGGCGGGCCTCGGGCTGCTCCCGGTGACGACGACCTTCGGCAGTGACAAGGTGCTCGGCCGCCCGGTCGGGTCCTGGCGTGGGTACGACGTGACGACCGCCTACGAGATCCACCACGGCCGGGTGCGCGCCGACGGCGGCGAGCCGTTCCTCGACGGGGTCCGGGTCGGTGCCGTCAGCGGCACCGTCTGGCACGGCGCCCTGGAGAGCGACGGGT
>CAMLIA010000212.1 GCA_946479905.1 uncultured Frankiales bacterium | reverse complement strand
GATCAGCAGCACGATCCCGACCACGAGGCCGACCGCCACGACGCCTGCCCGCACCGCCGCTGCGGGCAGGCGCCGGGCCAGGCCCACACCGACCGAGGCCCCGGCGAAGGCACCCAGCGCGAGCAGCGCCGCCGCACCCCAGCGGACGTGCCCGGTGGCGACGAAGACCACGGCTCCCACCAGGTTGATCACCAGCGACAGCACGCCCTTCAGCGCGTTGAGCCGCTGCAGGTCGTCGGCCACCAGCACCCCGAGGACGGCGAGCATCACGACGCCCAGGCCGGCCCCGAAGAACGAGCCGTAGACCGCACCGAGCCCGATGAGCAGCTGCGCGATCCAGAGCGGGTGCTCCTCGGCGCGGCCGCGGTCGCGCAGCCACGCAGCGACCCTCGGCTGCGCCGCCAGCAGCCCGCAGGACAGCAGCACCAGGAACGGCACGACGACACGGAAGGCGTCCCCGCTGACGACGAGGAGCAGGACCGCGCCGACCACGCCGCCGACGACACCCGCGCCGATCAGCCGCCAGGCCCTGGACCGCTGCCCCTCCAGCTCCCGCCGGTAGGCCAGGGACCCGCCGGCGTAGCCGGTGAGGAGTCCGACCGAGGAGGTGGTGTTCGCCAGCACCGGAGGCAGCCCCGCCGCCAGCAGAGCCGGGTAGCTCAGCAAGGTGCCGCCACCGGCCAGGGCGTTGACGCCGCCGGCGAGGAAGCCCGCGCCGACGACGATCGCGGCACTGCCAGGGGTCACGCGCTAGGACGTTAGCCGTCGCCGCCCGTCACACGCCCTCGTGGCGGAGCAGGCCGATGGTGTAGGCCTCCTCCAGCGCCTGCCAGGAGGCCTCGATCACGTTCTCGTGGACACCGACGGTGCTCCACTCGGTGACGCCGTCGGTGGTGTCCACCAGCACGCGCGTCACGGCATCGGTCCCGTGCGCGCCGCTGACGATGCGCACCTTGTAGTCCGTCAGGTCGAAGGAGGCAAGCGCCGGGAACAGCTCCTGCAGCGCCTGGCGCAAGGCGTTGTCGAGGGCGTTCACGGGGCCGTTGCCCTCACCCGTCGCGACGATCCGCGCCCCCTGCGCCGAGAGCTTGACGGTGGCCTCGCTCACGACCCGGCCCTCGCGGTGCTCGACGATGACCCGCCAGCTCTCGAGCTGGAAGAACCGCGGCCGGTCACCGAGGGCGTCGCGCAGCAGCAGCTCGAACGAGGCGTCGGCTGCCTCGAAGGAGTAGCCGACGGCCTCCAGGTCCTTGACCTGCTGGAGCACCTCCCCCGCCGTGGCGGCGTCGATCGCGAGGCCCAGCGCCTTGCCCTTCAGCTCCACCGTGGCGCGGCCGGCCAGCTCGCTCATGAGCAGCCGCATGTCGTTGCCGACGACGGCCGGGTCGGCGTGCTGGTACAGGTCAGGGTCGGCCTTGATGGCGCTGACGTGCAGCCCCGCCTTGTGGGCGAAGGCGGACGCACCCACCCAGGAGGTGTGCGGGTCGAGCGGGATGTTCGCGACCTCCGCCACCGCGTGCGCCACCCGCGCGAGCGACGCGAGCTTGCCGTCGGGCAGCACGCTGCGTCCGGTCTTGGTCTCGAGCGCTGCCACGACGCTGAAGAGATCGGCGTTGCCGCAGCGCTCGCCGTACCCGTTGGCGGTGCCCTGCACGTGCGTCGCACCGACCTCGATCGCCGCGAGGCTGTTCGCGACCGCGCAGGCGGTGTCGTTGTGGGCGTGGATCCCGGCTCGCAGCCCCGCGGCCACGACCTCACCCACCACGTCCTGGAGCCGGGAGGGCAGCATGCCCCCGTTCGTGTCGCAGAGCACCAGCACGTCGGCGCCCGCCTCCGCTGCCACTCTCAGCACCTCGAGGGCGTAGGCCCGGTCCGCTGCCCAGCCGTCGAAGAAGTGCTCCGCGTCGAGGAAGACCCGCATCCCCTCACCGCGCAGGTGCGCGACGGAGTCCCGGACCATGGCCAGGTTCTCCTCGCGGGTGGTCCGGAGCGCCCGCTCGACGTGCCGGACGTCGCTCTTCGCCACGAGGGTGGCGACCGACGCTCCGGAGTCGCGCAGGTGGGCGAGGTCGTCCCGCACGCTGCCGCCGGGCTTGCGGGTCGAGCCGAACGCCGCCAGTTGCGCGTGCTGCAGCTGCAGCTCGGTCTGGGCGCGCCGGAAGAACTCCGCGTCCTTCGGGTTGGCACCCGGCCACCCGCCCTCGATGAACCCGACGCCCAGGTCGTCGAGGTGCCGGGCGATGGCCAGCTTGTCGTGCACCGACAGCGACAGGCCCTCCCGCTGGCTGCCGTCACGCAAGGTCGTGTCGTAGACGTGGAACGCGTCGGTGGTCATGCGGTCACCTCGTGCACGTCGATGCGGCGCTCGAGCTGGCGCACGATCAGCCCGTCGCCGTCCTCGAGCTCCAGACGGAGGCTGGCGATGTCGATCCCGTCGATCCACTCGATCCGGGTCGGCTGCGCCTTGCGGGCGTGCAGCACCGACACAACGCCGGCGAGCGCCGGCACTCCTGGTGACAGCACCAGGTCGAGGGACGTGGACATCTGTGGCTCCTAGAAACACGAAACCCCTCCGGCCGCGAGGGCAGAAGGGGTAGCGCGTCGCTGACTCAGGTCAGCAGACGCGCTCGGCAATGATGATCGACTGGTACATCGCCTGGCACGGTATCAGGTCCAGGCGGCTACGCGGGCGCGAGGACTCCCTGTCCGCTGACGACGCGCACGATGTCCCTCACGGAGAGCACGCCCACGACGTCGGGGCCGTCACACACGACGAGGTGGCGGAAGCCGCCGTGCAGCATCGCCTGCGCGGCGCGGCCGAGGTCCCAGTCCGGCATGGCTGTGACAGCGTCCGGCGTGAGGTGGTCGGCGCAGACCTCGCTGTCGGGGTCCTGACCCTGCGCGACCGCCTCCAGCACGTCGCGCTCGGTGAGGATGCCCGGCCCGTCCGCGTCGGGGTCCAGCACGACCGCCGCCCCCACCTTGCGCTCGGCCATCAGGCGAGCGGCCTGCCGCAGCGTGTGCGTCGGCCCGATGGTGAGGATCGTCGTGCTCATCGCGTCCCTGACGTGCATGGGGCACCTCCTGCCCCGGACGGTACGTCGCGGAACCAGCCGTGACTAGATGACGCGCCTGACCCAGCCGTGGGTGTCCTCGACGCGGCCGTACTGGACGTCCATCAGCGCCTTGCGGAGCTTCATGGTCGTGTCACCGGGCTCGCCGGTGCCCGCAACCGCCTCGCCGCCGGGCCAGCGCAGCGCGCCGATGGGCGTGATGACGGCGGCCGTGCCGCACGCGAACACCTCGACGACGGAGCCGTCGACGGCACCCTTGCGCCACTCGTCCACGTCGACCTTGCGCTCCTCCACCTCGTGGCCGAGCTCCTTGGCGATCGTGATGATGGAGTCCCGGGTGATGCCCTCGAGGATGGTGCCGCTCACGTCAGGGGTGACGAGCCGGCCGTCGTCCATGACGAGGAAGATGTTCATGCCGCCGAGCTCCTCGAGCCAGCGGTGCTCGACCGCGTCGAGGAACACCACCTGGTCGCAGCCGTTGGCCGCGGCCTCCTGCTGCGCGACCAGCGACGCGGCGTAGTTGCCGCCGCACTTCGCGGCCCCGGTGCCTCCCGGCGCCGCGCGGGTGTACTCCTGCGACAGCCACAGCGACACCGGCCGGAGCGGGCCGCTGAAGTAGTTGCCGGACGGCGAGGCGATCAGCTGGAACAGCGCGGTGTCGGACGGGCGCACGCCGAGCCCGACCTCGGTGGCCCACACGAAGGGCCGCAGGTAGAGCGAGGCACCTTCGCCGCTCGGCACCCAGTCCTTGTCAGTGCGCACCAGCAGCTCGCACGCCTCGACGAACGCGTCCTCCGGGAACTCGGGGAGCGCGAGCCGGCGCGAGCTGCGCGCCATCCGCGCGGCGTTGCGCTCGGGCCGGAACAGGGCCACGCCGCCGTCGGGCTGCCGGTAGGCCTTGAGGCCCTCGAAGACCGTCTGCCCGTAGTGCAGGACGACCGCGGCCGGGTCGATGCTGACCGGCGCGTAGGCGCTCAGCCGGGCGTCGTGCCAGCCCTCGCCCGAGGACCACTCGGCCGTGACCATGTGGTCGGTGAACACCTTGCCGAAGGCCGGGTTCGCCAGGATCTCGGCGCGGGCCTCGGCGTCCACCGGGGTGCCCGAGGGCTGCACTGCGAACTGCATGGTCATGTGGTTCCTCCTGGCCGCAAGGTTACCTGGCTCATGCGGTCAGGGCATGCCCTCGCGACGGGCTCGTGCGGCGCCACCACCGCCGCGTCCCGCCCTCGTCTCCCCGCACGAACCGGGGGTGAGGAGTCAGCCGGTCTGGGGCATCCGGATGCCGGCGAGGACGATCTCGGACTCGCGCACCTCGGTCACCTCGGCACCCGATTTCGCGGAGCCCGTGTCGCGCAGCGCCTGGGCGGCGGCGCGGCTGGCCTCGAGCGCGCGGCGGCTGTCGAAGATGACCGAGACGGCACCGTGGCCGCTGGCCCGGTCCACGAGCAGCACGGCGCTGCAGTAGCCGTCGAGCAGCTGGACGTCGTGCATCGTCGAGGCGCTGTACGCGTCGATCGCGGAGTCGATGCGGTGCGGGTCGATCCGGACCCGGGTCATCCTGCTCCAGAAGCCCGGCTCGGCGGGACGGCGGCGGTCCAGCACGGCCAGCTCCAGCAGCTCGCTGGCGGGGGTCCCGCCGCCGAGCGCCTGCAGCGCGCCGGCGCGGACCGTGGCCAGCTCGGGTTCCGAGGCCTGCCGTGCCTGCGCGGTCTCCCACGCGGTCGTGACCGTGACGACACCGGTGTCGCGGTCGACGAACATCGACAGCCCGAGGTTGCCCGGCTGCTGGGCGACGGCCGGGACGACGTGGTCGCGCACGAACGCGATGCCGTCGTCGATCCGGTTCCGGTCCGCGTGGACCGTCGTGGCGCGCACGAACATCGCGCCACCCCCTCTCAGGTCGGTGGGTGCAAAGCCGACCATCCTCCCCTCGGCGGCGAGGGACAACCCCCCGAAGGACTAGCCCCCCGGAGGACTAGCCCGCCGCCAGCGCGGCGAGCGCGTCGCCGACCTGTGCGGTGCTGCGCTCCTCGCGACCTCGGGTGGCGAGGTCCTTGGCCACCGCTGCCTCCACGCGACGGGCCTGCTCGACATGGCCGAGGTGCTCCAGGAGCAGGGCCACGCTGAGCACCGTGGCGGTCGGGTCCGCCTTCTGCTGGCCGGCGATGTCCGGAGCGCTGCCGTGCACCGGCTCGAACATCGAGGGGTTGGTCCGGGAAACGTCCAGGTTGCCGCTCGCGGCCAGGCCGATGCCACCGCCGATCGCCGCCCCGATGTCGGTGAGGATGTCGCCGAACAGGTTGTCGGTGACGACCACGTCGAAGCGGCCCGGGTCGGTCACGAAGAACATGCTGGCCGCGTCGACGTGCTGGTAGGCGGTCTCCACGTCGGGGAAGTCGGCGCTGACCGCGTCGAAGACGCGCTTCCAGAGACCACCCGCGTGCACGAGCACGTTGGTCTTGTGCACCAGGGTCAGGTGCTTGCGCCGCTGCTGCGCGCGCCCGAAGGCGTCCCGCACCACGCGCTCCACGCCGTACGCCGTGTTGAGGCTGACCTCGGTCGCGACCTCGTGCGGCGTGCCGGTGCGCATGGAGCCACCGTTCCCGACATACGGCCCCTCGGTGCCCTCGCGCACGACGACCATGTCGACCGGGCCCTGCACCGGCCCCTCGACGCCGGGGTAGAGCTTCACCGGCCGCAGGTTGACGTGGTGGTCCAGCGCGAAGCGGAGCTTGAGCAGCAGCCCGCGCTCGAGCACACCGGGCGGCACCGACGGGTCGCCGATGGCGCCGAGCAGGATCGCGTCGAACCCGCGCAGCTCCGCGACGACCGCGTCGGGCAGCGTCTCCCCGGTGCGGTTGTACCTCACCGCGCCGAGGTCGTACGACGTCGTCGCCACCCCGGGCAGCACGGCGTCCAGCACCTTCAGACCCTCGGCCACGACCTCGGGCCCGATGCCGTCCCCGCCGATGACAGCCAGCTTCGTCATGCCGGCGACGGTACCACCCCGTACCACTTCCTAGGACCGTTGTCCCACATGATGAGACGCCCAGCCAGGGGTCGGGACAGTGCCCTGCAGATGCAGTGCACAGGGCCCCAGCCCGACCCCTGCGGCTCAGACGGTGCGGTTGATCCCGCTCACGATCGCGCGCAGCGAGCTGGTGACGATCGACGGGTGCACGCCGCAGCCCCAGAGCACCGAGCCGTTCACCGCGAGCTCGAGGTAGGACGCCGCCTGCGAGTCCTCCCCCGCCGTCGTCGCGTGCTCGACGTAGTCGAGGACGCGCACGTCGAGGTCGAGCGAGGACAGCGCGTGCACGAACGCGGCGATCGGCCCGTTGCCGGTCCCGCTGAGGGTCACCGGCCTGCCGTGCCAGACCACGTTGGCCTCGATCCGGTCCTCCTCGTCGGAGGAGTGCTTGTACGACGTCAGCGCGAGTGCCCCGTCGGCCAGGTACGTCTCCTGGAAGAGCTGCCAGATGCGCGCGGGAGAGATCTCGCCGCCCTCCCCGTCGGCGACCTGCTGCACGACGCGGCTGAACTCGATCTGCATGCGCCGCGGCAGGTCGAGGTGGTGGTCGTTCTTGAGCACGTAGGCCACGCCGCCCTTGCCGGACTGGCTGTTGACCCGGATGACCGCCTCGTAG
>CAMLIA010000211.1 GCA_946479905.1 uncultured Frankiales bacterium | reverse complement strand
CGTTCGGGGCGCAGGGCGTGCTGCTGCCCGAGCGCCGCAGTGCGGGCATGACCGCCGCGGCGTGGCGGACCAGCGCGGGAGCCGCGGCCCGGCTGCCCGTCGCGCGGTGCACCAACCTCACCCGCACGCTCACGGCGTACCAGAAGGCAGGGCTGTTCGTCGTCGGCCTCGACGCCGCAGGGACGGTCAGCCTGGACGACCTCGAGGTGGCCACCGGACCGCTCGTGGTGGTCGTCGGCGCCGAGGGCGACGGGCTGTCGCGGCTGGTCGCCCAGACCTGCGACCTCACGGTGTCGATCCCGATGAGCGGCGCCACGGAGTCGCTCAACGCGGGCATCGCCGCCGCCGTCACGCTGGCCGAGGTGGCGCGCAGGAGGCGGCTCGCGGGCTGAGAACGAGGTGGAACACGTCACAGTTCCCGGCCGTCACCTCCTCTCGTCAGGTTCGTTGTGATCTGCAACACTGGAACGCGCCGGGGCCGATCGCCCCGGCGGTCTTCATGACGCCACAAGCGTCGGCTGCGGAGGTCAGGTGAACGTCCGTCGGACGCGGGAGAGCGCTCCCGTCCTGACCGTCGTCCCCGATGCGCCGGCCCCTCAGGCCGAGGAGGACGCCGCCCTGACCGCCGAGATCGAGGCCGAGCTCGCCGCCTCCCTCTCGGAGGAGATCAGCGCCGCCGAGACGCTGGTCGCCGAGCTCGACCGCGACCTCCACGGCGGCCTGCAGACCGGCACCGCCGCCCGCCAGGACCGCTGGCGCAACGCCGACGGCCGCACCGACGACGAGCTCGTGCTCGCCGCCCGCACCGGTGACGACGCGGCCCTGGCCGAGCTGCTCACGAAGTACCGCGCGTTCGCCCGCGTCAAGGCCCGGTCGTACTTCCTGGTCGGCGCCGACCGCGAGGACATCGTCCAGGAGGGCATGATCGGCCTCTACAAGGCCGTGCGGGACTTCAACCCCGACATGCAGTCGAGCTTCCGCGCGTTCGCCGAGCTGTGCGTGACCCGGCAGATCATCACGGCGATCAAGACCGCGACCCGGCAGAAGCACGGCCCGCTCAACAACTACGTCAGCTTCAACCGGCCGGTGGGCAGCGACGACGACGGCGAGCGCGTCCTGGGTGACGTGATCCCGACCGTCGCGATCAGCGACCCGGCCGACCTGGTCATCAGCGCCGAGCGGATCCGGGCGCTGCAGGCGCACTTCGACGAGGTGCTGTCCGACCTCGAGACCGAGGTCCTGCGGTTGTACGTCGAGGGCAAGAGCTACCAGGAGATCGCCGAGCGCCTGCAGCGGCACGTGAAGTCGATCGACAACGCGCTGCAGCGGATCAAGCGCAAGCTCGAGGGCCACCTGCAGGCCCGCGAGGTCGCCGACGCCGGGTAGCCGGACGTCCCGGACAGGCCGACGGCCTGCCCAGGGGGGGTCAGGCAGGCCGTCGGGGACTGGGTGAGGCTCGTCCTCAGGTCGCAGGAAGTACCCCCGTCGTCGCGGCCTCACACCCCCCTGATCCGTGCTGAGGGCGGCCGATCCCTCGTGTCACTCTCCGCGGGCCCGGCTGCGGTGGTTCACTGCCCTTCTCCGTACCGCCTGGAAGGGCATCGAAGATGGCAAACCCACCCCGGGGGCGACCGCCCAGCACGGCGTCGCCCCCACCTCCACCGCGCGGGCAGCGGGCGCTGACGTTCCTCGGCGGGGGCGTGCTCGTGCTCGCCGTCGCCGGCGGCGCCTGGGCGCTGTTCGGCCGGGGCGGCTCCGACACCCCGGCGGCGCTCGGCGCCTCCGCGTCCACGACCAGCGCGCATCCCGCCGGACCGGTCGTGCCCGGCATCAAGTCCACCCCGACCCCGACTCCCGCCCCGACGGCGTCCCCCACCGCGGGCCCCGTCGCCACCGCCGGCACACCGGCGGTCGCGACGAGCAGCCCCACGCCAGCCCCCTCCCAGGCGCTGGTCAGCACGCCGTCGGCGAGCCCGTCACCGAAGCCCTCGGCGAGCCGCGCGCCCGTCGCGAAGCCGCCGGTGACCGGTCCGCAGCAGGGCGGGACGGTCACGAAGCGGGCGTTCACGTTCCACGTCGCCCGCGGCGACACGCTGTGGGAGCTGACCACGTCGGCGCTGCGCAGCACGGGGCGGTCGACGTCGAACGCCAACGTCGCCGCGCACGTCGCCAAGCTCTACCAGGCCAACCGGTCGATCATCGGCCCTGACCCGAACCTCATCCTGGTCGGGCAGACGATCACCTGGCCCGCGAGCCTGTAAGGACGGTCTTGATGCGGTCCGGCCGCAGAGATCGAGCACAAAGATCGAGCACAGAGATCGAGCACCGAGAACGCCCGGCGTTGATGCGGCTCGTGCAGCCTCCAGACGCTGAACGCAGGACACACCGCACGTCACAGCGGCCCCTTCCTCTGCCAGGGAAGGGGCCGCTGTCGTGCGTGCGGGGCTCAGCGGTTCGGTCAGCGGTTCGGGCGCAGTGCCCAGCTGATCGTCAGGTGGGAGGTCTCCTGGCCGTTCTGGTCACGCATCTGCACGGAGACCGGGAACTGGACGGTCTTGCCGGTCTCGTCCAGCTCGGCGCGGACCTCCGCGGCCGGTCGGCCGAGCGTCGCCTCGGCGGTGACCGGTCCCTGCTGCAGCTTCGTGTAGGTGATCTCGGCGCGGGCGGCCAGCGGCGTCACCCGGCTGAGCAGGTCCTCGAAGGCCCCGATCACCACCGCTCCCGAGGCGGACTCGGCGAGGGTGAAGATCGCCCCGGCGTGCGGGCCGCCGACGTGGTTGTGGAACGCGGGGTCGTCGGAGAGCCGCAGCACTGCCCGGCCCTCGCTGAGCTCGAGGTACTCGAGGCCCAGCGTCTTCACGAAGGGCACCAGCTGGGGCATGGTCTCGCGGATCGCGTCGTAGTCCGTCATGCCCCGAGGTTACCCACCGGTAGCAGCCCGTGGGGGCACGGTCAGATCTTGCTCCACTGGGCGACCCAGTCGATGTAGACGTGGCCCGAGGTGCTGTCGGCCGGCACCTGGCCGTAGGACGTCTCCGTCTGCAGCACCCAGTGCATCGCGGTGCTCGGCGTCATCGTGGTGGAGGTGCCCATCTTGGTGCCGTCGAGGTAGAAGGTCACCGAGCCCGGCGCCCACTCGACGACCGCGGTGTGCCACGCGCCGGTCATCTGGGTGGACGAGCCGAACCAGTCCTGGCCGCCGTTCGCGCTGGCGTAGTGGGCGAAGGCGTTGATCGTGCTCGACCCGGACAGCGAGGCCTCGGGGAAGTCGATCTCGCCGTCGTTCGGCCACACCTCGCTGTTCGGCCACAGCAGCCACGCGCTGGCGTAGCCGGGGACGACGTCGTTCTTGAAGCGGACCGCGTACCGGCCGTAGGTCTGGCCGTACTGGCCGTTCGGGAGCTTGGGCATCTCCGCGGCCACCATGTGCACGCCGTTCTCGGTGTGCAGGTAGTAGTCCATCATCCCGTCGTGGGCCGAGACGACCTTGCTCGGCATGTAGGTGCCGACCCGGGCGGTGTCGACCCAGCCGTCCTTGTAGCTGTCGATGGTGCTCGAGTAGGTGCTCATGAACGAGCCGATCGGCGCCGTCTTGGTGAAGTCCTCGTTCATCGCGAGCTTCCAGCCGGGCAGGTCGGTGCTGGGCACCGCCTGGCCCGAGGGGCTGGCAGGGGTGGCCGTGGCGGTGGGCGTGGCGGTGGCGGTGGCCGTCGGGCTCGGGCTGGGGGCCGCCGTGGCGGTCGGCGTGGCCGTCGCGGTGGGGGTGGCGGTCGCGGTGGGGGTGGCGGTCGCCGTGGCGGTCGCGGTGGGGGTCGCCGTCGCGGTCGCGGTCGGCGTGGGCGAGGCCGTCACGGTGGACGTGGTCGCGGTGGGCGACGGGGAGGGGGAGGGCGCCTTGCGGCGCTTCGCGGTGGCGAGCGAGGTCTGGCGCAGGGCGAGGACGTGGCTGTCGGCGGTCGCCCCGGTCGTGCGGCCGACGAGGAACTCGCTGCTGGTGCCGCTGGACAGGCTCACCCGCTGCGCGGCGGAGTGCGTGGGCGCCGTCGCGCCCGTGGTGTGGGCCGTCGCGGTGGCCGAGCGGTGCTTCTGGCCGGTCGCGCTCTTGGTCAGCGCCACCGGGTTGTGCATCGCCTTGCCGTGCGCCGGGGTCGCGGCGTGGCCGGCTGCGCCGGTGACGCCGGCGGCGGGAACGGGGGAGGCGGAGGGGACGGCAGCGGTGCCGGTCGCCAGCGCCAGCAGGCCGGAGACGGCGGCGGTGGCGCAGGTCGCGATCCAGGGGGTACGGGAAGCCATGCACTCTGGTTCGGCTACGCATGGTTATCTTTTACTCACCCGTACGGGTGATCATGCGCCCGAGCAGCCTAGTGGCGATCACTCTCCGTGACTTCCTGAAGCGGCCAGACGGCCTAACTGCCGGGTGAACTCTCGCTCGGAGGCCGCCCGGTCCTACGCTGGTGCGCACGCCCGGCCGGCGTGGCGCAGTGGTAGCGCAGCTGTCTTGTAAACAGCAGGTCGTCGGTTCGATCCCGACCGCCGGCTCCGCTCGCCTCCCGCCCACCCGTCCTGCCAGGATGCGGCGTGCTCGCGCTCAAGCTGACCCTGGCGCCGGCGCTCATCGGGCTCGCGACGCTGGCCGCCCGGCGCTGGGGGCCGGCAGCGGCCGGTTGGCTGGCGTCGCTGCCGGTGGTCGGTGGTCCGATCCTGCTCGTGGTCGCTCTCGAACGGGGTCCGTCCTTCGGCGCCTCGGCAGCCCGGGCGGCGACGGCGGGACTGGTCTCGCTGGCGCTGTTCACGACCGTGCACGCCCTGCTGGCCCGGTCGGGCGCGCACTGGCTGCCGGCGGTGGTGGGTGGCTGGGCGGCCTTCGCGGCCTCGACCACGGCGCTGGGGCTCGTGAGCCTGTCGGCCCTCGTCGCGTGCCTGGCCGCGCTGCTCGCCGGTCTCGCGGGCGGAGCCGTGCTGCGCGCTCCCGCCGGGGTCGCCGGTTCGGGCCGTCGGCTGCCGGGCGACCTCGTGCTGCGGATGGCGGCCGGGGCGCTGCTCGTCGTCGTGATCACGGCCGCGTCCGCCGCGCTCGGCCCGCACCTGACCGGGCTGCTCACCCCGTTCCCGGTGATCGCGTCGGTCCTGGCCGTGTTCACGCACGCCCTGGACGGTGCCGCGGCGGTCCAGCGCTACGCGGCCGCGCTGCTGCGCGGGCTGCCCAGCTTCGCCGCGTTCACGACGACCGCAGGCCTGCTGGTCGGGTCGGTCGGCACCGGAACGGGCTTCGCCCTCGCCACCTGCGCGGCGCTGGCGTCCCACGCGCTGCTCATCGCCGCGCACCGCCGGCATGCGGAGGGCCCCGCCGCGGCGGGGCCCTCCGGGAGGTCGGTCAGTACCTGATGAGGCCGCGGAAGTTCTTGCCGTCCCGCATGTCCTGGTAGCCCTGGTTGATCTCGTCCAGGGTGTACTCGGTCGTGATCATCTCGTCGAGCTTGAGCTTGCCGTCCTTGTAGAGCGCCAGCAGCCGGGGGATGTCGACGGCCGGGTTGGCGTTGCCGAAGATGCAGCCCACGAGCTCCTTGCGCTGCATCGCGAACTCGAACAGGTTCATCGTGACCTGGTCGTCGAGCATCGGTGCGACGGAGGTGACGACCGCCCGCCCGCACTTCTTGATGATCGACATCATCTGGCCGACGTGCTCGCCCTTGGCCGTGCCGACGCACAGGATCGCCTTGTCGGCCATCGCGCCGTTGGTGAGCTGCTGGACGAGGAAGAACGCCTCCTCCTGGGACGCGGCCGTGTGCGTGGCGCCGAACTCGAGGATCTTCTCGCGCTTCCACTCGACCGGCTCGACCACGACGACCCGGTGCGCCCCCGCCAGGACGGCACCCTGCACGGCAGCCGTCCCGATCCCGCCGACGCCGTAGACCACGACGGTCTCGCCGGGCTGCACGTCGGCGGCGTTGACCGCCGAGCCCCAGCCCGTGGTGACACCGCAGCCCACGAGGGCGGCCTTCTCCAGCGGGATCTCCGGGTCGATCTTCACGCACGACTCGACGGCCACGACCGTGTAGGGCGCGAACGTGCCGAGCGCGACCATGGTGCCGAGGTCCTTGCCGTCCTTGCTGTGGTGCCGCGCGGTCTGGTCGGTGAACTGCCGGCCACCGAGCAGGAAGGCGCCGAGGTCGCAGACCTGCGACTGCCCGCGGCGGCAGGACGGGCACTTGCCGCAGGACGGGATGAAGCTGAACACGACGTGGTCGCCGACGGCCAGGTCGGTGACGCCCTCCCCGACCTCGATGACCTCACCGGCACCCTCGTGCCCGCCGATCACCGGGAACTGGCTGATGCCCATCAGCTCGGCGATGTCGGCCGGCAGCGCCATGTCACCCGTGACCATGTGCTCGTCGGAGTGGCACAGGCCGGACGCGGCCAGCTTCACGAGGACCTCGCCCCTCTTCGGCGGGTCGAGCTCGATGTCCTCGACGCTCCAGTCGGTGTGCGGCTCCCACAGGATGGCGGCGCGCGTCTGCATCGGTGCTCCCTCGACGTCGGTAGAACAGGTTCTGGTTTGCCCCTGGTTCGCAACGTAGCCGTTGCGCGTCTGCCTGTCAGCAGGGCTTCCGGGATGCCCGGTTGGTCCCTAGCCTGCGCTGGTGCGTGCGCGAGGGTGGGTCGCCGAGGTGGCGTTCGTCGCGGTGGTCGCCGCGAGCCTCGCGGCCCCCGCGCTGAGCTCGGCCGGTCGGCAGGCCGCCTCGGGGTCCGGATCCAGCAGCGGCACCTCGAACGGCACCTCGAACGGC
>CAMLIA010000210.1 GCA_946479905.1 uncultured Frankiales bacterium | reverse complement strand
TCGTCCAGTGCGGCACCAACCTGTCGATGGTGACGCTGGCCGACGAGGCGGAGCGCTGGCTGCACAAACCCGTCATCGCGATCAACGCCGCGACCTGGTGGATGGCGTTGCGCGACAACGGGATCACCGACCAGCTGCACGGCTTCGGGTCACTGCTGCGGGAGCACTGAGCCTCTTCGACGTCTCTCTCGGTGATCGTGCCGAAGAGCGCTCTGCCTAGGGCCCTTTGTCCCTGGCTGCGAGGGATGCGGGGCCGGGCACGTGATTGCCGGCTGACCGGACGGGTCCTTCGACCCTGGTCGAGCGGCGCCCACCCCGGTGAGGCTGGTCTCGTCCCGCAGACGGAGACGGAGGACCCGGCGATGGACCAGAGAGAGCTCTGCCCCGGCGGCCACGTCCGGATCACCGATGCCCCGCAGAGTCCGCGGATGAGGGATCTGCCCCTGCCGCGCGGAACCGGGGAGTGGTCGATCCGTGACGCCGCGGGGACCGTCGTCGCGTCCGGTCTCGAGAGCCGCGCCGACGCGCTGCGCGCCGTCGGCCTCGCAGCGCTTCGAGGTGCGGACCTGCCGCTGCTCGTCTACGGACCGGACGGGCTCGCCACCGGTGACCGCCTGGCCGGGTGAGAAGGACGGAGGTCGGAGGAGATGACACTGGACCGTCGAAGCCTCGCTCAGCTGGCACATGCCGCCCGGGACGACGACAGCGCGTGGTACTCGCTGGTCGAGCACCTGGCGCCGACGTTGCGGGCCTGCCTCGAGAAGCTGGGTGTCCACCGCGATCACCACGAGCACGTCACGCGTGCGACCTGGCGTGCCCTGTCCCGGAGGCTGCAGCTCCACCACCCGCCGGCAGACGTCGCCGACTGGCTCCGTGACCGCGCGGCGATCGAGGCCGACCGGATCGTGTCCCTGCGGCGTCGGGCTGCCGGCGGCACCGCACCGGCGTGGTCGCCACTGCCCCCCGGCCTGCCGGAGCGCCGCGCCGGCGGTGAGCGTCGTCACCACCGCCGGGGCAGCGCCGACCGCCGGCGGCCGGGGGAGCGCACCTGGTCACCCGACACGCTGGCCGCGATGCGCCGTCGGGAGTCGGCACCCTAGGGGCCGGCAGTCTCGTCGATCTGCTGGGCACCTGAGACTGATACCTTACTCCGGTGCTCGTGCTCGATGCTGCTGACGTCCGGCGGTACCTGACACCCGAGGTCGCGTACGCGGCTGTCGAGAGCGCCTTCCGGTCGCTGCGCGACGACGAGACCCAGCAGCCCGTCCGTACGCACCTCCCCCAGCGCGAGGGCGTGACCCTCGTGAAGCCCGCGGTCGTGCAGGGCACGACCGGGCTCAAGGTGGCCTCCGCCTTTCCCGGCAACCCGGCGCGGGGCCTGCCGCTCATCTCGGGCTTCGTCGTGCTGCTCGACCCGGAGACCGGTGAGCTGGACGCCCTGATGGACGGGGCCGCGGTCACCGAGCTGCGCACCGCCGCGACGTCGGCGCTCGCCACTGACCTGCTGGCCCGCCCCGACGCCTGCCGGCTCGGGGTCCTCGGTGCCGGCGTGCAGGCCCGCAGCCACCTGGCGGCGCTGCACGCGTCGCGGTCCCTGGAGCAGGCGCTCGCCTGGGCACCGTCCGGTCTCGCCGAGCTCGTCGACTGGGCGGCCGAGCAGGGCATCCCGCTATGCGCCGCGCGGGACGCCGAGCAGGTGGTGCGCGAGTCCGACGTCGTCTGCACCGTCACGACCAGTCCGGTTCCCGTCCTGCAGGGCGCGTGGCTGGCTCCGGGCACGCACGTGAACGCCGTCGGTGCGTTCCGGCCGCGCGAGCGCGAGCTCGACACGGCGACCGTGCAGCGCGCGCGGGTGGTGGTCGACATGCACGAGTCCGCGGCCGAGGAGGCCGGCGCGATCCTGATCGCGCGGGACGAGGGTGCCGTCGTCGACGTGGTGGCCGAGCTGTCGGAGGTGCTCGCCGGGACAGCCAAGGCGCGCACGAGCGACGAGGACATCACGGTCTTCTGCTCCACGGGCCTGGCGGTCCAGGACGTGGCGGCGGCGCGGGCGGCCGTCGCCGCTGCCCGCGCCGCAGGTGCTGGGGTGCAGGTCGCCTTCCCGTGACGCGCGTCGTGGTCGTCGGCGCGGGTGTCGTCGGGCTGTGCACGGCCTGGGCGCTGCGGCGGCGCGGCCACGAGGTCGTCGTCCTCGACGGTGCGACCGTCCGCGACAGCGCGTCCTGGGGCAACGCCGGCCTGATCGTGCCGTCGCTGTCGGCCCCCGTGCCCGGACCGGGGGTCCCGCAGCTGGGCCTGCGCTCGCTGCTCACTCCCGGGGCGGCGTTCCGGATGCGACCCGATCCGACCCTGCTGCGGTGGCTGCTCGCCTTCACGCGGCACTGCACGCGGGCCGCCCACGACCACGGGACGCAGGCGACCCTGGAGCTCGCACGCGACGTGCACGCGTCCTTCGCGGCCCTGCAGGCGAGCGGGGTCTGCGTCGAGAGCGTGCGCACCGGACTGCGCTTCGTCGGCAGCACCCGGGCCGCGGTCGAGGACGAGCTGGCGCTGCTCGCACCTCTCACCCGCTACGGGTACGACCTGCCTGCCGGCATCGACGCGGCGGAGGCGACGTGTGCCGCCGAACCCCTCCTCGGTGACCGTGCCCGCTTCAGTGCGCACCTCGCCGGGGACGGTCATCTCGACCCGCGGGAGCTGGTCGCGGCCCTCGAGAGCTGGCTCAGCGCGCACGACGTGCTGGTCCGTCGTGACGCGCGTGTCGATGGCTTCGCCGTCCGGGCGGGCGCCGTCAGCGGTGTCGTCACCGAGCAGGGCAGCCAGGACGCCGACGCGGTCGTCATCGCGGCCGGTGCGTGGTCGGGTCGGCTGCTGCGCGACCTGGGCTACCGGCTGCCCCTTCAGGCGGGCAAGGGCTACAGCGCCTCGGTCGACCTGGGTGCCCTGCCGCGCACCCCGCTCTACCTGCTCGAGGCCCGGGTCGCGGTCACGCCGATGGCCGGGCGCTCGCGCCTCGCCGGGATGATGGACCTGTCCGGTGTGGACTCCTCGCCCCGGCCGAAGCGGGTGGCCGCCCTGGTCCGCCAGTCCTCGTCGTACCTCCCTTCCCTGTCGCGCGACACGGTGCGGGAGTCGTGGGCAGGGCTGCGGCCCATGACCCCGGACGGGCTCCCGGTGATCGGTGCGGTCCCGGGCACCAGCAACGCCTTCGTCGCGACCGGGCACGCGATGCTCGGTGTGACCCTCGGCCCGGTCACCGGCGAGGCGGTCGCGGGACTGCTCGCCGGGGAGCAGGACGAGCGGCTCCGGCCGTTCGCACCCGGCCGGTTCGGCTGAGCTACTGCTGGGACCACACGCCGCGGATGTGGCCCAGGTGGCCCCGCAGCACCGCTTCGGCGGCGTCGGCGTCGCCCGTCTCCAGGGCCGTCAGCAGGGCGGTGTGCTCGCGGGTGGTCGCCACGAGCGCCTTCGTGCCGGCGAGGCGACCGAGGCCGTAGAGCCGGGTCTCGTCGCGCAACCTCGCCACGACGTCGACCAGTCGGCTGTTGCCGGCGAGTGCCAGCAGCCGGAGGTGGAAGTCCCGGTCCAGCTGGAGGTACGACGACAGGTCACCGCTGCGGGCGGCCTCGACCGACGCCTTGGCCAGCCGCCTGAGCTCCTTGGCCTCGGCCGGCGGCAGCTGACCCGCGAGCCGTCGCACGGCGGGGATCTCGAGCAGCACCCGCAGCTCGACGATCTCCTCCAGGTCGGCATCGCTGACCTCGCGGACGCGGAAGCCGCGGTTGCGCGCCACCTCGACGAGGCCGTCGCGTGCCAGCTCCAGCAGTGCCTCCCGCACGGGTGTGATGCTCACGCCCAACCGGTCGGCGACCTCGGCGATGCCGTAGAGCCGCTGCGGCTCGAGCAGGCCGGCGGCGATGTCGGACCGCAGCTGCCGCGACACCTCGTCGCGCAAGGTCGGGCGGGCAGCGGTCACGGCGCCACGCTACGGGTCAGGTGGCGGTGCGCACGGGCGGGCCGGTCCAGCCGTCCACGTAGTCCGGGACCTCGACGCCCGGAAGCACCTTGTCGTCCGGGATCGGCGTGCCGAGGGAGGTGACCACGGGGATCTCGCCCGCCCAGACGGGGGAGTCCAGGTCGCCGGGCTCGTCGACCGAGGGGCCGGTGCGGATCTTCGCGGAGCACTCGGTGAGCGGGATCGCGACGACCACGGTGCGGTTGATCTCGTAGTCGGCCAGCGGCCGGACGGTCGGGACGCGCTCGGGAGGCAGGATCCGGTTCACCAGCGCCCACAGCGCGCGGGACTTCTCCTCCTCGTCCTCGACCAGCCGGCCCACGCCGAGGGCGACGGCCGAGCGGTAGTTCAGGGAGTTCTGGAAGGCCGACCGACCCCACATGATGCGGTCGATCGTCGTCGCCTCGACGCACAGTGGCTTGCCCGCGGCGATCTGGTTGAGCATGTGGTTGCGCTTGTCGCCGTGCAGGTAGAGGTGGTCCCCGATGCGGACGTGCAGGTTGGGGAGGATGTAGGGCTGGTCGTCGACGACGATCGCGACGTGGCACACGAGCGCGTCGTCGAAGACCTGGTAGACGACGTCCTGCTGGTAGTTGGCCCGTGCGGGTCGACGGCGCACCTTGACGCGCTCGGTGGCGGGGCGGCCGCGGACGGACTCCGAGGCGGGGTCCACCGCGTCGATCGCGTCGTTGTAGGTGTCGGGCTCGGCGGGCACGGGCTCTCCTCGAGGCTGCAACAATCGCGTGCAATGCTACGCTACTAGCATACGCGAACATTGCTCGACGGGTGTGGCATCACGGTGGCACCACGGGCGGCGGCAGAGAAGGGGCAGCATGGCGGGGGTGATCGGTCAGGTCCGCGTGCTGCGCCGGTTCCCCGTCAAGTCGATGCAGGGCGAGCACGTCGGGGCCGCTCTGGTGACGCCGCTGGGCGTGCTGGGCGACCGTGCCTGGGCGCTCGTCGACGGCGAGACCCGCGAGGTCGTCACCGGCAAGACCCCCGAGCTCGGGCCGCTCCTGCTGGCCAGCAGGGCCTCCTTCGTCACGGAGCCGCAGCCGGACGCCCCGCTGCCGGCGGTCGTCATCGAGCTGCCGGACGGGCGGCGGGTGCGGACCGACGAGGGCGACGCCGACGTGGTCCTGACCGCCTCGTTCGGTCGCCCGGTCCGCCTGGTGAACGCGGCCCCACCGGAGTCCGGCCTGGTGGCCAACCGCACGGACTTCGTCGCCGCGGTGGGTCTGCCGGACGAGGTCGGCCCGCGCTCGTTGCTGGACGCCCTGCCCGTGTCGGTCGTGACGACTGCCACGCTGGACCAGCTCGGTGCGGCCCGGCCGGCGACCAGCTTCGACGAGCGTCGCTTCCGGATGAACGTCGTCGTCGCTACCGCGTCGAGCGGCTTCGCGGAGAACGCCTGGCCCGGGCAGATGCTGGCCCTCGGTGACGCAGTGCGCCTGCAGGTCGCCATGCCGACCCCGCGTTGCGTGCTCACCACCATGGCCGTCGAGGAGCTCCCGAGGGACCCCGCGGTCCTGCGCACCGTCGCCCAGCACAACAGCGTGCCGGTCGCCGGCCGCAACCTGCCGTGCGTGGGCGCCTACTGCTCTGTCCAGACCGCCGGTGAGATCCGGATCGACGACGCCGTCCGGCTCGTCTGACCACGTGAGGTGCCCATGACGACCCCGTTGTCCTCGACCGACCGCACCCGGCTGCGCCGCTACCCGCACCGGGCGCGCGTCGACCGCACCGAGCTCTACGACGTGCTCGACGCGGGCCTCGTCTGCTACGTCGCCGCCGTGGTGGCCGGCGCGCCGCACGTCATCCCGATGGCGTACGGCCGGGTCGACGACACCCTCTACCTGCACGGGTCGAACCTGAACCAGGTCCTGGTGGCGGCGCGGGACGGTGCCGAGCTGTGTGTGACGGTGACCCACGTCGACGGCCTCGTCCTCGCGAACACGCTCTACCACCACTCGGTCAACTTCCGCAGTGCCGTCGTCTACGGGCAGGCCCGCGTCGTGGCCGACGAGGCCGAGCGGCTCACGGCCTTCCGCGCGACCGCCGAGCAGCTGGTGCCGGGGCGCGCCGAGACGCTGCGGCCGCCGTCGGCGAAGGAGCTGTCCGCCGTGACCGTGCTCGCCCTCGGGCTCGAGGAGGCGTCGGTCAAGGTCCGGGAGGGCGGGCCCTTCCACGAACCGGCTGAGCCGCCGGGGATCTGGGCCGGCGTCGTCCCACTGCTCCAGTCCTGGGGGGCTCCCGAACCGGCGGCCGAGGTCCCGGCGGGGGTGGACGTCCCCGACCACGTCGACCGTCTGCTCGACGGACCGGTGGGAGGGCCCCGGGCCTGATGGTGGCCGTCGAGGAGACGACCGGGCGATCGCGTTCCGGCCTGCCGTCCCCGGCCCGGCGGTTCATCGTGTCGGTGGTCGTGGCACGCGTCGGGACCGGTCTGACCCTGCCGTACACGCTCATCTACCTGCACGAGCTGCGCGGCATCCCGCTGTCGACCGTGGGCTCGCTGATAGCCGTGCAGGGCCTCGTCGGTCTGGTCGCGGTGCCGGTCGGCGGAGCGATCATCGACCGGTGGGGACCCAGGCCGGTCCTCATCGGCTGCCTGCTCCTCCAGGCCGGCGGCAACGTCCTCGTCGTGCTGGGAGGGAGCACCCTCGTCGTCCTGGCGGCGATGGTGCTCCTCGGGACCGGTCTGGGGTACGCCGCATGGGCGGCCAGCAGCGGTCGGGACGCGACGGACTGGCCCGTGTGGTTCTCGCTCCCCGCGAAGATCGCGGTCTTCGGCGCGGGCGTGCTGGGTGCCGCCCTCGTGGCC
>CAMLIA010000209.1 GCA_946479905.1 uncultured Frankiales bacterium | reverse complement strand
CGGCATGTCGTGCTCGACGATGACGATCGCGCAGCCGAGCTCGTCGCGCAGCGAGCGCAGCAGCGGCGCGAACTGCTCGACCTCGCGCTGCGCGATCCCGGCGGTCGGCTCGTCGAGCAGCACCAGCCTCGGCTCGCCCGCCATCACGGTCGCGACGTCGAGCAGCCGCCGCATGCCGGTCGACAGCTCGCTGACCAGCACGTGCGCCTTGTCCTGCAGGCCGACTCGCTCCAGCAGCGCGAGCGCGCGGGTGCGCTTGGAGCGCTCGGGCCCGCGGGTCCACGGTGCGGCAACGAGGGCCGACAGCGTGTCGGTGCGGTCGGTGCGGTCGAGCGCGACGAGCACGGTCTCCAGGACGGTGAGGCCGGGGTAGAGCCGGGCGTCCTGGAAGGTGCGCGCGAGCGACAGCGCCGGGCGGTACTCCGGAGGGAGCCCTGCGACGTGCTGGCCGAAGACCTCGATGTCGCCGCCGTCGGGGACCGCGTGGCCGCTGATGCAGCTCATCAGCGTCGACTTGCCGGCGCCGTTGCCGCCGATGAGCCCGACGATCTCGCCGGGGTGCACCTCGAGGGAGACGCCGTCGAGCGCCTGGATGCCGCCGAAGGCGAGCCGGACGTCGCGCACCACGAGCGGAGGGGCGCCGTCGACCGGGCCGAACGGCTGCTCCGGCAACCCGCGCTCGAGCCAGCGCAGCAGGGCGGTCCGGGTCCGCTCGACGAGCTGGGTGACCCCGCCGGGGAGGTAGAGCATGACGTTGAGGAGGAGGGCGCCGGCGAAGAAGGCCCGCCAGCCGGGCGAGTCGAAGTAGCTGACGAGCAGGGGGATGCTCACGAGGAACGCCCCGACGATGGGGCCGTAGAGCGAGCCCAGACCGCCGACGATCGCGATGCCCAGGATGATGAGCGACTGGTTCGGGTCGAAGCGCTCGTTGTTCCAGCCCCCGGTGCCCATCCCCCAGACGGCTCCACCGAGCCCGGCGACGAACCCCGAGAGCAGCACCGCCACCAGCTTCACGGCGGTCGGCGGCAGGCCGTGCGACGCCGCGGTGGCCTCGTTGTCGCGGACCGCGAGCAGCGCGCGACCGGGGCCACTGCGCCGGAGCGCGGTCAGTGCCGCCACGACGAGGGCGAGCACCACGAGGGCGAGGTAGTAGACGTCCTGGTTGCGGCTGAAGGAGCCGATCCCCGGCACCCGCAACCGGGTCAGGTCGATGTCGGCGTTGCCGGTGGACTTCTCGCCGAAGATCCCGAGCCGGAACAGCCAGGTCGGCGCGACGACCGCGAACCCGAGGGTGGTGACGGCGAGGAAGAGCCCGCGGAAGCGCAGGGCCGGCAGCGCGACGGGCACCGCGACGGCAGCGGTCACCAGACCGGCGTACAGCAGGACGGCGGGGACGGCCCAGCCGTGGTGCACGGCGGACGCGGCGCTGTAGGCACCCACGCCGAGCAGCGCGAAGTGGCCGAGCGAGATCTGCCCGGCCCAGCCGGTGAGCAGCGTGATGCCCAGTGCCGTGATGGCGAACGACACGATGAGGATGAGGCTCTGCACCTGCGCGTGGCTGTCGAGGCCGGGCAGCACCGGCAGCACGAGCAGGACCAAGGCGAGCAGCGCCCAGGCCCAGCGGTCGAGGTGCCGGGCGAACGCGACCTGCTGCAGCCGCGCGCTGAGCGGCTGGCGCGCGACGGGCTCCGACACCCGGTCGTCGCCGGCCCGGGTGCCGCGGGCGAGGGTGCGCGCCTGCAGCAGCACGCCGAGCAGGATGGCCAGGAACACGACGGTGTTCGACGCGGTCGCGCTGACGTGGAAGAGCACCTCGTTCTCGACGACACCGAGCACCACGCCGGCGGCGAAGGCCTTGCGGAAGTCGGTCATGCCGCCGAGCAGGGCGGCGGCGAGGCCACGGACGAGCAGCGTCGGGCCGAGGTTGCTCACGTCGAGGCCGCTCACCTGGGGTGCCTGCAGGATGGCGGTGAAGGTCGACAGCACGCCGGCGATGACCCAGACGAGGGTGGACGTGCGGCGGACGGAGATCCCCGCCAGCCGCGCTGCCTCGGGGTTGGCCGACGCTGCCCGGATGGTGCGGCCGAGCT
Organism: uncultured Frankiales bacterium; assembly: GCA_946479905.1. Next base: position 4,753 of record CAMLIA010000209.1, on the reverse strand, counting down.
CGGTCCGGGTGAACAGCAGCTGCAGGGCGATGACGATCGCCGGCGCCGCGATCAGGGTGAGGACCTGGGCCGACGTGAGGCCGACGCTGCCGATCGTCCAGCCGTGCTCGAACGGCACGGGGAACGCACTGCCGCCGAGCTTGAGGACGAACGGGTTGTCGAAGGGCACCCAGTGCGGCAGCTCGACGGTGCCGAGGCCGAACGCGGTCTGCGCGATGCCGATGCTGCCGATCAGCAGCACCAGCCGGGGCGCGTCGAAGAGCTTCTGCACGAAGACCCGCTCGAGCAGGGCAGCGAAGCCGGCACCGAAGAGCAGGGCGACGGCCATCGCGAGCAGGTACGGCATCCCGGCGTCGAGGACGAGTCGCCCCATGACGAGCGACCCGAGCACACCCATCTGGCCGTGTGCGAAGTTCACGAACCGGCTGGCCCGCCAGACCAGCACGAGGCCCAGGGCCAGCAGCCCGTACTGCAGGCCGTAGGTGACACCCACCATCAGCTCGCCGAGGGTGTTCACGACGCCTCGCGCTTGTCGGCGCCGAGGAACACGGAGCGGGCGATGTCGCCGCGCTCCAGCAGCTCCTTGGGCGCGCCCTCGAAGCGGATCGTCCCCTTCTCGAGGAAGACCGCCCGGTCGCACAGCGCGACGGCAATGTTGAGCGACTGCTCGACGACGACCACCGTGGTGCCGGCGGCCCGCACGTCGCGAACCGTCTGCAGCAGCCCCTCGACGACGAGCGGCGCGAGGCCGAGCGAGAGCTCGTCGATGCAGAGCAGGACGGGGTCGAGCAGCAGCGCCTTGGCGACGGCGAGCTGCTGCTGCTCGCCACCGGACAGCGAGCCGGACAGCGACGTGCGCCGCTCCGCCAGCCGGGGGAAGCGCTCGAGCTCGCGGGCGATGCGGGCCTTGCGCTCGCTCTTGGGCAGCAGCCGCGCGCCGATCTCCAGGGACTCGACGACGGTGAGGTCGCCGAACATCGCCTTGCCACCGGGCACCATCGCGAGGCCGCGCTTCACGAGGTCCTCCGCCGGCACGCGGGAGACGTCCTGGCCGGCGAACAGCACCTGCCCGTGCTGCGGCGGCGCGAGCCCGGACAGGACCCGCAGCACCGTGGACTTGCCGGCACCGTTCGTCCCGAGCAGCCCGAGGACCTCGCCCTCCCGGATCTCGAGGTCGACGCCGAACAGCACCTGCAGGGAGCCGTAGGAGAAGTCGACGGCGTGCAGGGACGCAAGAGGTGCGGTCATGAGGTCATCCGTTGCTGGGTGGCGCGGTGCTCGACGGAGATGCTGCGTCGGTGCAGCCGCTCGTCGCACGCACTGCAGCACAGGACCGGCACGAACGCACCCCCGCACGCCTCGTGGGTCGTGAGCAGCGCCGGGCCGTCGGGGGCCGGGTGCCACCGCTCGCCCCAGGCGACCAGCAGTGCGACGGCGGGGAAGAAGTCGCGGCCCTTGGCGGTCAGGGCATAGGTCGGGTCGAGCACGCCGAGCGCGACGAACTGCCGGAGCCGCTCGGACACGATGTTCGGCGGCGCCCCCAGGACGGCCTCGAAGTCGCGGAACCGCCGCGCCCCGAGCAGCGCCGCGCCCAGGGTGGCGCTCGACCACCGGCTGCCCAGCAGCGCCATGGTCTCCGGGAACAGCCCCGGTCCGTCGGTCCGCGAGGAGCGGGTACGACGACGGTGCCTGCCCACCGGGACGGCGCGGGTGAGATCGCCGGAGGGTCCGAGCTCGACCCGGACGTCGGCCTGGGACGTCCGGGTGCCGCAGCCCGCGCACGCCAGCTCCGGGCGGAAGACGGCGCCGCAGTCGAGGTGGCGCATGGTGGGCAGTGCCTCGCCCTGCACCCACTGCTGCTCCCAGGCCCAGATGCACAGCAGCAGGGCCCACAGCTCCAGGCCGGCCTCGGTGAGCCGGTAGCCGTCGTCGCCCTTGACGAGCACCCCGCCGTCGACGAGCGCCGCCAGTCGCGCGGACAGCACCGTCGGCCCGATGCCGAGGGCCGCCTGCAGCGCCGAGAACCGTCGTACCCGGAGGAACTGCTGCTGCACGATGAGCAGCGACCACTCGTCCCCCAGCAGGCCGAGCGACGTGCCGATCGCGTTGGGGGTGCTCAGAGCTGGTGCCAGAACGAGTGGGTGCCCGACGAGATCCGCTCGGGCAGCCGGATGCGGGCGACCAGTTCGAGGTCCTGCGCGGTGAGGACCAGCGCGTCGCTGCAGTCGTTCGCCAGGTCGGTCGTGAACGTGAGGAGGTAGCCGTCGTCCTCGGCCGTGGACCCGACCCGCGGCGCCATCGGGCTCTCGCTGCCGAAGACGCCCTCGCCGAAGGCGTAGCGCTTCTCCGACCCGGTCAGCAGGTCCTGCTTGACGATGCCGTCGAAGAGGAACCAGCCCGGGTGCCCGGTCATGTTGTACGTGTAGCGGTAGGGCTGCCCGCCGTACCGCCCGTTGATCATGCCGAACTCCATGAGGGTGTCGGAGAGGTCCTCCTCCTTGACCTGGCCGGTCCGGAGGTTCAGCCGCCAGCGGTGCGGCCGGGGCTTGAGGGTCTGCAGGTCGATGTGCCGGTAGAAGGAGCGGTACCAGTCGTCGCCCTCCTGCTTGCGCGGCGAGGGGTCCTGCTGCGGGAAGCCGTCCAGCACGATCTCGTCGCCTTCTTCATAGGCGTTGATGAAGTGCAGCGCGTAGGTCGCCTCCGCCTCGAACCACTGCACCTCGGTGCCGTAGCGGGAGACCACGCCGAAGCGGCTCGGCAGGTCGGGGAAGAACCGCGGCAGGTGGATGTCGTCCTTCAGCAGCGACGGCTCCCAGAACAGCGGGAAGTCGTTGAGGATGCTGAAGTTCTCGGTGAAGGCCATGTCGTGCGGCAGCCGCGGCCCGGGCAGCGGGACCGGCACCCAGTGGACGAGCTCGCCGTCCTTCGAGACGACGCCGTAGTGCATGTACGGCGCCTGCTTGCCGTAGTTGAACACCAGCATCTCGCCGGTGCGCTCGTCGACCTTGGTGTGCGCGCTGATGCCCTCGGCCGGCACCCACGGCTCCGGGCCGAGCTGCTCCAGCGTCAGCGGGTCGAGGCCGTAGAGGTCGCCGCACATCCAGAAGCTCGTGAGCGCCTTGCCGTTGTGCACGACCACGTCGGTGGAGGACGCGTCCTTCATCCGGCCGCGGGCGCCCCAGCCGTCGGGCCGCAGCGAGTTGGCCGGCATGTCGAGCATCCCGGTCCACAGCGGACCGGCCGCCTCCTGCTCGGCGAGGAACCCGGCGGTGCGGACGAACCGGTTCCGGTAGGACGCCTTGCCGTCCGCGAGGTGCAGCTGGTGGATCATCCCGTCGCCGTCGAAGGGGTGGTACATCCCGATCGACGGGTGGACGGGGTTCTCGGTGTTGCGCAGGTAGACGCCCTGCAGGTCCGTCGGGATCTCACCCTCGACGACCTCGAGGTCGTGGGCGTCCCACTCGGCGAGGTTCGGCGTCCAGGCACCGGAGCGGTACGGGTGGTCGTCGTCCTCGGGAAGGGTCCGGAGCGGCTCGCTGACCTTGGTGGCTCTCACACTGCTCCGATCACGAAGGACACGGTGGTCGCCGTCGAGCCGCCGATGTTCAGCGTCCCGTAGGTGCGGGCGCCCTCGACCTGGGTGTCGCCGGCGCTGCCCGTGACCTGCCGGGCGGCGTCGAGCACCATCCGCACCCCGGTCGCGCCGACGGGATGACCGAGGCCGATGAGACCGCCACTGGCGTTGACCGGGATCGCGCCGTCCTTCTCGAGGATCCCCGACTCGACGGCCTTCCAGCTCTCACCGGGAGCGGTGATGCCGAAGTGGTCGATCGCCATGTACTCGCTCGGGGTGAAGCAGTCGTGGGTCTCGATGCCGTCGAGCTGCCAGACGTCGGCGACGCCGGCCCGCGCGAACGCGTCGGTGATGGTCTGCCGGACGTGCGGCAGGACGTACTCCTCCTGCACGGCCAGCTTGTCGGCCAGCGCGAGCCCGACGGTCCTGTGCCCCCACCCCTTGATCTCGGCGACCGGACGCCCGGTACGGCGGGACCACTCCTGCGCGAACTCCCGGCCGGCCACGACGACACCCGCCGCACCGTCCGTGATCTGGCTGCAGTCGGAGCGCCGGACCCACCCGTCGACGACGTCGTCGGACGGTGTCCCCCAGGTCCGCGTCTGCGCGAAGGGGTTGGACCGCGCGTTGCGGTAGTTCAGCTCCGAGATCCCCTGCAGGAACTGGGGATCCAGGCCGTACCGCTTGTCGTACTCCTCGGCCAGCAGCGAGAACTGGTGCGGCCAGACGAACTCGGCGTCGCCCTCGTGGCCGACCCAGGACGCCGCGCCCAGGATCCGGGCGGCCTCGTCGCCGGGCACCGACTTCTCCTGCTCCACACCGAGCACGAGCGCGACGTCGTACCTGCCTGCCTCGATCTCCGCCATGGCGGCGAGCACGGCGATGCCACCGGACGCGCAGGCGGCCTCGTGCCGCATCGCCGGGACGCCGCGCAGCGCCGGGACGACCTGCGCGGGCAGCGCGCCGAGGTGGCCCTGGCCGTTGTAGAGCTGCCCGAAGGCGTTGCCGACGTGGATCGTGTCGACGGTGTCCACCTCGGCGGCGGCGAGGGTCGTCTCCGTGACCTCGCGGACCAGGTCGCTGACCTCGAGGCCCTCCTTCGCCCAGTTGCGCGCGAAGTCCGTCTGCGACCCACCCAGCACGAACACGCTCATCCGACCGCTCCTCCCCAGCTGGCGA
>CAMLIA010000208.1 GCA_946479905.1 uncultured Frankiales bacterium | reverse complement strand
CAGCAGGACTTCACGCTGTGGACCCCGTGGGCGCGGGCCTTCGACGGGACGATCAACTACCCGGTCGTGACGCCGGCCCCGGCTGACGGCGGGGCGCTGGTCGCCCCGGTGCACCCGGCGGCGACCGCCAACCGGTTCGTCAGTCGCGGGACCGACGTCGTCGACGGGCGTCCCTGGCGCCTTGCCTCGGCGCTGACGCAGCAGTAAGTTCCTCTGTGTAGATAGACGTTCCGCCAAGCGAAACATGAGGGAAGCCCGTGGCTGAGACCATCAAGGCCGTCCACGAGTTCGTGGACGAGTCGGGAGCGTCGGTCGACGTCACGGCCACGTTCACCGCCCTCTCGGAGCTGGTCGAGGAGTTGAAGGCCAAGGTCGAGAAGCGCTTCGCCCTGACGCGCGACCCCTCGACCGAGCGCTTCGAGAGCTACTCGGGCGACGGCCCGACTGGGACCATCCGCGGCTACAGCGGCCCGGAGATCGACTGGATGATCCACTCCTGGATCGCCAACCCGACGGCGTCGTTCACCAACATCCACCTCACCATCTGGCTCGGGCCGCAGGTTCGCGTCCCGCACTTCGGCCTGGCGTTCGGCACCTTCCCCCAGGTCTGGTGCTACCTGGACTACCTGCCGCGGGCGGACCTCCTCGTCGACCTGGACTACCTCGACACCTACTACGAGCCCCTCAACGACAAGCACCTCGAGGTGCGGGCCCGGCCGGGGCTCGACGTCTTCGTCAGCCGCGCGCTGCACGTCCGGGAGTCGCTCACCGACACCGCGCACGTCTTCTCCGTGGCCGACCACGACCTCGCCCTGCGCACCATCCCCGAGCTCGCGCACGAGCGCCTCGACCGCTGGTTGCAGTGGGTCGACGAGGCCCCTGTCGTTCCCGAGGAGGACCGGCCCGCGCTGCGCGCCCGCGACGAGGCCGTCCGCCGCAACATCGCCGAGCGCGACCCGGCGAACAACATGGGCGTGCGGTACTTCGGCGAGCAGATGACCGCCGACCTCGTCCGGGCGCTCTGGGGCGGCGACCGAGAGCTCCCCCGGCCGTGACCACGGTCCGCGCGGTCCACACCGCCTGCACGGTGCCGGGCCTCGAGGCGCCGCTGAACACCGCCCACCTCAAGGTCTTCTACCCCGCCGACCCGGTCGGCGACATGAACGAGCGGATGACCGGGGTCGTGCGAGCGGACGCGAGCGGCGCGCCGTACCCGGTCGTCGTGTTCTTCAACGGCATCAACGTCGCGGCCGACTCCTACCGCTGGCTGGCCACGGAGCTGGCGGAGCGCGGCTACGTCACGGTGCTCTTCACCCTGGTCGAGGAGGTGTTCGGCACCGGCGTCGCCGTCAGCCCCGGCATCGACGTCGACAAGGTGCGGCCCGAGTCCTTCGGCACCGCTCCCTGCGGTACGGCGGTGCAGCCCGTGCTCGACGCGCTCGCGGCTCTCAAGGGACCGCTGGACGGCCTGCTCGACCTCGACCGGGTCGCCCTCGGCGGGCACTCCGGCGGGGGCACTGTGGTGCTGCAGTCCGCCAAGCCGGCGTGGTTCCCGGGGGTGCGCGCGGTCTTCACCTACGGCGCGCACGCCATGGCGAGCACGGTGCTCGGCTGGCCGGTCGGGCAGGTCCTCGACCTCGACGACGACGTGGCCGTGCTGCTCATGACCGGTGAGCACGACGGCGTCATGGCGGCCAGTGCGGTCCGCTACGGCGAGGAGGCGCAGACCGACCGCGTCGACCCGGTCGAGCGCACCTACGACCGGTCGTTCGCGGGCGGCCGCGGCGACGTGCACCACGTGGTCTTCCGCGGCGCCAACCACTTCACCGTCGCCCACCCGCTCGACCCGACCAGTGCCCGGGCCTTCCTCGACGAGCCGGCCACCGGCGACGAGGACCTCGCCCGGGCCGCGATCGTCGACGCCCTCACCCTGTTCCTCGACGGCGCCCTGCGCGGCGACGACGCGGGCCACAAGACGCTGCAGACCTGGACCGACGCGCCGCCCGCCGCGGTGCTGACCGCACGGAGCAAGTGACATGAGCTCGGGAGCACTGGACGACCTGCGGGTCGTCGAGATGGGACAGCTGCTGGCGGGTCCGTTCGCCGGACAGCTGTTCGCCGACTTCGGCGCCGACGTGGTGAAGCTCGAGCCGCCCGGCGTCGGCGACCCGATGCGCGAGTGGGGTCGCGAGAAGCCGCACGGCAAGAGCCTGTGGTGGCCGATCGTCGCCCGGGGCAAGCGGTCCGTCACCTGCGACCTGCGGACCCCGGAGGGGCAGCAGCTCGTCAAGGACCTCGTCGCGAAGGCCGACGTCCTCATCGAGAACTTCCGCCCCGGCACCCTCGAGCGCTGGAACCTCAGCCCCGAGGCGCTGTGGGAGATCAACCCGAAGCTCGTCGTCCTGCGCGTCAGCGGCTTCGGCCAGACCGGGCCGAAGTCGACGCAGGCCGGCTACGGCTCGGTCGGCGAGGCGATGGGCGGGATGCGGCACGTCATCGGCGAGCCCGACCGGCCCCCGGCGCGCGCCGGCATCAGCATCGGCGACACGCTCGCCGCGATCTTCGCGACGCTCGGCGGCCTCATGGCGCTGCACGCCCGCGAGCGGACCGGCCGCGGGCAGGTCGTCGACTCCGCGATCTACGAGGCGGTCATGGCGGTGATGGAGTCGCTGATCACCGAGTACGACGTCGCCGGCTACGTCCGTGAGCGCACCGGCGCGATCATCCCCAACGTGGCGCCCTCCAACGTCTACCCGACCAGTGACGGCGTCGGCGTGCTCATCGCCGGCAACCAGGACACCGTCTTCAAGCGGCTCGCCACCGCCATGGGCCGGCCCGAGCTCGGCGACGACCCGCGGTACGCGACGCACGCCGCCCGCGGCGAGACGCAGCAGGAGCTCGACGAGCTCATCGGCGAGTGGTCGAGCACGCTGGACTCCGAGAAGCTCACCGCGATCCTCGAGGAGCACGGCGTCCCGACGGGCCGCATCTACCGCGCCAAGGAGATGCTCGAGGACACCCACATCGCCGCGCGCGAGGCGATCATCAAGGTCGCCCACCCGATGTTCGGCGACATCCGGATGCAGAGCACGTTCCCCAAGCTGTCCGACACCCCCGGCTCGGTCCGCTGGGTGGGCCCCGAGCTCGGCGAGCACACCGACGAGGTGCTGCGCGACCTGCTCGGCTACGACGACGCCAAGGTCGACGCGCTGCGGGCCGCCGGGGTCGTCTAGGTGCCGCGCCCGTCAAGGCTCGCACCGGCGATCCGGGCCGGCATCTGCACCAGGGGTCGCGAGATGGCCCTTCTCGAGGTGCGAAAAGGGCCGTACCGCGACCCCTGGCGATCACGTGCTTCCCAGGGCGACGTGGCCGGAGGGGACTCCCGGTGCTCGAGGGCCTGACCCACGCGCCCGGTGTCGTGGACCCCGTCACCGCGCTGCTCGCCGCCGAGCAGGGGTTCTCGGCGCTGCACCTCTCGGGTGCCGTCGTGTCCGCGACCCGGCTGGGCCGTCCCGACCTCGGCTACGTGCACGGGTCCGACATCGCCGCGGTCGCGGCCCAGATCACCCGGGTGGTCGACGTGCCGCTCGTCGCCGACGCCGACACCGGCTATGGCGGCGTGCTCCAGGTCGCCCGCACCGTCGAGGACTACGCCAAGGCCGGCGTCGCCGCCCTGCACCTCGAGGACCAGGTGTCGCCCAAGCGCTGCGGCCACCTCGCGGGCAAGGAGGTGCTGCCGATCGACGAGGCCGTCGCCAAGCTGCGGGCCGCGGTCGACGTGCAGGCGCTGATCGTCATCGCGCGCACCGACGCCCTCAGCGTGCTCGGCCTCGACGAGGCCGTCCGGCGCGCGCACGCCTTCGCCGAGGCCGGCGCCGACCTCGTCTTCGTCGAGGGCGCGCAGACCGAGGAGCAGCTCGCGGCCGTCGGGCTCCCGCAGGTGGTCAACCGCTCGCAGGCCGGCACGGCCACTGCGCTGCCCGACGACGTGCTCGCCGCCCACCAGGTCCGCCTCGTGATCCACCCGGTGGCCGCGCTGCTCGCCATGACCGCGGCGGCCCGCGCGACCTACGCGGCGATCCGCAGCAGCGGTACGGCGGACGGCGTACCGCTCCTGGAGTGGGACCGCCTCACCGACCTGCTGGGGCTCCCCGCGGAGCTGGCCCGATGACCCGCGTGCTGGTCGCGGGAGCGGGCCCCGTCGGACTCACCGCGGCGCTCACCCTCGCCCGCCGCGGCTTCGAGGTCACCGTCCTCGAGGCGGGTGACGAGCTCGCCGCCGAGAGCCGCGCGTCGACCTTCCACCCGCCGACGCTCGAGATGCTGCAGGACCTCGGCGTGCTGGATGCCCTGCTGTCCAAGGGGATCCGCTCGACGACGTTCCAGTACCGCGACCGCAGCGCGGGTCCCATCGCCGAGCTCGACCTGTCGGTGCTGGCCGGCGACACGCCGTACCCCTTCCGGGTGCAGTGCGAGCAGAGCCGGCTCACCCCGATCCTGCGCGACGCGCTCGAGGCGGCCGGCGGTCGCGTGGTCTTCGGGACCGCGGTCCGTGACGTCGCGCAGGATCCCGACGGCGTGACCGTCGGGGAGCACCGGGCCGACTGGCTGATCGGCGCGGACGGCGCGTCGTCGGCGGTGCGCAAGGCGCTCGGGCTCGCGTTCGAGGGGCTCACCTACCCCGAGCGGTTCCTCGTGGTGTCGACCCGTGAGGACCTGGAGCAGGTGCTGCCGGGGATCGCGGCGGTCAACTACGTGTTCGACCCCGACGAGTGGCTGGTGCTGCTCCGCACCCCGGACCACTGGCGGGTGCTGTTCCCGACCGACTCGTCGCTGTCGGACGCCGCGGTGGAGGCGTCGGTGCAGCAGCGCCTGACCGGGGTGGCCGACCTGGGCCGTGAGTGGGACGTGCTGCACACGTCGCTCTACAACGTGCACCAGCGGGTCGCGTCGAGCTTCCGCGTCGGGCGGGTGCTGCTCGCCGGGGACGCCGCGCACGTCAACAACCCGCTCGGCGGGATGGGGATGAACTCCGGCATCCACGACGCCGTGCAGCTCGCCGGCGCCCTCGGCACCGATGCCCTCGACGAGGTGGCCCGGCACCGACGGTGGGTCGCGACCGACTACGTGAAGGCGCACACGCACGGCAACTGGGAGCAGATCCGCGAGCGCGACCCGGTCGCCCGCGAGCGGCTGCACCAGGAGCTGCGCGAGCGCGCGGCCGACCCCGTGAAGGCCCGCGACTACCTGCTGACGACGTCGATGATCGACTCGCTGCGGACCGTCGTCCGGTGATCAGCCGCGAGAACCCGGCCCACCCGAGCGAGCTGGTCGGCTCGGTGCAGGTCACGACCGACGTCGCCGCGGTCGTGGACCGGGCACAGGTCGCGTCCAGGGCCTGGGCCGAGGTCGGCGTGGCCGACCGGGCCACGGTGCTGCTCGGCGCGCTCGCTGCCGTCGAGCCGCTGCTGGACGACCTCGCCGTGCTGCTGGCCCGCGAGTCGGGCAAGCCGCGCCCGGACTGCCGTGGCGAGCTGGGCTTCGCGCTGACCTACGCCCGCTGGGCCGCGGGTCGCGCCGTGACGGTCCTCGCGGACGAGGCGGTGGACGACGACCTCGGTCGAATCGTCCGCCGCCAGGTCCCCTACGGGGTCGTCGCGGCCGTCACGCCCTGGAACGCGCCGGTCATCCTCGCGATGCTGAAGGTCACGCCCGCCCTGCTCGGCGGCAACGCGATCGTCGTCAAGCCGTCGCCGCTCGCGCCCCTCGCGGTCGACCGGCTGCTGACGCAGATGGCGGAGTCCTTGCCCGGCGGGCTGCTGCAGGTCGTGCACGGCGGCGCCGAGGTCGGCGCCGCGCTGATCACCGACCCGCGGGTGCGCAAGGTCGCCTTCACCGGGGGAGAGGTGACCGGCCGCGCGATCGCCCACCTGGCGGCGGAGCGGCTGGTGCCCACCGTGATGGAGCTCGGCGGCAACGACCCCGCGGTCTTCCTCGCCGACGCCGAGCTCACCGACGAGGCCATGGACCGGCTGGTGATCGCGAGCTTCGCGACCAGCGGCCAGGTCTGCATGGCCGCGAAGCGCCTCTACGTCCACCGGAGCAGGTACGACGACTTCCTGGACCGCTACGTCGCCGCGGCCGCCCGGGTCCTCGTCACGGGCGACCCGCTCGAGGACGGCGTGACGATGGGACCGCTCGTGACCCGCGCCGCGGCGGACCGGGTCCGCGGCCTGCTCGGTGAAGGCTCGTCGCACCCGCTCGGGTCGTCACGCGAGCTCGGCGACGGCTACTTCGTCGAGCCGGTCCTCGTCACCGGGCTCGGCGACGACGCCCGGCTCGTGGCCGAGGAGCAGTTCGGTCCCGCCGTACCCCTGCTCGTCTTCGACAGCGAGGACGAGGTGGTCGCGCGTGCCAACGCGGGCGAGCTGGGACTCGGCGCGTCCGTGTGGTCCGCCGACGAGGACCGTGCCTTCGCCCTGGGCGCGCGGCTCGAGGCGGGCTTCGTCTTCGTCAACACCCACAACCGCACCGGCATGTCGCTGCGCGCGCCCTTCGGTGGCGTGAAGGGCAGCGGGTACGGCCGCGAGTACGGCGACGAGGGCCTGCGGGAGTACGTCCAGACCTGCGTCACGCACGCTCCCGCAGCCTTCCGCGCCGGCGGCGCGGGAGCCGGGGCGACCGCCTACCCCACCTGACGTCATCGCAGGTGGCCCTGGGTCAGGCTCAGCAGCTATGACGCAAGCGGGGTGGCCCGCGCAACGTCATCGCAGGTGGCCCTGGGTCAGGCTCAGCAGGTATGACGCAAGCGGGGTGGCCCCGCGCAACGTCATCGCAGGTGGCCCTGGGTCAGGCTCAGCAGGTATGACGCAA
>CAMLIA010000207.1 GCA_946479905.1 uncultured Frankiales bacterium | reverse complement strand
CCGTTCGGCGACATCAAGGACACCGTCGCCTGCGAGGACCAGTTCCGCAACGCCTACCTGCTCGGCTGCGTCGGCGCCTGGTCCCTGCACCCGGTGCAGATCGACATCGCGAAGAAGGTCTTCTCCCCGGAACCGGCCGAGGTCGCGTGGGCCAAGCGGGTCGTCGAGGAGATGGGCGAGGACGGCCGCGGCGCCGTCATGATCGACGGCAAGATGCAGGACGACGCGACCTTCAAGCAGTGCAAGGTCGTGCTCGACCTCGCCACCCGGCTCGCGGCCCGCGACGCCGACCTGAAGGCGGCGTACGGCCTGTGACGGTCCTCCGGTCGGTCCTCTACATGCCGTCGTCCAACGAGCGCGCCCTGGAGAAGGCCAAGACGCTCCCTGCCGACGCGATCATCTTCGACCTCGAGGACGCGGTCGCCCCTGACGCCAAGGAGGCCGCTCGCGCCAGCGCGGTGGCGGCCGCCACGTCGGGCGAGTACGGCCGCAAGACGCTCACGATCCGGTGCAACGGGCTCGACACCCCTTGGGGCGCAGCCGATCTCGAAGCGGCCGCCGCAGCCCGACCGGCCGCTGTCGTCGTACCGAAGGTGTCCGGCGCCCGGCACCTCGAGCAGGTCGTCGCCGTCACCGGCGACACCCCTGTCTGGGCCATGGTCGAGACCCCGGCCGCGCTCTTCAACATCCGTGAGATCGCTGGCTTCCCGCAGGTCTCCGCTCTCGTCATGGGCACCAACGACCTCGTGAAGGAGCTGCGCGCCGCCATGCTCCCGGGCCGCGGGCCGCTGCTGCCGCACCTGGCCGTGGCGCTGGCCGGTGCCCGCGAGGCGGGCAAGGCGATCCTCGACGGCGTCTGGAACGACGTGAAGGACCTCGACGGGTTCCTCGCCGAGTGCCGGCAGGGCAAGGAGATGGGCTTCGACGGCAAGACCCTCATCCACCCCGCCCAGGTCGAGGGCGCCAACGAGACGTGGGCGCCGACCGAGGAGGAGGTGGCGCAGGCCCGCAAGGTCATCGACGCCTTCGCCGAGGCCGAGGCCGCCGGCCGCGGGGTCGTCACCGTGGACGGCCGGATGGTCGAGAACCTCCACCGCGACATCGCCCAGCGGGTCCTCGAGACCGCCGAGGCCATCGCCGCGCTCGCCTGACCCCCGAGGCGCTCGCGCGCGGCGTGATCTTTGCCCGGGCCCGCGCCCAGCACGGGCAGCAGCCGGGCAATGATCGCGGCCGGCTCCGGGCGCGGGTGCAGGTGCCGGGCGCAACTAGGCTGGGACGCATCATGACGCTCCCCACTGAAGACCAGCTGCAGGCCGCGCTCGCGACGGTCGAGGACCCCGAGATCCGCCGTCCCATCACCGAGATCGGCATGCTCAAGAGCGCCACCGTCGACGCCGACGGGACGGCCCGGGTCGGGATCTACCTCACCGTGAGCGGCTGCCCGATGAAGGACACGCTGCGGGAGCGGGTCACGACCGCGGTGCAGGCCCTGCCGGGTGTGACGCGGGTCGAGGTGGAGCTGGACGTCATGAGCGCCGAGCAGCGGCAGGCGCTGCAGACCCAGCTGCGCGGCGACAACCCGACGCGGGAGATCCCGTTCGCGCAGCCCGGGAGCCTCACGAGGGTCTTCGCGGTGGCCTCCGGCAAGGGCGGTGTCGGCAAGAGCTCGGTGACCGTCAACCTCGCCGCGGCGCTCGCCGCCAAGGGGCTGCGGGTCGGGGTCGTCGACGCGGACGTCTACGGCTTCAGCGTGCCGCGGATGCTCGGGGTCGAGCACCGGCCGACGCAGGTCGAGCAGATGATCATGCCGCCGTCGGCGCACGGCGTGAAGGTCATCAGCATCGGGATGTTCACCAAGGACAACACCCCCGTCGTGTGGCGCGGGCCGATGCTGCACCGCGCGCTGCAGCAGTTCCTCGCCGACGTCTACTGGGGCGACCTCGACTACCTGCTGATGGATCTCCCACCGGGCACGGGCGACATCGCGATCTCGGTCGCCCAGCTCGTACCCACCGCCGAGATCCTCGTCGTCACCACCCCGCAGCTGGCCGCCCAGGAGGTCGCCGAGCGGGCAGGGTCCATCGCCTTGCAGACCCACCAGCGGATCGCCGGTGTCGTCGAGAACATGAGCTACTTCCCCTGTCCGCACTGCGGGGAGCCGGTCGACGTGTTCGGGTCCGGTGGCGGCCAGGCCGTGGCCGCCAGCCTCAGCCGCGCGCTCGGTGCCGAGGTGCCGCTGCTCGGTCAGATCCCCATCGACAAGCGGCTGCGCGAGGGCGGCGACAACGGCGTCCCCCTGGTGCTGTCCGACCCGGACAGCGCCGCCGGCAAGGAGCTGCTCAGCATCACCGAGCAGATCTCCGGCAAGCCGCGCGGGCTCGCGGGGATGTCCCTCGGGCTCACCCCTGCGAAGAAGTAGCGCGCGTCAGGTCGTGTCCGGGTCCCACGGCGCGGGCTCACCGGGCAGCAGCACGGACCGCCGGGTCGTCGCGGCGAAGGCGTCCTCAGGGTCGTCCTCGAGCAGGTGCTTGCGGACGAACTCGCGGGGGTGCAGCGAGCGCAGGTCCAGGTCGGCGACCTCTGGCCCGAGCTCGGACTTCAGCTCGTCGCTCATGCCCTTGAGGTAGGTGCGCACCTTCCGGAGCGTCCTGCCCGCGTCGGCGGCGATGCCGGGCAGCCGCTCCGGGCCGAACACGAACAGCGCGAGCAGCAGCAGGACGGCGGCCTCCGGCCACCCCAGCCCTCCGAGCACGTCGCCTCCTCGTCGCTGTCCAGCCTACGAGGCCGGCTTGTCCTGCAGCACGACCCTGGCGGTGCGCCGCGAGCCGCCTCTCAGGTAGGTCACCTCGACGGTCTCGCCGACCTTGTGCTCGCGCAACGCGTTGACGAGCTGGTCCACGCTGTGCACCGGCCGGCCGGCGACCGCGGTGATGACGTCACCGGCACGCAGCCCGGCCTTCTGGGCGGCGCCGCCCTTCACCAGGGTGAGGATGCGGGCACCGCGCGGGCCGTTGCCGTCAGCGCCCACAGTGCGCGCGGTGACACCTACCGCGGGGTGGGTCGCCCTGCCGGTCCGGATCAGCTGCTCGGCGATGGAGCGGGCCTCGTCGACCGGGATGGCGAAGCCCACGCCGATCGAGCCGGACTGCACGTCGGACCCGGAGCTGCCCAGCGTGGCGATCGCCGAGTTGATCCCGATGACGCGTCCGGCGCCGTCCACGAGCGCGCCGCCGGAGTTGCCCGGGTTGATCGCGGCGTCGGTCTGGATGGCGTTGAACAGCGGCGGGGCGCTCCCGCCCGCATCGGACGGCACCTGGACCGTGCGGTTGAGCGCGCTGATGATGCCGGACGTCACGGTGCCCGCGAGACCCAGTGGGGAACCGATCGCGATGACCGGGTCACCGACCACCAGGTCGCTCGACGTGCCGAGGACCGCCGGCACCAGCTGCGGGCCGCCGACGACCTTCACCACCGCGAGGTCGGTCTCGGGGTCGGTCCCGACGACGCGCGCCTTCAGGTCCGTCTGGCTGTCGTCGGTGAAGGAGACGGTGATGGTGCCGCCGTCGGCCACCACGTGGTTGTTGGTGAGGATGTAGCCGTCGGACCGCAGCACCACACCGGACCCGGTCCCGCCGCTGGCGGCGCTCTCCACGGAGATGCTGACGACGCTGCGCAGCACCCTGGCCGCGATGGCGGCGACCGACGACGCCGGCCGGGTCACGGGGGTGCTGCTGACGGGGGCCGCCAGGGTGGCGTTGCGGTCGTGCACGTCCAGGGTGCGGTCGCCGCGTGAGCCGACCCAGCCGCCCGCGCCGCCGGCGACCAGCGCGGTCGCGAGGACGCTGCTCACGAAGACCCGCCGCGTCGGCCCGCGGCCCAGCTCGCCCGGCGTGCCCGGGATCTCGGTCGAGTAGCCCCAGGCCTGCGCGCGGGTGGGCGGAGGGGCGTACGGGTCAGCCACGGCGGTGCTCCTCGACAGGGGACGTGAACGCTAGTCGAACGGGTTCAACCAGGCCCCGACCCGCGACATGCCCCGCCAGACCTTGTCCCCCATGCCCTCCCGCGTCGGAGACGGGTCGGCGTGCGGCAGCACGAGCACGGCCTCGTCGATCGCGGTGTCGGGGGCGTCCGAGACGAGCGTCCACGTGCGGCCGCCACCCGCCCAGACGAGCTGCTCGGGCGCGCTGCTGGTCATGTGCACCAGCGAGCCGCCCACCTCCCGGAGGCTGCCCTTCGTGCGGGCGGGCAGCGTCCCCTCCTGGACGAACAGCGACAGGGTGGACAGCCCGTCGGAGTACGACAGCTGGACGACGCCGTCACTGTGCTTGAGGGCCGTGAACAGCTCCATCTCCGCGGGCAGGTGGTCGACGAGCGGCCAGCCCTGGTCGATGAGCTCCTGGAGGTCGTGGTCGTCGAGCTTCGTCCCGGGCAGCGGCAGCGCCGGGGCGGGCACGGTGGCCGACGGCACCCGCGCCAACTGGGAGAACGCGCTGCTGGTGACGACCGCGCCCCGGTCGTCGAGGACGTCCCGGCGCCAGACCATCCCGGTGCGCCGGTCCACCCAGAACCTGCCGGCGACGCCGGCGGGCCCGGTCACGCCCGGCCGGCGGGCCTCGAGCAGGGTGGTGGGACGGCCGTCGCACATCGTCGGCCCGACGACCACGAGGTCGTAGTGCCGGACGAGCAGCACGAACAGGTCCTCGTCGAGCAGGTCCGGCGCGACCGCCTCACCCGTGCCGGCCACGCCCTCCACCCGGGTGCCGGCCCCGGGCGAGTGCACCACGGTGAGCAGCTCGAAGCGCGGCATGCCGCCGCGGGTGCTGACGATGCTCTGGGTGCCGCGCCAGCTCGTGCTGCGGGTGACGTTCGCGGCCCGCTGCAGCAGCGCCAGGGCCGTCGCCGAGCGGCTCGCCTCGGGGACCGGCGCGCCCGGGTCGGGGGCCACGCAGGCGAGGACCGACCCCCCGCTGACGAGTGCACCCACGCAGCCGATCAGCAGCAGGAGCCGGAGCCGGCTCACGGCGCGGGACTGGCCGAGCTCCGCACGACGTCCACGACGGTGAAGGGCACCTCGGTGGACGTCTTGCTGTGGTCGACGACGAACCCGGCGTTCGTGGGGTCGACCGGTGCGACAGGCTGGTGCGGAGGCGGGCCGGCGAGGCTGAACGCACCCCCGAGGCCGAGGACCACGAAGGCGCCGGACACGGCGGTACGACGAAGGCGCGGGCTCAGGTGCGGGCTCGGGCGGCGGCGGCGCTCGGCGATCGGCGCGACGGGGAAGGAGCTCACCGCCATCAGCCGCGCGGACAGGTCACCAGGAAGGCACGGTCCGGTCTGGCGCAGCGCCGCCTTGAAGCCGCGGAGAGACTCGACCTCGGAGCGGCAGCTGCCGCACCACGCCAGGTGCGCGAGCACCTCGTTCTCGCTCGCGGGGTCCAGCTCGCCGTCGACGAAGGCGTTGAGGGCCTGTCCGAGGTGGGCACTCACACCGGCACCTCCGCCAGCACCGGCGCCCGGTGGGCGAGGGCGGCCCGCAGCTGGGACCGGCCCCGGTGGATCCGGCTGCGCACGGTGCCGATCTTGACCCCGAGGGTGTCGGCGATCTCCTCGTACGACAGCCCCTCGAGGTCGCAGAGCACGACCGCGGCGCGGAAGTCCGGCGGGAGCGCGTCCAGCGCCGCCTGCACGTCGCCGTCGAAGTGGGTGTCGTCGTACACCTGCTGCGGGCTGCGCTCGCGGCCCGGCAGCCGCTCGGTGTCGTCCGGGAGGGCGTCGAAGCGGATCCGCTGCTTGCGCCGCACCATGTCGAGGAACAGGTTCGTGGTGATCCGGTGCAGCCAGCCCTCGAAGGTGCCAGGGGTGTAGCTCGACAGCGACCGGAACACGCGCACGAAGACCTCCTGGGTGAGGTCCTCCGCGTCGTGCCGGTTGCCCGTCAGCCGGTAGGCCAGCCGGTACACGCGGGCGGAGTGGTCGCGCACGACCTCGTCCCACGTGGGGGCGACCCAGACGGCTGCCTCGGCGGTGTCCATGAGGAGAAGTCTCCCCCTCTTTCCTGTGTACACGCTGTCAACCGGTGCAACGCCGCGGACGGGCGATAGGTTCCGCCTCATGACGGATCTGACGGGCTGGCTCGACGCCTGGCTCCCCGAGGACGCCCCGCTGGCCGCCGCGCGCTCCCGCGCCGCCGAGGTGGGGGTGCCGTGCGTCGACCCGGTCACCGGCTCGCTGCTGCGGCTGCTGGCCGCCGCGAGCGCCGCGAAGGCGGTCGTCGAGCTCGGGACGGGTGCCGGCGTCTCCGGCCTGTGGCTGCTGCGCGGGATGAGCGCCGACGGGGTGCTCACCACCGTCGACCCGGAGACCGAGCACCAGCGGCTCGCGAAGCAGTCGCTGCAGGAGGCCGGGTACGGCTCCGGGCGGGTGCGGCTGATCGCCGGTGAGGCGCTCAACGTGCTCCCGAAGCTCTCCGACGGCGCCTACGACATGGTCTTCTGCGACGCGGCCCGCTCCGAGAACCTCGACTACCTGGAGGCGGCCCTGCGGCTGCTCCGTCCGGGCGGGCTGGTCGTCTTCGCAGGGGCTCTCGCCGGCGGCCGGGTGGCGGACCCCGCGGCCCGCGACGCCGAGGCGGTGGCGCTGCGCGAGCTCACCAAGGCGGTCCGGGACGAGCAGCGGCTCACGCCTGCCCTGCTGCCCGTCGGCCCAGGCCTGCTCGCCGCCGTCGTCGTCCCCTGACCGAGGTCCCTTCCCCCGTGCACACGCGCGGTCGTCCGCCACGCTCAGCGCCGGCCCGTGCGAGGCCCCGCGCGTGCATGAGCGAAGGGACCCGCCCCGCACCCTTCCCCCGTGCACACGCGCGGTCGTCCGCCACGCTCAGCGCCGGCCCGTGCG
>CAMLIA010000206.1 GCA_946479905.1 uncultured Frankiales bacterium | reverse complement strand
CGGGTCGGTGCCGTCAGCGGCACCGTCTGGCACGGCGCCCTGGAGAGCGACGGGTTCCGCCGGGCGTACCTCGCGGAGGTCGCGGCCCTGACCGGACGCGACTGGGTGCCGGGGGAGCGGTCCTTCGCCGACGTCCGGCAGGCGCGGCTCGACGTCCTGGGCGATCTCGTCGCCGACCACCTCGACACCGTCGCCGTGCTGCGGCTGCTCGAGGAAGGACCACCGGCAGGCCTGCCGGTGGTCCGGTCCGCGCTGACCTGATCGATCAGGCGGCGGGGGCGTTCTCCTTGAGCGCGGCCGCGGCCGCCTCCTTGCTCACCGACACCAGCGAGCCGGCGATGGCCGCGGCACCGATGAGGAACGCCGCACCCACGAGGAAGCCGACGCCCCAGCCGGACACCAGCGCGTCGTAGACGCGGGCCAGCAGCGCCTGCACGTCGGGGGTGACGTGACCGCTGGCGAGGGCCTGCTGGACCTGCGCCGACGCCTGCCCGAAGCCGGGGAACTCGTGGCGGGTGGCGGACGTGCTCACCGCCGTCAGCACGGCGAGGCCGATGGCACCGCCGACCTGCTGGCCGGCGTTGAGCAGTGCCGACGCCACGCCGGCGTCCTCCGCGGACACACCGGCGACCGCCGAGCTGGTGAGGGCGACGAAGGTGAGGCCCATGCCGGACGCGACGCAGACCAGCGCCGGCATCACGACCGTGAGGTACGACGACCCCGGCTCGAGCCGCAGGCCGAGCTGCAGCAGCCCGGTCGCGGCGAGCAGCGGTCCGGCGATGAGCAGCGGCCGGGGCCCGAGCCTGCCGAGCAGCTGGGCGCCGATGCCGGCGCCGACACCGATGAGCATCGTCATGGGCAGGAAGGCGAGGCCGGACTTGACGGGGCTCCACCCGTTGACGGACTGCATCCAGAGGATGAGGAAGAAGAAGATGGCGAAGATGCCGGCACCGATGAGCAGCGCCCCGACGTCCGCGCCGAGCACGCTGCGGTTGCGGAAGACGCGGAACGGCACCAGCGGGTTCGTCGAGGAGACCTGGACGATCGCGAAGGCCACGATGCACGCCAGCGCCGTGGCGAACCAGCCGAGCGTCTTCACGTCGCCCCAGCCGTAGTCGTTGCCCTTGACCAGGGCGTACACCAGCGACATCAGGCCGCCCGTGACGAGCACGGCGCCCGGGACGTCGAACCCGACGGCGCGCTCGTCACGGCTCTCCGGCACGAACCGCACGGCACCGATGACCGCGATGGCGGCGATCGGCAGGTTGACCAGGAAGACCCAGCGCCAGCTGGCGTACTCGGTGAGCAGCCCGCCCGCGATCAGGCCGATCGCGGCACCACCGGCCGTGATCGCGGACCAGATGCCGAGGGCCTTGTTGCGCTCCTCGCCCTCGTCGAAGACGACGGTGAGCAGCGACAGCGCGGCCGGCGACATCAGCGCGCCGCCGATGCCCTGCACCGCACGCGCGGCGATGAGCAGCGTCATGTTGCCCGCGAGGCCGCCCAGCAGCGACGCGGCGGCGAACAGCGTCGCGCCGGTCATGAAGACCACCCGGCGCCCGACGCGGTCGGCGATCTTGCCGCCGAGCAGCAGGAAGCCGCCGAAGGTCAGCGTGTACGCCGTGATGACCCAGCTCAGGTCGCTGTTGCTCGTGACGTGCAGCGCTGCCGCGATGTCAGGGAGCGCGACGTTCACGATGGTCGCGTCGAGGACCACCATGAGCTGGGCGATGGCCACGACGGCCAGCGCCAGGCCCTTGTGGACGCTGCGGCCGTCGGCGTGGGTGATGCCGGCGGGGGCGTCGGACAGGACAGACATGGGGCGAGCTACTCCTCTACGCACGTTGACTCAACGACGGTAGACCCTTGAACTCTGAACGGTCAACCGTTGTAGAGTGATCTACGTGACATCCCCCAGCATCGGCACGACCACCGACAGTTCTGAAGCGTGCGTGCCGCGGGAGGAGCGCCGACGCAGGACCGAGGCGGCGATCCTGGAGGCCGCGCGCGAGCTGTTCGCCGAGGTCGGCTTCGAGAAGACGACCATCCGCTCGGTCGCCGCGAAGGCGGGCATCGACCCCGCGCTCGTCATGCAGTACTACGGCAACAAGGAGGGGCTGTTCGCGGCCTCGGCCCGCTGGCACGTCGACCACCGGCGGGTCGCGGAGGCCGGCCTGGCCGACATCCCGCACACCGCGCTGGACGACCTGCTGGTGGCCTTCGAGGACCCCGCGACGCGCGACGCGACCGTGGCGCTGTTCCGCAACTGCCTCACTCACGACAGCGCGCTCGAGATCGTCCGCGACGAGGTGCTCTGCGAGAACCAGGTGGCGATCGCCCGCACGATCGGTGGCGACGACGCGGAGCTGCGCGCCGGGCTGCTCGCCGCGACCCTGATGGGCCTCACGCTGGGCCGCTACCTGCTGCAGATCCCCGCCGTGCAGGCCGCCTCCCGCGAGGACCTCGAGCGGGTGCTCGAGCCCGCCCTCACCGCGCTGGTCAACCCAGCCACCAGCTGAAGCAGCGGCTCGTCCAGGACGGGTGCTCCCGCTCGTAGAACCGGTGGGCGTCGAGCCGACCGTCGCCGCTGTCCAGCTCGAGGTGCGTCGCCCCGTGCGCGGCGGCCCACTCCTTGGCCGCGTCCAGCAGCGCCTTGCCGAGGCCGGTGGACCGCTGCGCCGGGTCGACGGCGAGGTCCTCGACCCAGGCCCGCTGCCCGAACCGCACCGAGGGCAGGTCGAGCACCACGGTGCAGAAGCCGGTGAGCCCGTCGGTGACGAGGACCGTCGCGCGGTCGCTGTCGATCAGGCCGCGGACGCGCTCGACCGCCACGACGGGGTCCCACGCCGGCGGCACGCCGCCGGGCGGCTCGAACAGCCAGCCGTAGAGCGGGACGATGGCTGCGGCCTCGTCCGGTCGTGCTGCGCGAACCGTCATCAGCTTCCCGTCAGCGACATGTGCTGGTAGTCCTTCGGCCGGTGGAACGTACCGCCCCACGTGAAGCCCTGATCGGTGAACGCGCGGACAGCCGCTGAGCCCGCCAGGAACATCCCGTCCCGCACCCAGGACCGGTCGCGGTAGGCGCTGGCGAGCTCCGGCAGGACGAGATCGCCTTTGACATAAGGGTTCTGGAACGGGTTGACATCGACAGCCAGTCCGTAGGCGTGGGCCGAGAACCGCGTCTGGCCGCGTGCCGGGCGGCAGACGAACGCCGCGGTCCCGTTGCCGTCGCCGGTCGGTCTCGCCGTCATGTCCGCAGTGGTGGGCAGCCGCATCTCCTCGAGGGGGAACCGCAGGTCGTACAACCTGCGGAAGGCGGCGACGTACTTCGGTACGGCGTAGGCCCGGACCACCAGCTCACCGGTGTGGGCCCTGCCGTCGAAGCCACGGAAGGCCAACGTGAGGTAGCGCAGGCCTGACAGCGGCACGGGGCAGCCGGGCTTGTAGGTCTCGCCCATCCGCTGCCGGATCGCGCTGGTGACGGGCGACTGCGACCAGTGGAAGCGGCCGTCGCGGGGTGGCGGCAGCACGTCAGCCGACTGCAGGTGCCGGTCCCGCAGCACCGTCGGGGTGGGCAGCACTTCGCCGAACCCGTCGGGACGCAGTGGCAGGGGAGAGGCGCCGACGACCCAGGTCGCCGGGGTCGGGCTCGCGGTGGGCCGTGCCGTCGTCACGGTCGGCACCGGAGTCGTCGGCGCGGCCGCCGGGGAGGGCGTGAGCGTGGCGGTGCCCGCCGCTCCCGGCGTACCCGCCGAGCAGGCAGCGGCGAGCAGGAGCACCGGCAGCCGTCGCATGCCTCTAGCGTGCAGCACGTGGAGACCGTGCTGACGCTGAGCTGCCCCGACCGGGTGGGGGTGGTGCACGCCGTCACGGGGTTCCTGGCCGAGCACGACGCCAACATCCTCGACAGCCAGGAGTGGGGCGACCCCGACACCGGCCGCTTCTTCATGCGCGTGCACGTCACCGGTTCGATCGTCGGCTTCGAGCCCGTGGCCGAGCGCTTCGACATGAGCTGGCACGCCCACGACGTCGCCGAGCGGCCGCGGGTGCTGGTCCTGGTGAGCAGGCAGGGGCACTGTCTGCACGACCTGCTCTACCGGCACAGCACCGGAGCACTGCCGGCGGAGATCGTCGCGGTCGGGTCCAACCACGACGACTTCCGCGGGCTCGTGGAGGGCTACGGGCTGCCCTTCCACCGGGTGGACGAGGACCGGATCGCGGCGCTCGCCGAGGGCGTCGACCTGGTCGTGCTCGCGCGCTACATGCAGATCCTCAGCGACGCCCTCGTCGACCGGCTGCCCGACACCATCAACATCCACCACTCCTTCCTGCCCAGCTTCAAGGGCGCCCGCCCCTACCACCAGGCGCACGACCGCGGCGTGAAGCTGATCGGCGCCACCGCCCACTACGTCACGGCGGAGCTGGACGAGGGCCCGATCATCGAGCAGGAGGTGGCGCGCGTGACGCACGCGCACACCCCCGAGCAGCTCGCGCAGATCGGGGCCGACCTGGAGACGGTGTGCCTCGCACGAGCGGTGCGCTGGCACCTGGAGCACAGAGTGCTCAGGAACGGTTCCCGCACCGTCGTGTTCACCTGAGCCGTTCGGGTCATGGGCCCCCATGGCCGGGTGGCATGGGGTGACCAGCCCTCGTGGCACAAGGGACCCGCCTACCGGCCGGCCGGTCACTGGCTGTTCCGTGCCGTCTCCGGTGGGTGTCCTGCGGGGTCCGTTGTGCACGGAATGCGGGTCTTCGCAGCACTTGTCCGCCCCTAGTCCGTCGGGGTGCGGAGCCGGGCCCAAAGGCCTCTGGAGTCGATCTAGGACGAAGAGTCCGATGGCCTCCTCATCAGGCAAGACCTTGGGGGAAAGACATGGAACTCAGAAACTGGCGAGGCGTGGGCCTGACGGCCGTCGCAATGCTCGCCGCAGCCACAGCGATCGCCTCGCCGGCCGGCGCCACGGTGCCGGGCGGGGCCGTCTTCACCGAGAACTTCGAGAGCGGCACGTCGCAGCTGTCCACCATCGGCAGCAGCAGCCTGACCACGGACACCGCGAACTCGGCCACCCACAGCCTCACGTTCAGCGCGCCGGGTAGCGGTGGTGACGCGTTCACCACGAGCATCCCGGTCCAGGAGGGCCGGACCTACTACATCAGCGCGGCGTACAAGACGCTCGGCGACCAGGGCTACCTGGGCGTCCAGCAGTCCAACAACACCGAGAACTGGCTGCTCGGTGGCTCCTACGCCGGGAGCGCCCTGCCCGCGGCGGCGACCGACTGGGCGACGTACGGCGCCACCTATGTCGTCCCGTCGGGCGTCACCTCCATCCAGATCAAGATGGAGGACTTCGGCGCGGAGGGCAACGGCACTCCGAGCACAACCCCCGTCTACTTCGACGACCTGCGCATCGCCACCTCGTCGAGCTCGTCCACGGTCACCGTGCACGAGACAGACGTCCGCGCCGGCAACCCGACCGCGATCGACAGCCACTGGTACACGGCTGACACCAGGACGGGCGGCGCCCAGTCCATCTCCACGGCCAACGGAGCCCCCTCGGGCTTCGGGACCGCGGCGCTGCGGCTGACGACCGACGCGACCAACGCCGCCAAGGCGCAGCTCATGACGACGCAGTTCGCCGGCACCAAGCTGGCCGACATCCGCACCCTGGCGTACTCCACGTACCAGGCGGCGGCGAGCGCCTCCGACGGGGACGCGTCGTTCCAGCTCATGATCGACGCCGATGGCGTCAACCCGGGCACGTC
The DNA here is from genome assembly GCA_946479905.1 of uncultured Frankiales bacterium. Next base: position 1,147 of record CAMLIA010000206.1, on the reverse strand, counting down.
CTCGGACTACACGACCCTCGTCTACGAGCCGTACTGGAACGGCACCGTCACACCCGACGCGTGGCAGACCTGGGACGTCTTCGCGGGCAGTTTCTGGTCGAGCCGCAGCCAGGGCGGCCTGACGGCCGGTGCCGGTGGCCCGCCGCTGTACTCGATCAGTGACGTGCTCGCGCTCGATCCCGACGCCGTCGTGCTCCAGGTGGGCGCCAACGTGGGCTCCTACAACCCCAGCTACGACGTGAGCGTCGACGGCCTCGCCTTCGGCACCGCCTCGGCCAGCACCGCCTTCGACTTCGAAGGCGTGTGGGGACCGCCGACGGTCACCGCCGGCCCGACCGTGACGCAGTCCGGCACGACGCTGCCAGGCTTCATCGTCAAGGGAGTGGCGACGCAGATCGCGGCCTCCGTGAGCGATGTCGGCACCGGTGACAGCGACGTCGCCGCGAAGTACCGCGTCGACGGTGGCTCCTGGTCCGCCATGAGCTCGACCGACCCGGCAGGCCCGGACCGCGACTTCACGGCCAGTGCGACGTTCACGACGTCGGGCAGCCACTCGGTGGACGTGCAGGGCTTCGACGCCGCGGGCAACGCCTCGACGGTCGCGAGCACCACCGTGCACGTCTTCGCCGCGACCACCATCAGCGGCACCTACAAGGCGCCCGGTGGAAAGAAGGGCACCAGCCAGGTGAAGTACAACTACTCCGGTGCGGTCGGCTCCGACGGCACGACCCTCGCGGGCAGCATCACGATCAACTACTCGCTGATGAAGGGCGCGCCGACCTGCGTGATCACTCCGACGACCGGTAGCGGGTACTCGGCCACCAGCACGACCGCGACGCTGACCGCATGGGCGATGCAGTGCGGCGGCAAGAACAAGGGGCCGGTCGACGTCACCCTGCTTGACGACTCCGTCGTCAGCCACGGCGCCATCGCCGTGAACGCCCCGACCGCGAACGACGCCTACGACATCGGGACCGGCGGCACCACACCGCTCGCGCTGTCGACTGGTGACGTCCACGTGACTGCTCTGTAGAACACCTCAGAACCACAGGGGACGCCGGTCCGATCGGGACCGGCGTCCCTCGCTGCTGGCAAGGGCTGGACGCCCGCAGGCTAGAGTCGCGAGGGCAAGCGACGGTCAGGGAGG
>CAMLIA010000205.1 GCA_946479905.1 uncultured Frankiales bacterium | reverse complement strand
TCCTCGACGATCACCTGCAGCGGCGCGAGGTCCCACAGCGACACCTCCGGCTCGAAGGACGCGTCCACTGCGCCCTCGGCGACCAGCACGTGCGACCAGAAGTCCCCGAACGCCCGGGTCCGCCAGCACGACCGCGACAGCTCCAGCAGCCCGTCGAGCCGGCCCTGGTCCTCCCATCCGGTCAGCGAGCTGTACGAGAGGTGCGCGTCGGACAGGGCCGCCACCGACGACACCCGGATCGGCCGGCCGTCGGCGAAGGCGCCGGCCCCCCGGGACGCCCACCACCTGCGCCCGAGCGCGGGCGCACTGACCACGCCGACCGCAACGCTGCCGTCGACGCGCAGCGCGATCAGGGTGGCCCAGACCGGCACGCCACGGACGAAGTTCTTGGTGCCGTCGATCGGGTCGACCACCCACTGCCGGGGACCGTCGCCGGTGACGCCGTGCTCCTCGCCCAGCACGGCGTCGGCGGGACGGGCGTCGGCCAGCAGCCGTCGTACCTCGGTCTCGACCGCCAGGTCGGCGTCGGAGACCGGCGAGAGGTCGGGCTTGCTGGTGACGTGCAGGTCCAGCGCGCGGAAGCGCGCGAGGGTGATCGCGTCCGCGGCGTCGGCGAGGCGGTGCGCCAGGGCGAGGTCGTCGGCGTGCGGCACGCGGACGACACTAGGCGCGCACGGCCGCCCGGTCGTGACGGGGGGCCGGGATCCGCGGCTGCGCGAGCAGCCAGGGGCCGGGCCGGGCGAAGACCCCGGCGAGCTGGTCGGCCGTGAGGGGCCGGGCCAGGGCGTAGCCCTGGGCGAACCCGCAGCCGAGCCGGCTGAGGTCGGTGAGCTGCGCCAGGTCCTCGACCCCCTCCGCCACGAGGTCGACCTGGAGCCGGTCGGCGAGCGCCGCGACCGCGCTGATGGTCGCGAGGGCGGCCCGGTCCCCGGTCGCGGCAGCGGCCACGAAGGACCGGTCGATCTTGAGGATGTCGAAGGGCAGCGCCTGCGCGTGCGTGAGGCTCGAGTAGCCGGTGCCGAAGTCGTCGAGGGCGAGCGTCACGCCGAGGTCCGACAGCTGGTGCAGCGTCTCCTTGGCCCGCGGCAGGTCGTGCACGGCGAAGGTCTCCGTCACCTCGAGCACCACGCGGCTCGGCTCGATGCCGGTCTCCAGCAGGGCGGTCCGGACGTCGTCCACGACGCCCTCGTCGTCGAGCTGCGCCGCGCTGATGTTGAGCGCCACCTTCAGCGCGCCCGGCCAGGTCCGGGCCTGCTCGCAGGCGACGCGCAGCGCCCAGCGGGTGAGCTCGGCGACGACGCCGGCGCGCTCCGCGGCGGCGACGAAGACGTTCGGGGCGACGTCACCGCGGATCGGGTGACGCCAGCGGGCGAGGGACTCGAGCCCGACGACGGCGAGGGTGTGGATGTCGGCGACCGGCTGGAAGACGAGCGTGAGCTGGTCGCGCTGCAGCGCCAGCCGCAGGTCCGCGACGAGGGCGTCCTGCTCGAGCTCGTCCTGGCGCAGCCGTGGCTCCCAGGCGACGGTGCGGCCGCGGCCCGCGCCCTTCGCGGCGTAGAGCGCGCGGTCCGCGTCGACGAGGATGCTGCTGGGGGACTCGCCCTCGACGAGCCGCACTCCCGCGCTCGCGCCGACGCCGGCGTGCCAGCCGCCCTCGCCGCCGGACGTGGCGGCCCGGACGAAGCGTCGGGCGGCGACGTCGGCCTCCTCGACGCTGCTGACCCCTCGCACGAGGACCGCGAACTCGTCGCCACCCAGCCGGCAGACGAGGTCCTCCTGGCGTGCGCAGGCGGTCAGCCGTCGTCCGACCGCCGTGAGCAGGGCGTCCCCCGCGGCGTGCCCGTGCCGGTCGTTGACGGCCTTGAAGCCGTCGAGGTCCATGAGGACGACGGCGGACGGGGCCCGGCCGTCGAGGTCCGCCTGCAGCGCCTCGAGCAGGGCTCGCCGGTTGTGCAGGCCGGTCAGCGAGTCGTGGTTCGCCTGGTGGGTCAGGTGCTCCATCGTCGTGGCCATCGCCAGGGTGGCCGCGGTCTGACCCGCGAGCAGCTCCAGCGCGGACGTCAGCGCCGGGTCGTGCGCGCCCGGCCGGCTGTCGGCGGTGACGAGCAGACCGATGACCTCGCTGGCGACGACGAGCGGCTGCACCGACAGCGCGTGGATGCCGCCGACGAGGAACTCGTACCCGGGCGGCACGTGCTCGCCGTCGGGGAAGTACGACGAGGTGCCCGCCCAGACCCAGCCGGCGAGCACCCTGATGGCCCGCTCGTCCCACTGCTGGATGAGCCCGGCGAGGGGCCCGACAGCGGCACTGATCTCCCAGCCGGTCGGCAGCAGCCGCGCGATGCCGGCGCTGCTCATGCCGGACAGGTCGCGCGCACCGTCGAGGGCCCTGGCGAGGACCTCGCCGGAGTCGGTCTGGCTCGAGATCCCGATCGCGATGCGCGCCAGCCGCTCGGCCAGCGACGGCTGGGGGAGCCCGCCCAGCTGCGCGATCCGCTTCGCCAGGAAGTCGGCCGCCGCGTGCGCGTCGGCGATCGCCGCCCGGCTCAGCGAGCTCTTCGACTCCAGGTTGACGGCACCGACGACGCGCCCGTCGACCGTGACCGGCACGCAGACCTCGGCGCGCAGTCCCGGGATGGCGGCGATGAAGCTCGGGTCCTTCGTGACGTCCTTGATGACCTCGGCGCGGCCGCTGCGCACCACCCGGCCGATGACACCCGTCTCGACCGTGAACCCGTCCGAGACCTGGAAGTACCCGCGGGACGCCTGGCAGCGCAGCCGGTTCTCGACGAGCAGGTAGACCGACGGCAGGTCCCACCGCTCGTGGAGGTCGTCGACCATCCCGGCGCACGCCTCGGGGAGCGTCGTTCCCTCGGCGCAGCGCCGAAAGGACGGATGGGCCGTCACAGGGCGATCTTCGACGGTTCGGGGGCTGCGCTGGAGGACCAGATCCAGAATGGCCCGAAAGGACCAGGAAGGGCTTCTGGTAGGACGTGGGGTCATGAGCAACGGTGAGAACGCCTTCGCAGTCCTGTCCAAGAGCATCGGCACCGCCGAGGGCCAGGGGGACTGGTTCCTCGTCGACCAGGAGCGGATCAACGCGTTCGCCGAGGTGACCGAGGACCGCCAGTTCATCCACGTCGACCCCGAGCAGTGCGCCCAGCTGTCGCCGTGGGGGGTGCCGATCGCGCACGGCTTCCTCACGCTGTCGATGCTCACGCACCTGCTCGCCTCGGTGCCGCAGGACCCGAAGGCCCTCGAGGGCATCCTCATGGGCGTCAACTACGGCTTCGAGAAGATCCGGTTCATCAACCCGGTGAAGGTCGGCTCGAAGATCCGCGCGCAGTCGACGATCGCCAACGTCGAGCAGAAGGACGCCAACACCCTGCACGTCACCCGCGCGATCACGGTGGAGATCGAGGGCGAGGCCAAGCCGGCGCTCATCGCCGAGTGGGTGACCCGCCTCGTCTACGGCTGAGCGCTGACCGCGACGGTTGCGGCGAGGTCGGCCAGCGCCGCTCGCTGCGCCGCGTCCGGCTGGCCGATGACGCACACCGGCTCGGCGACCTTCTTCAGAGCAAGGGCATCGGCCACCTTCTCGACGGAGCGCACCGCGCCGGTGGCGTCGTTGTCGCCGTGCACCCACAGCCCGTACGGCCGGCCTTTCATGACGTCCAGCCCGACGTAGTACAGCTGGTCGAAGAAGTGCTTGAGCGCACCGCTCATGTACCCGATGTTGGCCGGCGTGCCCAGCAGCAGCGCGTCGGCCTCGAGCGCGTCGACGGGGGAGCAGGTCAGCGCCGGCCGCACCACCGCGTCGACACCCTCCAGGCCCTCCTGCCGGAGGCCGGCGAGGACGGCCTCGAGCATCGCCCGGGTCGCGGGCGAGGGCGAGTGGTGGACGACGAGGATCCGGGGCACCGGATCACCTTCTCGCGACGGGGAAGTGCCAGTCGCGCCAGACCCCCAGCACCCGGAGGGTGAACACGGCGACCGCGGCCAGGGCGGCGGTCGCGGCGCCGGGTGCCCCGATCCCGTCGCCCACGGTCACGACCGCCGCGCCGAGAACGGCAGGCACGGCGTACAGCTCGCGTCGCAGGACCACAGGGACCTCCGCGACGAGGACGTCCCGGGCGATGCCACCGCCGATGCCGGTGAGGCAGCCGAGCGCGATGGCCGGCACCGACCCCAGACCCGCGTGCAGCGCCTTGGCGGTGCCGGTGGCGACGAACAGCCCCAGCCCGGCCGCGTCGAACACGCGCACCGGGGCCGCGAGGTGCTCGATCCCGGACGCGCCGACGAACACCACGAGTCCGGCGAGCAACGCCACGACGAGGTAGCGGGACTCGCGCAGGGCGATCGGCGGGGTGTCGCCCAGCAGCACGTCCCGAAGCAGCCCGCCCCCCAGTGCCGTGACGACGGAAAGCACCAGGACCCCGAACAGGTCCAGCTGCTTCGCCACGGCGAGCGAGGCGCCGGAGAGCGCGAACACGAAGACCCCGAGCAGGTCGAGGACCACCAGCACTGTCACCGCAGGGAGGCTAGGGGTGCCTGGCGTGTGCCCTGAGGCACAGGTACGTTTCGGGCACCCCGACCCCGCCGAAGAGGAGCCGCAGCAGTGGCACCGCCGCTCCGCAAAGGACGAGCGCTCGCGAAGCAGCGGCTGTCGGGTGTGGCGTTCCTGGTGGTGCTCGCGCTGCTGGTGTGGCTGTCGATCGCCCTCTACGACAAGGCGTTCACGAAGACCGTCGACGTGTCGCTCAAGACCGACCGCGCGGGCAACCAGCTGTCGGTCCACGCGGACGTGAAGGTGCGCGGTGTGGTCGTCGGCGAGGTGCGGCGGATCACGGCGAACGGCAGCCGGGCCGTCCTGTCGCTGGCGCTGCAGCCCGACAGGGCCAAGCGCATCCCGCGCAACGTCAAGGCGCAGCTGCTGCCCAAGACCCTGTTCGGCGAGAAGGAGGTCGACCTCGTCGTCCCGGACGACCCGGCGGGCGAGCCGATCGGCGACGGCGACACGATCGAGCAGGATCGCTCCGCCACCGCCCTCGAGACCGAGACGGCCCTCAACGACCTGCTGCCCCTGCTGAAGGCGCTCAAGCCCCAGGAGCTCGCGGTCACCCTCAACGCGCTGGCCACCGCCGTCCGGGACCGCGGTGACCAGCTCGGGAGCACCGCGGTGAAGCAGGCCGCCTACTTCCGCTCCCTCAACCCGTCCCTGCCGACGCTGCAGCGCGACATGCAAGGTCTCGCGGACCTGGCCAACACCTACGCCGACGCGGCTCCTGCGCTGCTGACGACCCTCGACAACCTGTCGTTCTCCAGCCGGTCCGTGGTCGACCAGCGCAGCCAGCTCGACGCGTTCCTCAAGAGCACCAGCGACTTCGCCTCGACGGCGCAGGCCATCACCGCGCAGAACGAGCAGCGCTTCGACGACCTGGCCCGGCTCAGCCGCCCGGTGCTCGGCCTCTACGCGAGGTACGCGCCCCTCTACGCCTGCACGCTCAGCAGCATCGTCGTCCAGCAGGTCGAGGTGGAGCGCACCGAGGGCGGCCTGCAGGGCGGCCTGCACATCACCCTCGAGCCGATCAAGGACCGGCAGGGCGGGTACGGCCCGGGCGACGAGCCGCAGTACAAGGAGGTCCGCGACAACAAGTGCTTCGGCATGGGCAGCAAGCGGATCCGGCCCTACCCGAGCTACGCGAACCCGCAGGACGGCTACCACGACAGCGACCCGCCCGAGGACCCCGGGCAGGGACCCGACGGCTGCTGCCAGAGCTTCGTCGCGCAGCTGGAGTCGGCCCCCCGGCCGGTCGCGCGTCGCTCGCTGCCGGCCGGTACCACCGACCTGGAGATGCTGCTCGTCGCACCCGCCGCCGGCTCCGCCCCCTGACACCGCACCCATCCGTGTCTTGACACGGACCGGGGTCGTGTCAAAGAGTGTGACGGTGCTCACCACCCGGGACGCGCTGCTGGACGCGGCCTACGACGCTGCCCTGGCCGGTGAGTGGGAGCGGGTCCGGATGATGGACGTCGCGCGCACCGCCGGGGTGTCGCGGCAGACCCTCTACTACGAGTTCGGGTCCAAGGACGGGCTCGCACAGGCACTGGCCCTGCGGGAGGCCGAGCGCTGGATGCAGGGCGCGGACGCCGCCATCGTCGGGCACGAGGGCTCGCCCGCGGAGGCGGTCGCCGCCGGCACCGTGTGGACGCTGGAGGAGGCGGCCCGCAACCCGCTGCTCAAGGCCGTGCTCACCGACGACGTCGGCGGGCTGCTGCCCTACCTCACGACCCGCGGGGAGTCCCTGCAGAAGGCGGCCCGCGAGCACTTCGCGGAGCACCTGCAGTCGCACTGGCCCGCCATCCCGTCCGACCGGGTCCTGCTGGTCGCTGACGTCGTCACCCGGCTCACCTTCAGCCACCTCGTCCTGCCGGGCGGTCGCCCGGACGAGGTCGCCCGCGACATCGCCGTACTCGTCGAGTCCCTCCTAGGAGCGCAATGAGCACCCACGAGCTGTACACCGTCCCGGTCGAGATGGAGACCTGGGACCTGGAGGCGCAGGGCGCCGCCCGCTTCACCTGGGAGTACGACGACGGGCGCGACCAGCTGCTGAACCTGTACCAGAAGGGCAAGGACAAGCAGTGGGACCAGGTGCACCGCATCGACTGGGACCTCGACGTCGACCGCTACGACCTGCTCGGCATGCCTGAGGAGGCCATCTCCATCCACGGCACGCCCATGTGGGACAAGCACTTCGCGCACGACGAGAAGGCGAAGAACGAGCTGGGGCTGCACCTCGCGGCCTGGCAGTTCAGCCAGTTCCTGCACGGCGAGCAGGGCGCGATGATCTGCTCGGCGCGGATCGTGGAGTCGGTGCCGGACCTGGACTCGAAGTTCTACGCGGCGACGCAGACGATGGACGAGGCGCGGCACGCCGAGACCTACGCCCGGTTGCTGCAGGAGAAGATCGGCCTGCTCTACCCGATCAACACCCACCTCAAGTCGCTGCTCGACGACACCCTGTCCGACAGCCGCTGGGACATGCCCTACCTCGGCAT
>CAMLIA010000204.1 GCA_946479905.1 uncultured Frankiales bacterium | reverse complement strand
CCGGCGGTGGGTCCGGCAGCACGAAGTCCCCCTGCGGGGCGGCCAGCCGGACCACGGTGCCGGGCTCGAGGCCGCTGATGAGGTGCTGGGACAGGAAGCCCTCCGGCATCGCCTTCACGGTGATGCTGATGGTCCCGTCGCCGTGCTCCGGGACCGACGTCAGGGAGTACGACCGCCAGTGCCAGCGGCCCTCGACCTGGACACCGATCCCGACGTACTGGCCGGCGCGGTAGCTCGCCGACCAGCCCCAGCCCGGCTTGATGACGAGCGTGGCCGCCGTCTCGGTCTCCGGCCGGACCTCGACGACCTGGCCGCGGAGCTCGCGGGCGCTCCACAGCGGGTTGAGCAGGTGCAGGTAGTCGTCAGGCAGGAGCGGGGTCGTCAGCCGGCTGGCGAGGCCGCGCAGCAGGCCGACCTCCTCAGCCGGGTCCTCGACGTTCGTGTGCGCGGCCGGCAGTCCGCCCGCCGCAGGCGTGGCCAGGCGGCGGCGGAGGGGCTCCAGGCGGCGCACGCCGGCGGACCTACCCGCTCAGCGGGCGTCGACCCCTACCTGATGGTGCCGACGCCAGGGATCAGCGGCAGGTCCAGCGGGGTCACCCAGCCGGGCGGCAGCGCGTTCACGGCCGGTACGGCGTTCAGCGCGCGCAGCCCGGTGGCGAGGCAGCCGGCCGTCGCCGCGTCGCGTCCCGACCCGTCGGTGAACCGGAACGCCGTCTCCTGCGTGATCGACGGGGTGCCGGTGATCTCGACCCGGTAGACGTCGTCCGCCGAGCCCCGAGGCCAGTCCGGCGCCGCGTCCGGGCCGATCCGGTTGACGTGCTCGAGCTGGATGCGGGTCTCGCCCCGGTAGACACCGTTGATCGTGAAGTTGATCGCGGCGACGGTGCCCGGCTCGATCGTCCCCTTGACGCACGGGATGGGGACGTCGGTCACCCACTTGTCCCAGGTGGTCGTGATCTCGTCGAGCTCGATGCCGACGGCCGCGGCCATCATGGGAACGGTTGCGCCCCAGGCCATCACGAGCAGCTCGCTGTGCTCGAGCAGGGGCGTGAACTCGGGCGGCATCCCGATGCCCATCTCGTTCTCGTAGTCGCCCTCGTAGTTCTGGTAGTCGACCAGCTCGAGCGCCCGGACCAGCTGCACCTCCGAGCACAGCCCCATCAGCGTCATCGGGAACAGGTCGTTCGCGAAGCCGGGGTCGATCCCGGTCGTGAAGCAGGACGCGCCGCCGGCGGCGCACGCCTCCTCGACGGGCGTGATCCAGAACGGGGGGTTCTGCTTCATGGCCGGCCACACCCATGGCGTCATGGCCGTCGAGCAGACGTCGATCCCGGCCCGGAGGAACGCCGTCATCACGCGGATGTTCTCGTCCGCGTAGGCGGCCGTGGGGCCGTAGTGGACGAGCGCGTCCGGAGCCAGGGCGACCAGCGCGTCGAGGTCGTCGGTGGCCGTCACCCCGATCGGACCGATCCCCGCGATCGTGCCCGCGTCGACGCCGACCTTGTCAGGGTTGCTCACGCCGACGCCCACGAGCTCGAACTCCGGGTGCTTCACCACCTCGGCGAGCACCAGCTTGCCGACGAACCCCGTCCCCCACAGCACGATGCGCTTCATAGAACACGTTCTACCAGGGCTACTCGCGGCCCACCGCGTCCACCCCGGAGTACTCCTGCTCGGACAGCACGCAGATCCGCGCCATCAGCTCGTCGGTCCACTCCCGCAGCTGCTCGGCCGTCGGGTCCGGCGCGATCGCCGGCATCGGCGACCCGAAGCGCACGGCGATCTTGCGCGGCCGCGGCACCTTGGCGCCGGGCGGTGCGATGTCGAAGGTCCCGACGGTCGCGCACGGGATGACGGGGACCCCGGTCTCGGCGGCCATCCTTGCCACACCGGTGCGGCCGCGGTTGAGCCGGCCGTCCCTGGTCCGGGTGCCCTCGGGGAACACCCCGACCAGGCGCCCCTCGCGCAGCAGCCGGGCCGCCGTCAGCAGCGCGCCCTGCGACGCGTGCGCCCCGGCCCGGTCGATCGGGACCTGGCCTGTCGCGCTGAAGAAGTACGCCTGGCCGCGGCCGCGCAGCCCCTTCCGGGTGAAGTACTCCATCTTCGCGAGGAACGAGATCCGCCGGGTGCGCACCACCAGTGGCAGCAGCAGCCAGTCGAGGTACGACGTGTGGTTGCACGCGAGCAGGGCGGGCCCGCGCTTCGGGACGTTCGCCATCCCCTCGATGCGCGGCCGGAACGCGACCGTCATGACGGGCGTGAGGACGACCTTCATGACCCAGTACAGGTACCCGGAGCGCACGATCGGCGCTTCGGTCACCTCGGGAGCGGTCGTGGGCGCGTCGGTGCGTGGCTCAGTCATGTCGCGGACGAGTCTCCACTACCGGCCCGGCTGCGTCTTGCTACCGGGCGGTAGCCGGCTAGGGGCGGGGCAGGACGAGCGGCGTGTGCCGCGCGTCGGCGTACAGGATCGCGTTGAGCAGCTGCTCGTCCACGCGGTCGTAGGTCGAGAAGTCCAGGGTCCCGGACAGCGCGGCCCCCGCGGAGCTCGACGTGTTGACGTCGAACGGCACGGCGCCCCGCACCACGGCGTACGGCCGGAGGTCGGGCTTCGCCCGCAGCGAGGGCACGAACGCCTCGTGCATCGGCGTCGCCAGCCGGTCGAAGAGGCTGATCGGCTTCACCCCGAAGACCTGCTCGATGGTGCGCAGGGCCGCGGGCATCGACCCGTACTGGTGGTTCGGGCCGGGCTTGGCCCACGGCGAGGCGACGGTGAGGTAGTCGCGCAGCGCCGAGATGTGGTCACCCGCGACCTGGGTGTCGTCCTCGGTCTGGATGACGGCCGTGGACTTCCAGAACGGTGACCGGGACAGCGACTGGACGAGCAGGCCGAGGGCGTAGTCGTTGTCGGCCACCATCGACTGCGGCGTCGGGTTGCCCACCGTGGTCGCGAGGGTGTGGTTCTGCGGCAGGGACATGTAGATGAAGCTGGGCATGATGTCCTTGCCCGTCCTGTTGTACACGTCGATCCAGTGCTTCAGCGTGAACGGCGTGGCCAGGGCACGCCCGTCGCAGTCGTCCGACGCGATGCCGGCGGGGGCGCTGCCCACCGAGAACGCCGGCGACGGGCCGTCGGGCGCCTTGCCGTCGCGCAGCGTGAGGACCCGGCAGGTGTCGGAGTAGGAGATGTCCCCGTCCTTCCAGCCGGGCGCCTTGTACGCGTCCATCCCCTTGCTGGTGCGGGCGGTGGACTCCCCGTAGATCGCCATCGACAGCGTGCCGGGGTGGTCGCTGGGCGGGGTCGCCCCGGCCCGCTTGAAGGCCTCGAACAGGTACCCGCCCTCAGGGTCGTTGAGCTCGTCCTCGCCCTGCTGGATCGCCGAGCCAGGGGCGCCCCCGACCGAGCCCTTCAGCGGGTCGCCGTTGCCGTGCGAGCCGCGGATGCCCTCGTCGTAGTCCGCCTGCCAGGTCTTCTCGTTGTGGTCGGTCGCGACCGCGCCCGACGTCCACGAGTGACCGGTGACCGAGACCTCGGCGTCGGAGAAGAAGTTGTCCCCGAGGCTGTACGTCGTGGCCAGCTTGTGGTGGTTCGGCGTCACGCTCTCGCCGTAGAGCAGGTACGTCGGGTCGGCGCGCCAGCCGTTGTCGCTCTGCGGCAGGTCCCCGAAGTACTGGTCGAACGTCTTGTTCTCCGTGACGACGAAGACGACGTGCTTGAGCGGCGAGCTCTTGCCCTTCGGCGGGCAGAGCACCTGCGAGATGCGCACCCCGCGACCCGCTGCGCACGGGTCGACGCTCGCGTCGTCGAGGCTGTCGTTGCTGCGGACCGCGGCGGTCCAGGCGTTCGCCGTCTTCGCCGGCACGGGCAGGTCGATGACGTTCAGGGTGCCCTGGGTCTGCGTGCCGTTGGCGAAGACGCTGGCGTTGTAGCCCATCGACGGGCCGATGCCCTTCGCGTTGGTGACCCACAGCCGGTACTTCTTCGCCGTGCCGGTGACCGCGAGGGCCGACGGGTACCAGCCGGTCGGGATGTACATCGGGTGACCGGCCACCCGGGCGCCGGTGCGGCCGTCGAGGACCTCGATCGCGTTGGCGCCGGCGAGGGCCACGAACAGCGTCCTGCCGTCGGGCGAGAGCGCGAGGGCGTCCGGGTGCGCGCCGGCGGGCGCGCCCTGCACCGGCCGCACCGACTGGGTCGCGATCACGCGGGCGCGACCGCTGACGTCGAGCACGGAGACCGAGTCGTCGTTGGTGTTGGCGACGAACAGCCGCTTGCGGTCCTTCGACAGCTGGACGGCGACGGGGTGGTGGCCGACCTTGACCCACGCGACCTCGCGCGGCTTGAGCGGGTTGCGCAGGTCGACGACCGAGACGGTCCCGACACCGTTGCCGCGCCCCGCCTCGTCCGCCCAGTTGGCGACGTACAGCAGCTTGCGCGCGGGGTCGACGGCGAGCCCGAAGGGGTCCTGCCCCACGGCGGCGCGGCCGACGACCGTGTCGGTGCGGGTGTCGATGACGCTGATCCGGCCGCAGACGGGACGCTTGCTCGGGCACTCGCCGTTGCTGATCTCCGACAGCGTGCCCGCGGCCAGCACGTAGGGGCCGTAGGGCTGCAGGGCGCCCGGGTAGGACGTGACCCGGATGCCGTCCACCGCCGGCAGCCCGGAGTGCACGCCGGCGCGGGAGGTCACGCCGTTGACGGCGCCGCCGATCGGGAAGGTCGCGTCCTGCGTGACGTCCTGGCTCTGCGCGGTGCCGCCCACGAGGCGGTAGCGGAAGACGCGGTCGGCGTTGCCGCCGGAGGCGTAGACGCGGTGGTCGGCCGTCTCGGCGAGGCCCACGAACACGTTGCCGGCGGTCGTCTGCCGGGCGGCGAGCGTCTTCTGGTCCACGACGGTCAGGCCTTGCACCCCACCGTTGTCCGAGGTGACCACCACGTGACCGTCCGAGGTCGGCAGCACGCCGAGCGGGAAGCGAAGCACGTCGATCGCGCGCCCGGCAGGGCTCAGGCACCAGCCGTTGGGCAGCGCCGCCACGACGCCGGAGCGGCGCTGGCACGCGTCGTAGGGCGTCAGCGCCGCCGCCCGGGCGCTGCCCGCCTCCTGGCCCTCGGCCGCCGCCTGCGACGCGGGGTCGCCACCGGTGAGCTGCAGGAAGCGGGCGTCAGCGGTCGGGGTGGCGGTCGGGAGGGCCTGGCGCGGTGCGGAGGACTCGTGGCCGGCCAGCGACACGCCGCCGACGAGCAGACCGAAGGCCACGCCGACAGCGACCAGTGAGCGAGCCATGCAGGAACCTCCGGGGGCAGGGTTGCACGCTTGTTTCGAGAACCGCAGCCGAACTCCTGCCTCAGCCGGCGGCGTGCCTGCGGGCGAGCGTGACGTAGTGGTCGGCGTGGTGCCGCACCAGCTCGGCCTCCTCGTTCGAGAGCTGGCGCCGGGCCTTGGCCGGCGCGCCCACCACCAGCGAGCCGGGCGCGAACTGCGCGCCCTCCGTGACCAGCGCGCCCGCTGCCACCAACGAGCCGGCACCGATCCGGGCGCCGTTCATGACGATGGCCCCCATGCCCACCAGGACGTGGTCCTCGATGACGCAGCCGTGGAGCACCGCGCGGTGCCCCACCGAGACGCCCTCGGCGACCTCCAGCCCCAGGCCAGGGTCGCTGTGCAGCACGCACCCGTCCTGGATGTTGGTCCGCGCGCCGATGACGATCGCGCCGCCGTCGCCGCGCACCACCGCCGCGTACCAGATGCTGGCCTCCGGACCGACCGTCACGTCACCCGCCAGCACGGCACCCGGGGCCACCCAGGCGCTCGGGTCCACGCGCGGTCCCGTGGACCCGAGGCTGACGAGCATGCGCGGACGATAACCGGCCCCCACCGCCGCCAGGGGCCTGGGTGGCAGGGGCCGTACCCGCACGGTAGGTCGCTCGTCGGCGAGGGGGAGTCACTCGTCCGAGGGACCCCCGAGGGCCTACCTTGCCAGCCATGCGCCGGCTGCACAGCAGGATCGTCCGCGCCCCCCGGGCGACGCCCGTCGACATGACGGGCAAGACCGTCGTGGTCACCGGCGCCACGCCAGGCTCGCTCGGCGGCGAGACCGCGCGGATCCTCGCCGACTGGGGCGCGACGGTGGTCACCACGACGCGCAGCGGCGGCTCGCACCCCCTCGACCTGACCGACAGCGGCTCGGTCCGGCAGTTCGCCTCCTGGTACGCCGACACGCACCCCGCTCTCGACGTGCTCGTCAACAACGCAGGCGTCCACCTCGACCTCATGTCGGACTGGAAGCAGCCGCGGTTGTCCGCCGACGGCTACGAGCTGCACTGGCGGACGAACTTCCTCGGGACCATGCAGCTCACCCACCTGCTGCTGCCGCTGCTGCTCCGGACGGCCGAGGCCACCGGCGAGGCCCGGGTCGTGAACGTGGTGTCGAAGCTGCACCAGCGCGGGCGGAACGCGCACATGTTCACCCCGGCGCCGTCCTACAGCTCGTGGGACGCCTACGGCCAGTCGAAGCTCGGGCTCGTGCACATGACCCACGAGCTGCAGGACCACTACCGGGCCGCCGGGCTGCGGTCGTACGCCCTGCACCCCGGGTCGGTGTACACCGGCATCGCGACCAAGGGGCTCGAGGGGCGCCGGGTGGTCAGCGCCGTCCGCCGGGCTCTCGGTCCGGTCGAGCGGCTGTTCCTCCTGACCGCCGAGGAGGGTGCCCAGACGACCCTGATGTGCGCGACCGAGCCCGGGCTCGAGGGCGGCCGCTACTTCGCCGCCTGCCGGCCGGTCCCGGGGTCGAACGAGGCCGAGGACCGCGAGGTCGCCGGGCGGCTGTGGAAGGAGACCGAGGCCCTGGTGGCCCGCCTCTAGGAGGGCTTGGCGGGACGCCAGAAGGTGACCAGCAGGCCGAGGGCACCGGCGATGCCCAGGCCCGCGCAGCCGAGTGCCGTCGGCCAGCCGAAGCCGTCGAGGTCCAGGGCGTGGTCGAGCGAGACCTGGCCGGCGCCCGTGCCGCAGAACAGCAGCCCCGCCGCGGTGAGGGTCATGACGTACTCGTAGCCCTCACCGGGCCGGAAGATGAAGAAGCCGTTCTTGCGGTGGT
>CAMLIA010000203.1 GCA_946479905.1 uncultured Frankiales bacterium | reverse complement strand
GCAGCCGTCGAGCGTGACGTTGATCGAGTAGCGAAGCGGTCGCACCCTTCCTTCTAGCACGCGCCTCAGTAGGACACCTGTCCGCGCGGCGCGTTCAGCGCCCGAACCGCGGTTCTGGCTAGGCACCGCCCGACAGGTTGCGGCGGAAGAGGTCGAGCAGGGCGTCCCAGTGCCGCTGCTCGGCGGCGGCGTCGTGCACCGGCATGTCGCTCATCGTGAACCCGTGGACGGCGCCCTCGTAGACCTCGGCGGTGAAGGTCGTCCCGGCTGCGCGCAGCGCCTCGTCGAGGCGGGCGATCTGCTCAGCCGGCATGGACCGGTCGTTGTCGGCGTGGGCGACGTAGACCTCCGCCTTGATGCGGGGCGCGAGGGCGTGCACGCCGTGGGGGTCGTCCGGCGCGAGGTTGCCGCCGTGGAAGCTGGCGGCGGCCCTCACCGTGTCCGGCAGCTGGGCGGCGGCGCGGAGCGCCAGGGCCCCGCCCATGCAGTAGCCCGTCGTGCCCAGCACGCCTTGTACGACGGACGGCTGCTGCTCGAGGAAGGTGACGTAGGCCTCGGTGTCGCGCGCGGCGGCGTCGGGGGTGAGCGCCCGCATGTGCGGGGCGAGCTCCGAGAGCACCGTCGCGCGGTCCTCGCTGCTCAGCCGGGCCACGAGGTCGGGGATCACAGGTGCCCGACCGGAGCGGTGGAAGAGGTTGGGGACCAGCACGACGTACCCCTCCGCCGCGATCCGGTCGGCCATCTCCTCCAACCGGGGGCGCAGGCCGATGGCGTCCATGAACAGCAGGACAGCGGGATGGCGGCCGTCGGGCTCGACGAGGTAGCAGTCCGCCACCCCGTCAGGGGTGGGGACGTCGACGTGGCTGCTGCGCAGCGCTGGGACAGGCACGGAGGCACCCTATGCGGGCAGTGAGCGCGAAAGGGCGCAGGCAGCCGGAAGACGGCGTACCGTGCAGAGCACCCACGCCACCCGGAGGCCACCATGGCCGGTCTTGTCAGCACGCTCACGTCGCACCTCAAGCTGGTCGGCGTCGGCATCGCCGCCGCGGTGCTGTTCGGTGGCACCGCGACCACGATCTCGCTTGCGGACAGCGCGACCCCGACGGCACCGGTGACGCACCCGGCCCCGCAGGCGAACCCGCACGCGACCGCCACGAAGAAGGCCGACGACCCGGCGGACACCGAGGACAAGGACGAGCCGAACGGCGTGCGACCGACCGACACGCACGGGTACTGCGTCTCGCACGCCGTGGCCGCCGCGAAGGCGCACGGCAAGACCGGCCAGGACGTCGCCGCAGCGGCGCACTCCTGCGGCAAGCCCGGCAAGGCCGGTCAGCACGGCAAGAGCGCCAGCGCGCCCGGCCACACGAAGGGCTGAGGTCCTACGGCTCGTCTCGGTCGACGCGGGCCGCGAAGCAGCCCGGTCCGGCGTTGTGCAGGTGCACGAAGCTGACCTCCGGGTCGGCGAGCACCCGATCGAGGTCGAGGTCCGAGCCGTGCGCCACGAAGGCCTTCCGGGCCAGGCCGTCGGCGTCGAAGGCGCGCACCGAGAGCAGCCGACGGCGCTGCTGCTCGGGCAGCTCCGGCACCGACGCGGTCGGGCACGTGTCCTCGTGCACGAACACCGGCCCGGGCTGTCGGTAGGGCGAGGCGACGGTCCACGGGTCGTAGGACACGAGCAGCACCGCCTCACCCGGCTCGGCGTCGGTGAGGCAGCGCCGGCACGGGTAGGCGTGCGGCGCGTCGGCGACCGTGCGCGTCGCCGTGGTGGTGCTCAGGGGAGCGGGCAGTCCGGTGATCCTCATGCACACAGCCTGCGGCGGTGCTCCGTCGATGGCTGGCGGGATCGCGACATCACGCTGGACGGCCCCGCTGAGGTGTGGCTCAGCGGGACCGTCATCAGGTGAGACGCGCGGGAGGCCCCTGAGGTTCGACGATCGTCATGCCGGGCTCGCGACCGACCTCGCTCAGTGCCCGGCCGGCCTCCTCCAGCCCGACCGTCCTCGCCACGAGGAGGTCCGGCCGCAACGCCCCGGACGCCACGAGCGACAGCATCGGCGGGTACTCGTGGGCCGCCATCCCGTGGCTGCCCAGCACCTGCAGCTCCAGGGCCAGCACGCGGCCCATCGGGATCGCGGGCTGCTCCCCGGGCAGCAGCCCGACCTGGACGTGCCGGCCGCGCGGGCGCAGCAGCCCGACCGCCTGCTCGACCACCCGAGGGTCGCCGATGGCGTCGATCGTCACGTGCGGCGACTCCACCGCGTCCACGGCCCCCATCGACCGGGCGAGCTCGACCGCGGCGGGGTTCGGGTCGACGACCGCGACGACCGCTCCGAGGGCGACGGCGATTTGCACGGCGGACAGCCCGACGCCTCCGGCGCCGAAGACGATGACGCGCTCGCCGGGCTGCACCCGCGCCACCGAGGCCACGGCCCGGTACGACGTGGCGAACCGGCAACCGAGCGAGGCAGCGGTCACCGCGGACATGGCGTCCGGCAGCGCGACGAGGTTGACGTCGGCGGCGTGCAGCGCGACGAGCTCGGCGAAGGAGCCCCAGTGCGTGAACCCCGGCTGCCGCTGGTGCGGGCAGACCTGGCCGTTGCCCTCGGCGCACTGCTCGCAGCCGCCGCACGCGTTGACGAAGGGCACCGTGACGCGGTCCCCGACCGACCAGCGCGTGACGCCCGCACCGACCGCCGCGACGGTGCCTGCGAGCTCGTGACCCGGCACGTGCGGCAGGACGGCGATGTCGGCGTCGTGGCCCTGCCAGCCGTGCCAGTCGCTGCGGCACACACCGGTCGCCTCGACCCGGACCAGCACGCCGCCGGAGGGCGGCTCCGGGTCAGGGACGTCCCGCACCGACAGCGGACCCCTGAACTCGTCGTACACCACCGCGCGCACGGCAGGACTCTAGAGTCCAACGGGTGCCGAGTCCCCGCTACCGCCTGCCCACGCCGGTCCCGGGGTGGGACGCCCTGCGCACGGAGCTCGAGGTGCCCGGGGACTTCCCGCCCGAGGTGCTCGCCGAGGCCGAGGCCGCAGCGGCCGCACCCGCCCTGCCCGACACCGACCGCACCGACGTGCCGTTCCTCACGATCGACCCGGCGGGCAGCGTCGACCTGGACCAGGCCATGGCGCTGTCGACGACTGCCGGCGGCTACCAGGTGCTCTACGCCATCGCTGACGTCGCCGCGTTCGTCCGTCCGGGCGGTGCCGTGGACGCGGAGGCGCACCGCCGGGGCGAGACCCTCTACGCCCCGGACCGCCGGTCGCCGCTGCACCCGCCGGTCCTGAGCGAGGACCACGCGAGCCTGCTGCCGGACCAGGACCGGCCGGCCCTGGTGTGGGAGCTGCAGCTCGACGGTGACGCCAACCTGACGAGCACCCGCGTCACCCGGGCGCTGGTGCGGTCGCGACGGAAGCTGGACTACGAGGGGGTGCAGCGCGACCTCGACGCCGGGACGGCCACCCCCGACCTGGTGCTGCTCGGGGAGATCGGCCGCAAGCGGCTGGCGCTCGCCCGGCAGCGGGGGGCGGTCGACCTGCCGAGCCTGGAGCAGGAGGTGGGTCCCGACGGGGCGCTCTCCTACCGGGTCCCGCTGCCGTGCGAGCAGTGGAACGCGCAGATCAGCCTGCTCACCGGCATGGCTGCTGCCCGCCTCATGCTCGACGGCGGGGTGGGGCTGCTCCGCACCCTGCCCACCCCGCCCGCGGACGCCGTCGCCAGCCTGCGCCGCAGCGCGCAGGCGCTCGGGGTCAGCTGGCCGCAGGACCAGAGCTACGGCGACGTCCTGAGCGCCCTCGACCCGGCCGTCCCGGCGAACGCTGCCCTGCTGACGCTGGCGACCCGGCTGCTGCGCGGCGCCGGCTACACCGCGTTCGACGGCGCGCCGCCCGCGGTGACGGTGCACAGCGCGGTGGCCGCGCCGTACGCCCACTGCACCGCACCGCTGCGCCGGCTCGCCGACCGCTACGTCGGTGAGGTCTGCCTGGCGCTGTGCGCCGGGACCCCGGTGCCGGGGTGGGCCAGGGAGGCGCTGCCCCGGCTGCCCGAGGAGATGGCAGCCGCGGACCAGCGCGCCCACGCCCTGGACCGGGCCGTGGTCGACCTCGCCGAGGCGATGGTCCTGCAGCACCGGGTGGGGGAGACCTTCGCGGCTGTGGTCGTGGAGGCCAACGAGCACAGCGGCACGGTGCAGCTCGGCAACCCGGCCGTGCGCGGCAAGCTCGAGGCGACGGACCCGCCGCTCGGGAAGGCGGTCCAGGTCCGGCTCACGGCCGCCGACCCGCTGTCGAGGTCAGTGCGCTTCGAGCTGGCCTGACCTGGCGTCGTACTGCCGGAAGGCCGGCAGCGCCACCGCCAGGGCCAGCGTCCCTGCCACGCAGAGCACGCCACCGAGACCGACCGAGAAGCGCGGCGACGTGAGGGCTGCGACCCCGCCGGCCTCGACGTTGCCCAGGGTGGGCCCGGTCGAGTAGCTGATCAGCTCGATCCCGGCCAGCCGGCCACGGAGGTGGTCGGGGATCGTCGTGTTCCAGATGGTCATCCGGAAGACCCCGCTCACCATGTCGGCGGCGCCGGCGAGGGCGAGGAACAGCAGCGCGGCCCACAGCCACGGCGACAGCCCGACCAGCAGGATGGCGGCGCCCCAGAGCCCCGCTGCCCACAGCACGGCCAGCCCGTGCCGGTGCACGTGGTGCGTCCAGCCGCTCGTGGCCGAGGCGACGAGCGCGCCGACGGCCGGGGCGCTGTAGAGCAGGCCCAGCGCGGCCGGACCGCCGAAGCCGACGGCGAGCGCGGGGAAGACCGCGTTCGGCATGCCGAAGAACATCGCGTTCATGTCGACGAGGTAGGTCCCCATCAGCTCGGGGCGGGACCGGGCGTACCGGACGCCCTCCAGCACCCTGCGCACCGACGGCGGCTGGGCCTCCGGCGGTGGCGGCACGGCCCGCATCCGCGACAGCGCCACGAGCGACACAGCGAAGGTCAGCACGTCCACGGCGTACGTCGAGGCCACGCCGCTCGCGGAGATCAGCAGGCCACCGAGGGCCGGGCCGGCGATCATCGCGGCGGTCATCCGGAAGCTGTTGAGCGCCGCCGCCGGGACCAGCTGCTCGACCGGCACGAGTCGCGGCAGGAGCGCGTCGAGCGAAGGCCGCTGCAGGGCGTCCGCCACGGTGAGGAAGAAGACCAGCACGAACAGCGCGGCGACGCTGGGCTCGTCGAGCAGGGCGTTGCCGAGGAGCAGGAGCGACCCGCAGAGCATCAGCCCCTCGGTCAGGCGCACCATCCAGCGGCGGTCGACCGCGTCGGCGAGGGCGCCGCCGACGAAGGCCGTCAGCAGGATCGCGACGAACTCCACCGCGCCCAGGGCGCCGACCGCGGCGGTGGAGCCGGTGAGCCGGTAGAGCTGGTAGGGCACCGCGACGTAGGTGATCATGCTGCCGAGGGCCGTGACGCTCTGCGCGACCCAGAGCAGGCGGAAGTCCCGGTGCTGCCGCAGGGGAGCGGTGTCGACCAGGAGTCTCACGCAGCCGCACCGTGGCAGAGGCCCGGGGCGGCGTCCAGCGAGTTAGCCGAAGCCGGGCGAGCTCGGCAGCCCGCCGCGACCCGAGGGCGATCCGGACGGGCTGGGCGACGGGGTCACCGGCGGCGCGGCCGTCGTGGTCGGCTTCGGCTGGGGCTTCGTCGAGGCCGTCGCGGTCGCCGTCGGCTTCGGGGAGCTCGTCGTGCGCGGGTCGGGCGACGGGGCCACGACGGTGAACGTGGGCGGCACGCCGTGCGGGGCCGGCGAGCCGGCGGCGCGCGTCAGCACGAGCAGGATGCGGCTGGTGAGCTGGCGGGAGGCCGCGAGCGCCTGTGTCAGGGCGACCGAGTGGGTGCCGGCGTTGGCGAGCACGAACTGCTCGGCGCGCAGCAGCGCGAGGGCCTGCTGGGCGGCGGCGGGGTCGGTCTTGGCCTGGGCCACCACGGCCAGCAGCTGGGCGTGCATCCTGTTGGCGGCCAGGATGGCCTCGTCGGTCTCGCCGTTGCTCGCGGCCGTCGTGAGCTGGTTGAGGCTCTCGGTCGCGGAGTCGGCGCTGACCGTCTGGGCATCGGTCGGCGCCGGGGTGGTGTGGGGGACGACCCCGAGCACGAAGCCGGCGACCGCTGCCGCGGCGACGAACGGGGCGGCCGGCACGCGGAACCTGCGCCGCGGGCGGGCCAGCTCGGACAGGTGCCCCAGGGCCCGCTGCTCGAAGCCCCGCACGCCGTCACGGTCGCCGTCGATGATGTCGACAGCGACCTGCGGCGCGCCGCTCTCGACCGCGGCGGCGGCCAGGGTGAGGTCGGTCTCGAGGGTGAGCCGGAGGCTGTCGATCTCCCGGAGCAGCGCGTCGAGCGCGCCGACCCTCGGCACGTCCGGCAGCACGCTCTCGGCGCTCTCGCGAACCTCGGGCAGCACGGGGGGACGCTGCGCTCGCAGGCGGCGCAGACGCCGGCGCTGCTCTTCCATGACCCCGTGACTCCTGTCCGTTTTCTTCCGCTGTGGCTGCTTTCGACGCCTGCCGGACTTCTCCTGCCGGCGCCGGCCCCCGACTTCGGGGGCGGCCCACCACTCTCGCAGCGGGCCCTGTGAACGATCTTCGACGCAGGTTGGCAGACTCCTTCCTCATGAGTGATCTTCCTGTGGCCGTTCCTGATCCCGAGACCGCCGTCCTCGCCGTGCTCGGCGGGACCGGGGAGCAGGGCCGCGGGCTGGCGCGCCGGTTCGCGATGGCGGGTCACGACGTGATCCTCGGCTCGCGGTCCGCCGAGCGCGCCGAGGCGGCGGCCGTGGGGCTGCCCGGCACCGTGAGCGGCGCGTCCAACGCCGACGCCGCGGCGAAGGGCGACGTGGTGGTGGTGGCCGTGCCGTGGGAGGGCCACAAGGAGCTGCTCGAGGAGCTCGCGCCGGTCCTCGCGGGCAAGGTGGTCGTGGACTGCGTCAACCCGCTCGGCTTCGACAAGCAGGGGGCGTACGCCCTGCCCGTGGCGGAGGGCAGCGCTGCCGAGCAGGCCGCGCAGGTCCTGCCGGAGAGCCGCGTCGTGGCCGCGTTCCACCACGTCAGCGCCGTGCTGCTGCTCGACGAGGCCGTCGACTCGATGGACACCGACGTGCTGGTGCTCGGCGACGACCGGGAGGCGACCGACCTGGTCCAGGCCC
>CAMLIA010000202.1 GCA_946479905.1 uncultured Frankiales bacterium | reverse complement strand
CGACCGCGGTGCCGAAGCGGTTGAACATCTTCTGCGAGATGACGCCCTCGCCGGCGCCGACCTCGAGCGGGTTCGTCGCCGGCTTCGGGTCGGCGGCGATCTGGCCCACCATCGCGTCCAGCCGGGTGACGAAGCGCTCGGTCAGCCACTTGATGGCCGGGTTCTTGGCCGTGTACTTCTTGGTGTGGTTGCCGATGACGACGCCGGGGGTCTCCGGCGCGGGAGCAGACGCGGTCATGGCGACGAGGCTACCGGCGGCGGGCGGCTCTAGGCTGCAGCGCGTGACCGAGCCCTCGCCGCGATCTCGGTCACGCCAGCTGGTCCGGGTGGCGTTCCTGGTCGTCGCGCTGGTGCTCATCGGGCTCTGGGTGAACGGCAAGTCCGACCAGCTCGGCGACGCGTTCCGGCGGATCGGGCCGCTCGCGGTCGTGGAGAGCCTCGCGGCGACCCTCGCCGGCCTGCTGGCGAGCGCGTTCTGCTGGCGCGCGCTGCTCGCCGCGCTGGGCAGCCGGATGCCGGTCCGGCTGAGCCTGCACGTGTTCTTCGTGGGTCAGATCGGCAAGTACCTCCCGGGCAACGTGTTCGCGGTGGCCGCCCAGGCCGAGCTGGCACGCGACCACGGCGTCCCGCGGACCCGCATCGTCACCGCCGGCCTGGTGTTCCTCGGGGTCCTCACCGCGACGGGGCTGCTGGTCGCCGCCGCGGTGCTGCCGTTCACCAGCCCGGACGTGCTCCGGCAGTACTGGTGGGCGCTGCTGGCGCTCCCGGTCGGTGTCGTCGCGCTGGCGCCGCCCGTGCTCGACCGGCTGGTCCGGACCGCGCTGCGGACGCTGCGCCGCCCGCTCCCGGAGCAGCCGCTGGACGGCGGTCAGGTGCTCGCCGCCGTCGGGTGGGCGCTGGCGATGTGGGCCTGCTACGGCATCCACCTGCTGCCGCTGGTGCTGGCCCAGCCGCACGAGGCGGGCAAGCACCTGCTGCTGGTGAGCACCGGCGGGTACGCGCTGGCCTGGACGGCCGGGTTCCTCTTCGTCATCGCCCCCGCCGGCGCCGGTGTGCGCGAGGCGATCCTGGTGCTGGCGCTCGCCGGCATCGCCAAGCAGCCCGAGGCGACGGCCGTCGCGCTGCTCAGCCGGGGCGTCCAGACGCTCGGCGACGTGCTCTGGGCGGGGGTCGGCTTCGCGCTGCGCAGGGATGTCGCTCCCCGGTGACAAGGGGCTGCTGTGCGAGCCTGACCTCTGGGGGAACGCAGCAACGACCCCGAAGGAGCTGACCCCGCAGTGCGCACGCTCGTTCTCGCCCTCGCCCTGGCGCTCGCCGCACCCGTGCTCGCGCCCGCGCCGGCCCGCGCCGACGAGATCGCGGCCCCCGCGCCGGACGGCTCGTTCGCCATGGAGGGCCACGGCTGGGGCCACGGACGGGGCATGAGCCAGTACGGCGCGCAGGGCGCCGCGGAGCTCGGCAAGACCGCCGACCAGATCACCGGCTTCTACTACCCGCACACCGCGAAGACGGCGCTGACCAACACCCCGATCCGGGTGCTGCTGCAGGCGGACGAGGGCCGCGACCTCCAGGTCTACCCGGCGACCGGCCTGAAGGTCACCGACCTCGCGAGCGGCGCGACCACGACGCTGCCGAGCGGCCCGACGCGCTGGCGCGCCACCCACGACAGCACCGGGTTCCGGATCGCGTCGCTCACCGGCAGCACCTGGACGACGTTCGCGCTGGCCGGGCACACGACCTTCGTCGGGCCGGTCAGGTTCAGCGGTCCCGCGCTCGTCCGCGTCGCCCTGCCGGACGGGAGCAGCCGCGACTACCGGACCGGGGTCCAGGCGTCGTACCGCACCAGCACGACGGTGTACTCGGTCGCCGTGATGAGCATGGAGGACTACCTGTTCGGGGTCGTGCCGCGGGAGTCGAGCTCGTCCTGGCCCGCCGCGGCGCTGCAGGCCCAGGCCATCGCGGCCCGCACCTACGCCGCGTACAAGCGGGCGCACGCCCCCGCGAACCAGGTCTTCGACATCTGCGACACCACCCAGTGCCAGGTCTTCGGTGGCACGAACCTGTACTCCGCGAGCGGGACCCGGACGCCGCTGGAGGCCACCAGCACCAACGACGCGGTGCGGGCCACCAGCGGCGTCGTCCGCACCTACAACGGCCAGCCGATCTTCTCCGAGTTCTCCGCGAGCAACGGCGGCTGGTCGGTCGACGGCGGGCTGCCCTACCTCGTCGCGCAGCAGGACGACTGGGACGGCGTCACGGGCAGCGCCGTGCACTCCTGGACCGCGACCATCACGGCCGCGCAGATCCAGGCCCGCTTCCCGGCGGTCGGCACCCTCGACCGGCTGCGGGTCACCGGACGCGACGGCAACGGCGAGTGGGGCGGCCGCGTCCTGACCGTGGTGCTCGAGGGCCACGACAGCACCGGCGCGGCCACGTCGGTCACCACCACCGGCGCCGGCATCTACAACGCGCACAGCTGGCCCGGCTCCTCGACCGGCCTGCGGTCCAACTGGTGGCACGTGAAGGGCTCGCTCGACGCCAAGCTGGTCGTCGCCTCGGGCGCCCCGTCACTGGTGCAGTCGCCGGGCGCGCACGCCGGCCAGCTCGCCGTACAGCTGAAGAACACCGGCACCCAGTCCTGGCCGGTCGCCGGGATCCACCTGACCTCGGCGACGGCACCCGGCACACCGGACCCGCTCGCCGGCAACAGCACCCGTCCCGGCGTCTTCAGCAAGAACGTCACCGACCCCACCAACACGACGACGGTCCAGGTCGGTGAGACCGCCGAGTTCCGCTTCGACCTCGACGGCGACGACGTCGAGCCGGGCACCTACAAGCGCAGCTACCGGCTTCGCTACAGCACCGGCGGGCTGTTCGGCCCGACCGTGTCGTGGACGATCCCCGTGGCCGCCCCCGTCTTCTCCGCCCGCGCGGGGACACCGGAGGCCACGACGACACCGTCCGGCTCGGAGCCCCCCTCGGTCTTCGCCGACGGCCGGACGGTCGTCGTGCCCCGCACCGGCAGCACCACGGTGCGGATCCCCTCCACCAACACCGGCAACATCACGTGGCCGGTGTCCGGCAACGTGCGGCTCGCCACGTCCAGGGACCGCAACCGCACGAGCGTCTCCGCCGGCAGCGACTGGGTCTCACCGACCCGTCCTGCTGCGCTGCAGGCCGATGCCCCTGTCGGGCCGGGCAGCACCGGCCACTACGACCTCGTGCTGCACGGCAACGGCCGGCCGGCCGGGACGACGGTCGAGAGCTTCGAGCCCGTCTGGGACGGCGAGCACTGGCTCGACGGCGCGGTCACCACCCTCGTCGTCGTGCGGACCGACCCCGCCGCGCGCGCCGCTGAGCGGTTCTACGCCTCGCCCAAGGTGACGCTGCTCAACGGCCCGATGGGCACGACCACCGTCCGGGTGCGGCTGCGCAACATCGGAGCTTCGCCGTGGACCGTCGGGTCGGAGGGGCTGACGACGACCACGGCATCGCCGTTCCGCACCGCCGCCTGGAGCTCCAGCAGCCGCCCGCCGGCGCTGTCGTCCAACCTGAGCAGGCCCGGTCAGGCGGAGGTCTACCCCGGCGAGCTGGGCGAGTGGCTGGTACCGCTGTCCGCCTTCAAGGTCGCTGCCGGCAGCTACGCGGTCGGCTTCCGGCCGGTCGGACCGTCGGGCGCCTACGGACCGACCTCGACGGTCCCGGTCGTGGTCCGGCAGGGGGTCTTCTCCGGCTCCGTCGTCGCGGTGCACCCGACCGTGACGCTGACGTCGAGCGGCACGGCGAGGACCTGGTACGACGTGAAGAACACCGGCAACGTCACCTGGGCGATCAACGCGTCGAGCCCGGTCCGGAGCGCCTCGCTCACCAGCGGCGGATCGCCGTCGGCGGACACCTCCTGGCTGTCGACCTTGCGCCCCGGGACCATCCTGTCCAACCTGACGCGGCCGGGCGGCACGTACATCGCTCCCGGGGAGACCGCTCGGTTCTACTTCCTGCTCGCCGGCAACGGCCGCTCGCCCCGCACCGCCAGCGAGCCGTTCGGCATCGTCTGGGAGGGCTGGGTGCTCGCCGGCCTCCGGGTCACCCTCTCCTACCGCATCACCGGTTAGCGTCACCCCGGTGCGGGTCGGCGTCCTCCTCGAGCAGTGCCTGGCACCGGTCCCCGGAGGCACCGGGCGCTACAGCCGCGAGCTGTTCCGCGCCCTCCGGCAGACCGCACCCGCCGGCTCCGACGTCGAGGGCTGGACCGCCTGGCACCGCGCGAGCGAGTGGCGGCGGCTGCCGCTGCCGCGACGCCCGCTGATCGCCGCCTGGGAGCGCGGTCGCGGGCCGGGCATCCGCGCCGACGTCGTGCACGCCCCCACCCCGCTGCACCCGCCGCGCCGCGACCGGCCGCTGGTGGTGACCGTGCACGACGCCGTGCCGTGGACCTACCCGGAGACCCTCACCCCCCGGGGCGTCGCCTGGCACCGCACCGTGATCGCCCGCGCGGCGGCGACGGCCGACCTGGTCGTCGTACCCACCCAGGCCGTGGCCGACGAGCTGGCCCGCCACGTCGCGGTGCGCGACGTGCTCGTGGTGGGGGAGGGCGTCAGCCCCGACCTGGCGCTGCCGGCGGACGCCGACGAGCGCGCGGCCAGGCTGGACCTGCCGGAGCGCTACCTGCTCACCGTCGCCACCCTGGAGCCCCGCAAGGGGCTGCGCGAGCTGGCCGCCGCCCTCGACGGGTCGCTGCCGCTGCTGTGCGCCGGACCGCAGGGCTGGGGGGACGCGCCGACGGGAGCCCGGCTGCTGGGCCGGGTCAGCGACCCCGACCTGGCGGTGCTGATGAGCCGGGCCACCGCCCTGGTGGTGCCCTCCTACGACGAGGGCTTCGGCCTGCCGCTGCTGGAGGGGATGAGCCTCGGGACCCCCGTCCTCACCTCCGACGCACCGGCGCTCGTCGAGGTCGCGGGCGGGGCCGCGCTGGCCGTCCCCCTGGCCGAGCTGCGCGACGGCCTGCACGCGATCACCACCGACGAGGCGCTGCGCGCGCGGCTCCGCGAGGCCGGTCCCCGACGGGCCGCCGCCTTCAGCTGGGGGAACGCGGCGGAAACGCTCTGGCGCGCTTACGCCGACCTGCGTCAGGACCGGCCGCGACAGGCGTAGGGTGAGGCATGGCCAGCCGACCCGACCGGAGGAGCACGTGTGAGCGACGTTGGACCTCGCGTCCTCGTCGACGCCACCGCAGTTCCTGCTGACCGGGGTGGGGTGGGTCGGTACGTCGACGGCCTGGTGAGCGCTCTCGCCGAGGCCGACGCCGACCTCGCCATCGCCTCGCAGCGCGCGGACGCCGAGCGCTACGGCCGGATGGCGCCGAACGCGAAGGTCATCGCCGGCCCCGCCGCGATCGCGCACCGCCCCGCACGGCTGGCGTGGGAGCAGACCGGCCTGCCGCTGGTCGCCCAGCAGGTCGGCGCCGAGGTCGTGCACTCGCCGCACTACACGATGCCGCTGCGCGCCGGCCGACCCGTCGTCGTGACCATCCACGACGCGACCTTCTTCACCGAGCCCGACCTGCACACCTCGGTCAAGGGCACCTTCTTCCGCTCCGCGACCCGCACCGCACTGCGGCGTTCGGCCCGCTGCGTGGTGCCGTCGAAGGCCACCCGGGACGAGCTCATCCGCATCCTCGACGCGGACGCCACCCTGCTCGACGTCGCCTACCACGGCGTGGACCAGCAGACGTTCCACGTCCCCGCGGACGAGGAGAAGCAGCGGGTCCAGGCCCGCCTGGGTCTCGCCGGCCAGCCCTACATCGCCTTCCTCGGCATGCTCGAGCCCCGCAAGAACGTGCCCGGCCTCGTCCGCGGCTGGGTCAAGGCCTGTGCCGACCGTGACGACGCCCCGGCCCTGGTGCTCGCGGGTGGCACCGGCTGGGACGACACCATCGACGCCGCCATCAGCGAGGTGCCGTCGCACCTGCGGGTGCTGCGGCCCGGCTACCTGCGCTTCACCGACCTGCCGGGCTTCCTCGGCGGCGCACTGCTCGTCGCCTACCCCTCGCACGGCGAGGGCTTCGGCCTGCCGGTGCTCGAGGCGATGGCCTGCGGCGCGCCCGTCCTCACGACGCAGCGGCTGTCCCTGCCGGAGGTCGGGGGAGACGCGGTGGCCTACACCGAGCCCGACTCCGACGCGATCGCGGTCGCACTCACCAGCCTGCTGAACGACCCCGACCGGCGGGCCGCCCTCGGCGAGGCCGGCCACCAGCGGTCGCTCGAGTTCACCTGGGCGCACAGCGCCGAGGCGCACCTCGCGAGCTACGCCCGCGCCCTCTCGGGCTGATGCCGGCCTCGGGCCGCGCAGGGATCCGGGTGGTGGTCGTCACCTGGGAGTCCGCCGCCGTGCTCCCCGGCTTCCTGAGCAGCCTCCCCGAGGCGACCACCGAGCCGTACGAGGTGGTGGTGGTCGACAACGCCTCGCCCTCCGGCCCGCCGACCGGTGACTTCACGCTCGTCGAGAGCGGCAGCAACCTCGGCTACGGCAAGGCCGCCAACCTGGGCGCCTCCGGCTTCGAGGGCGACTGGCTGGTCGTCGCGAACCCCGACCTCACCTGGTCCCCGGGTTCGCTCGACACCCTGCTGAAGGCCGCCGAGAGCTGGCCGCGCGCCGGCAGCCTCGGTCCCGCGATCACCACCCCCGGCGGCGCGCTCTACCCGTCCGCCCGGGCGTTCCCGTCCCTCGGCCGCGGCATCGGGCACGCACTGCTCGGGCCGTTCTGGCCCTCCAACCCGTGGACGAGGTCCTACCGGGCGGAGCAGGGGTCGCCTGTCGAGGGGCCGACCGGCTGGCTGTCGGGATCGTGCCTGCTGCTGCGTCGCGAGGCGTGGGAGCAGGTCGCCGGCTTCGACCCGAAGTACTTCATGTACTGCGAGGACATGGACCTCTGCCGCCGACTCGCCGAGGCCGGCTGGCAGAACGTCTACGTGCCCTCGGCCGTGATCACCCACATCGGTGGGGCATCGACCAAGGTCGTCCCGCGCACGATGCTCCGCGCCCACCACAAGGCGCTCTACGGCTACCTGTCCGAGCACTACCAGGGCCTGCGCTGGGCCCCGCTGCGGGCAGTGCTCGCCGTCGGCCTCGCCGTCCGGTGGCTGGTCGCCTCCCGGGTCCGCAGCGTCGGCGAGGGCGCCGCCCCCACGCGCAGTGCTGACCTGCTCGGCTCCGCCGAGACGCACGACCCGCTCGGCTCCGCCGAGACGCA
>CAMLIA010000201.1 GCA_946479905.1 uncultured Frankiales bacterium | reverse complement strand
CAGCACATCGGCGACATAGATCCCCGCCGGACCCGCACCGACGATCGCGATGCGCGCGGGACGGTCGCTCACTGCACTGGCTCCTCGGGACGCGAACACTCAGACACTCAACAGACAACGGTCGCAGGTTCCACACCTGTTCCACCAGTGCTGTGATGGACCTCATAGCGTGGCGGGGTGCGGGACGGGCAGCGGGCGCGGGTCTACGCCGCGGAGGGGGACTGGGCGCTCCGCCTGGACGCCGCGCGCCGGGGCGCCCCCCGCGCGACGATCGCCGGCTCGCAGGTGCTGCTGCCGACCGAGCTGCTGTTCGGGACCCTCGAGGCCGCCCAGGCCTACGCGGACCGCGCGCTCACGTCGTACCCGCCCGTCGTGCTGCGCACCCGGAAGGGCCACACCCAGGCGCACTGGGAGCCGCCGGGGGTGATCGCGCTGCCCTTCCCCGAGCACGGGCAGCCCTGGGCGATGCGGGAGAGCGTGCTGCTGCACGAGCTCGCCCACCACGTCGCTTTCCACAGCGCGGGGGTCGCGGACCACGGACCGACGTACCGGGCGTGCATGCTGGAGCTCGTCGGGCAGGCGCTCGGCCCGGAGGCGGCTCTCGCGCTCCGCGTCAGCTACGGGGAGCACGGTGTCTGAGGAGCGGTTGCTGGACAAGATCGGCAAGCTGCTGGCGCAGGCCGAGGGCACGACCAACGAGCACGAGGCCGAGGCCTTCGTCACGCGAGCGCAGGAGCTGGCGACGGCCTACGCCGTGGACCTCGAGCTGGCCCGGGCGCGCCAGCAGGCCCGGCGGCTGAAGTCGGTCGATGAGGCCTTCGAGCAGCGCCGGCTCGTGATCGGCGGGCGCGGCAAGCGGGGCAACCGCCAGCAGGTCTTCCTCTACCTGGCCGTCGCCCAGGCCAACGACGTGCTGGTCAACGTGGCCACCGACTCCACCTTCGTGCTCGGCTTCGGCTACCCCGCCGACCTCGACGTCGTCGAGCAGCTGTGGGCCTCGCTGGCCACCCAGATGGCCTCCGCGGCCGCCCGGCGGCTCCGAGCAGGCGAGCACGGGTCGGTGGCGGCGGTCTCGTGGCGGCTGTCGTTCTACGAGGGGTACGTCGCCGCGGTCCAGTCCCGGCTCGACGAGGCGCGGCAGCGGACGCTCCAGCGGCCGGTGGAGGCGGGGACGACCGGCGAGCTCGTGCTGCGGGAGAAGGCCGAGCGGGTGCGAACGTTCCACGACCGGGAGTCGCAGGCGCGCGGCACCTGGCGGGGCGGCCGGGGCGACCGGCAGGTGCACCGCTCAGCGTGGCGCGCGGGCCAGAAGGACGGGCAGAACGCCCGCCTCGGGGCGCCCGAGGTGGAGCAGCGCCGCCAGATCGGGTAGTTCTCAGGCAGAATGGGTAGCAGCGCATCCCGCTTTCCCTCGAGGTGAACCCCCGTGCGACCCCGCTTCCCCCTCCTGCTCGCCGCCCTGCTGGCCGTGGTGAGCCTTGCCGCGGGGTGCACGCACGGCGCCACGACCGCCGGATCGACGCTGCCCGCCAGCTCGCCGAGCGCTCCCCCGCCCACGCTCGCGGCGCTGCACCAGAAGGGCACCACCGTCCCCTGGTCGGCGCCGCTGACGCTGAGCGCCAACGACGGCACCCTCGACGACGTCACCGTGATCGGACCAGGGGGCGCCCCGCTCGCCGGGACCCTCACCGCCGGCACCTGGGCCTCGACGACCACCCTGGTCCCCGCGCGCAGCTACGCAGTGACCGCGCAGGTGGCGACCCCCGGCGGCAAGACCGTGACGCTGTCGGAGACCTACGTCGCCTCACCCGCCGAGAAGGTGCTGCACGCGACCATCAGCCCCGGCCCGGGCGCGGTCGTGGGCGTCGCCCAGCCGGTCATCGTCCGCTTCGACCAGAAGGTCAGCGGTCGGGCCAACCGACTGGCGGTCCTCGCCCGGCTGCGGGTGACGACGACGCCCGCCGTCGAGGGCGCGTGGCGCTGGTACAACTCCTTCGAGGTCCACTACCACGCGCAGAAGTACTGGGCGTCGGGCACGACGATCGCGGTGCACGCCGACCTGGGCCTGCTGCACCTGACGGGCACCAAGACGTGGGGCTCGACCCACCCCGTCGACAGCGCCTTCACGATCGGCAAGGACTACGAGTCCGTCGTCGACATCAGCGCGCACGTCATGCACGTCTACCTCGACCACAAGCTGATCCGCACCATCAAGGTCAGCACCGGCCGGGACAAGTACCCCACCAAGGGCGGCGTGCACATCGTCCTGACCCGCGAGAAGTCGCACACCTACAACTCCGGCACGGTCGGCATCCCCACCGACGGGCCGGGCGGCTACT
The DNA here is from genome assembly GCA_946479905.1 of uncultured Frankiales bacterium. Next base: position 4,910 of record CAMLIA010000201.1, on the reverse strand, counting down.
ACGAGAAGCTGCCCTGGTCGATGCGGATCTCCAACGGCGGCGCCTTCGTGCACGCCAACCCGCAGACCGTCGGCGTGCAGGGGCGCCGCAACGTCAGCCACGGCTGCGTCAACACCTCGGTCACGGACGCCAAGTGGTTCTACTACCACTCCCAGCTCGGCGACCCGGTGAACATCATCCACGCGGTCGTGAAGCCGGTGCGGTGGGACGCGGGCATGGCCGACTGGAACTACACCTGGGCGGAGTGGCAGGCCGGCAACCTCGACGGTTAGACGTTGGCCACCGCGACGATGCCGGTCGTGGTGCCCACCAGCGCGAGGCTGCCGGACAGCGCCGTTGCCCTCGTCCAGCGCGTAGAGCACACCGCCGCTCGGGTCGATGGTCCACGCGCCCGCCGCTGACGACTTCCCTGATCCCACGCGCAACGGCGTCACCCCACCCGGGCGCCACTGAGCGTGGCGGAGGCCTCGTCAACCGGTCGAGGTGCGCACCAGATCAGGGAAGTCGTCAGCGGGTGGACAGGATCAGCTCGGCGGGGTGCTGGGCGTCGTGGAAGAGCAGGTTGCGCCCGGCGGCCGGCACCGGCTCGTGCGTCGGCGCGTCCCCGCTGGCGAACCACACCCGCAGCCGGTGGCCCTTCGCGACCGTGTACGCGGTGTCCCAGATGTCGAGCCGGTAGAGGGTCGTGAGCCCGACGGTCACGGGCTCCTTGCGGTCGTCGGTGAGGTACGGCGACCCCGGCCGCGACCGGGCCGGGTCGACGTGCCGGAAGCTGGCGCGCAGCCACCCCTGGGTCACGGGCACCTCGGAGCCGTCGGGAGCCACATCGGTGAGCCGGGCGACCCAGGCCATGTCGGCCGCCTCGGTGATCGCCCAGAACCGGAGCTCCGCCGGTCCGGCGAGCCGCAGCGGCTTCGTGAGCGCCGGCGTCGTGTAGGTGAGCCCGTGCGCGTCGTCGAGCCGCTGGTCGGTGTGCACGTAGGGCGCGAACCCGTCCGGGCCCTCCATGCCCATGGGCGTCGAGGCACCCGTCGTGGGGTCGTAGACGTAGGAGTCCTGGTAGCTGTCCCGCCCGCGCGGGGCGGTCGTGGTCAACGAGCCGTCGTTGAGCGACTGCGCCGAGCCGCTCCGGGCACCGCTGAGGAAGAGCCGGGTGAGACCGGACGAGGCAGCGCGCCAGGAGGGCGCGGTGCTCCACGTCCGCGAGCCCTTGTCGAAGAAGGTGACCCGCGGCTGCCTCTCGACGCCGTTGCGCCTGCCCTTCACGTAGTGGTCGAGCCACCTCAGGACCTGACCTGGCGGCGGCGAGGCCGTCAGGGTCGGTGACGGGTCGGTCGGCCCGCCACCGTACGGCGCGCCGACCTCGCCGAAGCTGCCGGTGCCGTGGTGGGTGGAGGCGTCGATCCACAGCTGGGCCGGGCCCTTGAAGAGGTCGATGAAGCGCATGTCGCCGCGGCTGTACATGTCGTCCCAGCCGGTGAAGACGTACACCGGGACCCGGATGCGGGAGACCTTCGTGAGCACCGACCGCTCGTCGTACAGCGGGCCGTCGACATCGGTGATCCGGGTCTCGAAGGCGAACAGCTGGTCCTTGCGGTCGACGTACTGCGGCTGGACACCGAGCCCGAGCGCCTGGGTGCCCGTCTGGCCGGCGAACCACTGCTCCGCGAAGCCCTGGTCGTACAGGCCGTTGTGCCAGAGCACGTCCCGGTAGGGATCGGTGGGCGGGTGGCCGACGACGACCGTCGTCAGGTGCGGCGGCTGCTTCGCCGCGCCGAGCAGGGCGGTGATCGCGGAGTAGGAGTAGCCGTACAGCACGACCTTGCCGTTGCTCCACGGCTGCCGGGCGACCCACTCCACGACGTCGTAGACGTCCTGCTGCTCGCGGTCGCAGAGCAGGCACAGCGCGCCGCCGGACTTCCCGCTCCCCCGGACGTCGGTGTTGACGTGGGCGTAGCCGTTCGGGAGGTACGTCGTGGCCGACGACCGTCCGTAGGGCTCCATGTCGACGATGGCGGGGAACCTGCCGTGCCCGGCCGGCAGGTGCACGTCGCCGACCAGGTGGACCCCGTCGGACGCCGGGATCGTCACGTCGGCCAGGGTGGTGGGCGCGGCAGCGGCGGGGACAGCCAGGGTGGCGGCCGTGAGGGCAGCGGCGAGCAGCAGGAGGCGGGGGCGCACGGGGGGACCTTCCAGGCCAAAGCGGGTGTTGTGATCACGTTTCGCCAGTCACCTGGTCATTCCTGCCGATCGGGTGACACCCCCTCGCGCTAGTGACGAACGGCCCGCGGTGGTCCACAGTGCTCTCACCACACGCACCGTCCCGGAGACCCTCATGCGCCGTCGCTCCCTCGTCCTCGCCCTCGCGGCCGTCTCGCTGGCCGCCGTACCGGCCCTCGTCGGCACCGCCGCGGCCGCGCCGCCGGAGCTCGCGCCAGGCACGCACCCCGGGGCGTCCGGCAACGTCGTCTACCACTACGACCGGGCGCACTACGCCAACCGCGCGAGGCCGACGTCGCGGACCCTGATGACCTACCACGGTGGCCCGGTCCTCAAGGACAACACCGTCACCGAGGCGATCTTCTGGGGCACCTCGTGGGGCAGCTACTCCGGCGACAAGATCACCGGCCTCGACTCCTGGTACCAGGGCTTCAGCAACTCGAACTACGCCAAGACCTCGATCGAGTACACCGACACGACGGGTGCCGTGGGCGCGCTCTCGAGCTACGCGGGCCACCACATCGACACGACCCAGGCCTCCGGTGGCAGCAGTACCTCGGCGATCCTCACCGCGGTGGCACGGAACATCGCCAACCCGGTGTCCAACGGCTACTACCCCGTGTACACCGACCTCCCGCGTGGCAACGCGAACTACTGCGCGTGGCACTCCAACGGCACCATCCGCGGCACTGCGGTCCAGTTCGCCTTCTTCTGGAAGCTGGACGGCGACCCGGGCTGCGACCCGGGGGACACCACGACCGGGCACTCCCAGGGGCTCGCGGCGCTCGCCAACGTGAGCGGTCACGAGCTCGCCGAGGCGATGACCGATCCCGCCCTGAACGCCTGGTACGACGGCTCGGGTGCGGAGAACGGCGACAAGTGCGCCTGGACGTTCAACGTCCCCTCGGTGACGTTCTCCAACGGCTCCCACTGGAAGATCCAGGGCGAGTGGAGCAACGCCGCCTACAACGCCGGGACCGGCTACCCGAACAGCTCCGGGCAGAAGGGCTGCGTCGACGGCCACTAGCCCGGGCGCGGTGAGGGTCGTCTACCGGCCGACCGCGGACGAGCTGGCCGCGGCCTCCCTCGAGCAGCTGCGGCTGCGCGGGCTGCTCGCGAAGGTCCGGTCGATCGGCGCGCTGCTCGTCGTCGCCGGGCTGCTCGGGCTGGTCCTGGGGCAGTGGCTGTTCACGCTCTACGCCGTGGCCATCGGCGTCACGGTGCTGGCGGTCGCGACGCGCGGCTCGCTGCGCCGGGCCACCCGCAAGGCCCCGATGCTCGGCTTCGACACGTCGATGGAGGCCTCCGAGGACGGCGTGCTCGTCACGATCCCGACGGCGGCCAGCCGGGTCGACTGGGCCTACTACGCCGGCTGGTCGGCGATCCCGGAGGGGCTGGTGCTGATGCACGCGCTCAACCAGCGGCTGTTCTCGTTCGTGCCGCGCTCGGCGCTGACCCCCGAGCTGCTCGAGCTGGTCACGCGGCACGTGGCGCAGCACCCGCGGGCTCGGGTCAGAGCCGGCCGTCCCTGACGCGCGCGGTGACCGCGCGCTCGGCCACGAACGACAGGAACGGGATGGTGCCGGCCAGGGCGACGTAGACGATCCAGTGGATCGGGAAGCGCCGACGGAACGCGAGGTTGGCGATGCTCACGAGCAGCACCATGTAGAGGATGCCGTGCACGAAGCCGATCGCCGCCGTCGGCTCGCGGTGGTAGTGCGGGGCCCAGTAGCGGTAGGGCAGGCTCGCGAACAGCAGCACCAGACCGACCCCGACGACGTTCGCCATGACGCGGTACAGCGTGAGGGGGAGGTAGGACCCGGGGGTGCCGCCGTGCTGGGGTGGTGTCACTCGGGTCCCTTGTTCAGCGAGGCCAGGTAGCGGTTGTACTCGGCCAGGTCCGGGTCCTCGTCGTCGCTGACAGGCTGGGCCTGCGGCAGGTAGACGGGAGCCGGTGGTTCCTCGGGACGCTCCTCGCCGCGGAGGTCGTCGCGCAGGTACCAGCCCCAGCAGACGATCGCGAAGACGCCGAACAGCGCCCACTCGATCGCGTAGGACCAGTTGAGGATCGAGTGCCGGTCCTCGGCGCGCCCCAGCTGCCAGCGCCCGAACACGAAGCAGGTGCCGACGGCGACCACCAGCAGGAGGTGCCGCCACAGCCACTTCGGGCTCAGGACGACGCGCAGCACGCCTTCCAGGTTAGTCGTCGAGGTAGTCGCGCAGCGACGCGGAGCGGGAGGGGTGGCGCAGCTTCGAGAGCGTCTTGCCCTCTATCTGGCGGATCCGCTCGCGGGTGAGGTTGAAGTCCTTGCCGATGTCGTCGAGGGTCCGCGGCTGGCCGTCGACGAGGCCGTAGCGCATCTCCATGACCCGCCGCTCGCGGTCGGTCAGCGACGCGAGGACGGCGGACAGCTCCTCGCGCATGAGCAGGAAGGCCGCAGCCTCGCCCGGCATGACCGCGTGCTCGTCCTCGATGAAGTCGCCGAGGGACGCGTCGCTGTCCTCGCCGATGAGGGCGTCGAGCGAGGCGGGGTCGCGGTTGTAGGACCGGATCTCCTCGACGCGCTCGGGGGTGAGGTCGACCTCGACGGCGATCTCGGCGGCCGTCGGCTTGCGGCCGAGCTGCACGACGAGGTCGCGCTCGACGCGGCGGATCTTGTTGACCTGCTCGACCATGTGCACGGGCAGCC
>CAMLIA010000200.1 GCA_946479905.1 uncultured Frankiales bacterium | reverse complement strand
TCGAAGGGTTTCTGGTTCGAGTCCAGATGGGGGAGCAAGCTCATCAGCCGTCGGTGCGGCGGCGGACGGCGACGTTGACGGATCCCGCAGCGACGACCAGCAGCGAGGCGATGACGCCGAGCGCCGCGGGCACACCGCCCTCGTGACGCATGCGGTCCGCCTGGACGAACCGGACCTCAGGCGCCGGCGTCGGGAGCACCTGCGCCGGCGCCGGCGGGACGATGGCGGGAGCGGGCGGCTGCGCCGCCGGGGCCGCGTCCATCAGGCGCGCGGAGGACAAGCCGGCATAGGACAGGGCCGCCGAGGAGCGTGCTGCCGAGGAGTGGGCCGCCGACGAGACGGGGCGGCGGGCCGCGGCGGCGTGGACTCCGGTGCCGGCCGGTCGGGGCGCGGCAGGTGCGGTCGCCGGCTTCGGGGCGGCGGCCGTGGGAGCAGTGGTCGGGGCGACGGTGGGCGCGGTCGTCGGCGCGGGAACCGGGTCGGCGGTCGGAAGGGGAACAGGCACGGGGAGCGGGACCGGCAGCTGGGGAGCGCTGAGCGTCGGCAGCGTCGGCAGCGGCGGCAGGTCGGTCGCGGAGGCCGCGGGGGCACAGGTGCCCAGGGCCAGCGACGACAGCGTCAGGAGGGGCAGGGTGGCTCTCGCACGACGGGAGATCTTCATCGGTGACGCCTTCCGCATAGGGGGGTTTGCGGGCTGGACGGCCGTCAGGGGACGGTCTGCACTGGTGCTCAACGACCGAGGACGCCCATGGTGACGGCCACTGAGCCGATAGCGTCTCGGCCGTGGACCTCGCCACCCGCAGGCTGCTGGCCGTGCTGCTCGTCTGCGTGGGGGTCTTCACCCTCGGCGGCTTCCTGCTGAAGGCGCAGTGCATCGGCGTCGACAACTACAACGCCAAGCGCGACAAGGCGCTGTGCAGCAACGACATCCAGGTGCTGTTCTGGAACCGGCACCTCGACCAGCACCGGTTCCCGTACGTCCACGGCGAGCTGGTCCGGACCAACGGCGTCGACGACCTCACCGGCGGCACGCTGGAGTACCCGGTCCTGACGGGTCTGTTCGCCTGGTTCACCTCGCTGTTCACCCACCACGACGGCGGGTTCCTGCAGGTCAGCGCGCTGCTGCTCGCGCCCTTCAGCTTCCTCACCGCGTTCCTGCTGAGCCGGATGGTGCGGTGGCGGGCGCTGCTCTACGCCCTCGCGCCCCCGCTGATCTGGTACTCCTTCCACAACTGGGACCTGCTGGTGGTGTGCGCGACCACCGCGGCGTTCTACGCCTGGTGGCGCGAGCGGTGGGCGCTGACGGGGGCGCTGCTGGCGGTCGGCGGTTGGCTGAAGTTCTGGCCGCTGCTGTTCGTCGTACCTCTGGCTCTGGACCTGTGGCGGCGCAAGCGCGGCCTGTCCGAGGCCCTCGGCACCTTCCTGTGGGTGAGCGTGGCGGTCAACGCCTACTTCATCGTCCGCAACCCGAACGGCTGGTGGGCGCCCTATGCCTTCCAGAAGGACCGCGCGGCCGACATCACGGCCAACTCGGTCTGGTACTGGGGCTTCGACAAGCCGGTCGCGACCGACACCCTCAACACGGTCGTGCCCCTGCTGCTGGTCCTCGGCATCGCGATCGCCTGCGCGGTCGGCTGGCGGCGGGCCGTGCGGGAGGGGGCGTTCCCGTTCGTGCAGGTGTGCGGCGCGATCCTCACCGTCTTCATGGTGACCAACAAGGCGCACAGCCCGCAGTACGCCCTGTGGCTGCTGCCCTTCTTCTGCCTGCTGCGACTCCGGTGGGGGTGGTGGACGGCGTACATGGTCTTCGACCTGCTGATGTACGTCGGCCTGTTCCGCTGGTACTACGCGCTCGGGACCCCCGCGGCGGACTACGGCCGGCCCTACCAGGCACTCGTCCTGGGCATCTGGGGGCGCACCGCGATGCTCGTCCTGCTCTTCGTGGTCTTCCTGCGCGCGCGGACCGCGGTCAGGGACGAGCCTCCACTACCGCTCGAGCCGGTCGCTGCCTAGGGTCGACGGCATGGCTGTGCTCCGTCCCTCCGGAGAGCTGGACCTGGCAACGGTCGAGCTGTTCCGTCGCGACGTCCAGGGTGCGCTCGCCGACGAGCCCGACGAGCTCGTCGTGGACCTCACCGACGTCGCGTTCCTCGACAGCTCCGGGATCGCCGTCATCGCGTCCGCCCTGAAGACCCAGCGGGCGCGCGGCGCCGCGCTGCTGGTGACCCACCCGCAACCGATCGTGCAGCGCGCGATCGAGCTCGTCGGGCTGGGCTCGCTCATCGCCGACGAGGTCTAGGCGCTCCGGACCTGCCGCACCGGGATCGGGGCGGGGGCGCGCAGCACGTCGGAGGCCGTCAGCTCCGACGCCAGCGCCCGTTTCATGCCCTCAGGGTCGAGCAGGTCGATGAGCAGGGTCGGCGGGATGCCGCCCTGGAGCAGGCGCAGCGCAAGGGGAAGAGCTGTCATGAGTGCTGTCTCGACCAGAGGTCGAGGGTCCAGTAGGGCCAAACGGGTGAACGAATGACAACGGTGTCGTTCCGCCGTGCCGCGGCTAGGGTCGAGCCGTGACCCCTGTGAGGCGCCGCCGCCTCGCCGTGACGGTCGCGGCGGCCCTGCTGCTCGCCGGCGGTGCCACGGCGGTGGTGCGGGCGGGGGACGGCGGGGGCACCGCGCATCCGGCGCCGGTGCCCAGCCAGCCGGCCGGGGGAGTGCTGCGGCTGCTGTCGGCCAGCAGCTACCCGTCCCTGGACCCGGCGCTGCTCGTCACGCCGCAGGAGCGCGACGTGGGTCGCCTCGTCTACCGGACGCTGATGACCTACGGCACCGACGGCCGCACCCTCGTTCCCGACCTGGCGGCCGCTCCGGGCGTCGCGTCCCGCGGCGGGCGGGTCTGGACCTACCACCTGCGACCCGGCTGCCGGTACGAGGACGGCGCGACCGTCACCGCCACCGACGTGGTCCGCGGGATCCGCCGGTCCCAGGCGCGTGGGTCGTCGTCGCTGAGCCTGCTCGCGGACGTGCGGGCGGCGGGGTCGGCGACGGTGGTCCTGGTGTTCGCCAAGCCGTTCGTCGACGCCGACTCGCTGGTGACGCTGACGGGCACCGCTCCGGTGCCCGTGCAGGGTCCGCGGGCCAGCGGACCGTACGAGGTGGCCGGCCTGAAGCCGGGGGTGTCGTTCCGCCTGGTGCGCAACCCCGACTGGGACGCGTCGACCGACCTTGCGGTCACGGCCGGGCCGGACGAGATCGTCGCCGAGCTCGGTCTGGACGGTGCCGTCATCGACCGCCGGCTCGCGGCCAGTGCCGGGACCGACGCGGACGCGGTGACGGACAAGCCGGTGGCGGAGGTCCCGAGCTCGCTGCCGGACTCCCGGGTGGTGCGCGGCCCCGACGGGTCGGTGCTCTTCACCGCGATGAACCTGCGGCGCGGGCCCTTCACGGACCTCAAGGTCCGGCAGGCGCTCGAGGTGGCCTACCCGCTGGCGGCGACCCGGGCGGCGTCCGGCGGCGACGCGGTGGGCGCCCCGGCCACTGACCTGCTGCCGCCCAGGTTCCCTGGTCACCAGGACCTGGACAGCTACGGCCAGAAGGCCAAGGACGAGGCCGGCGACCCGGTGCTGGCGAAGCAGCTGCTGGAGGAGGCGGGCTATCCCGGCGGGGTCGCCGTCACCACGGCGGTGCCGCGCACCGCGAGCGCCCAGCAGGTCGCGTCGGTGCTCACGGCCGCGCTGGCCAAGGCCGGGTTCCGCCTGCTGGTGCGCGTGGTGGACGCGGCCGACTACTACGCCGTGGTCGGCGTGCCCGCGACCCAGCCCGACCTGGTCAGCTACGCCTGGTACCCCGACTGGCCCACCGCGAGCGCCGTCCTCCCGCCGCTGTTCACGTGCGCAGCCCTCACTCCGACCGGCAACCACAACGTCGCCGGCCACTGCGACCGCGGCTTCGACCAGCAGGTGGACGCCGCCAACGCCGAGCCGGACAGCGACGCCCGCGAGGCGATGTGGTCGGCGCTGGACCGGCGGCTCGTCGAGGAGGCCGTCGTCGTGCCGCGCAGCTTCGGCGTGAGCAGCGCCATCGTCGGTTCGAGGGTCCGGCACGCCCGTTCCGCCCTGGCCTTCGGCGGTGCCGTCGATCTCGCGAACGTCACGCTGGACTAGGCCGGCCGTAGCGCAGGTAGAGGAAGCTGTCCCTCGTCAGCGCGTGCTGCAGCTCGAGGTCGCGGACCTCGGCGACGCTGCCTGGAGCGGTGTCCTGCAGCCCGGCCAGCCGCGGCGACAAGGTCAGGCAGAGCTCGTCGAGCAGGTCGGATGCGACCAGCTGGGACAGCAGCAGCGGCCCGCCCTCGCAGAGCACCCGGCTGAGACCACGCGCCCTCAGCACGTCCAGCAGGTCGGTGACCTCGACGCGCTCCTCCCCGGCCACGACCACCTCGGCGTTCCACCCCTTCGTGGTACGACGGGAGGCCGCCGCCGCGGTGGTGATCAGCAGCGGCGTGACCGCCGGGTCGGCGAAGACCGTCGCCTCCGGTCGCAGGTCGAGCGAGCCGGTGACGATCGCCAGCGTCGGGGGCGTCGTCAGGCCACGTCCCGCACGGAGGTCCGCCAGGTGCGGCTCCAGCGCGAAGCGCCCGTAGCCCTCGGCCCGGACCGTGCCGGCGCCGACCAGGACGACGTCCGAGAGCGCCCTCAGCAACCGCAGCAGCGCGAGGTCGGTGGGGCAGGACAGCGGGCGCACCTTGCCGTCCACGGCGGCCGCACCGTCCAGGCTCATCACCATGTTCGCCCGCACGCACCCTGCCGGCATCGCGTACCGGTCGGCCAGCTCCGCGACGTCGTCCGGCAGCTCTGCCGTCACGCCGAGTGCCCCGGCTCGATCGGCGGCATCCGGTGGATCGTCATCAGTGCCGTCGAGCCGTCGACCGTGCCCGCGGCGACGGGCTCGAGCAGGAACCCGACGTGGTCACCGACGTCGTACCGCTCGAGCACCTGCCCGACCAGCCAACCGGCGCAGCTGTCGAGAACCGGCATGCCGTGCGGTCCCGGGTGCCACGCGCACTGCGCGAACTTGTCGGTCCAGTCGCCGCTCTGGCCGCCGAACAGCTCCGCCACGTCCTCCTGGGCCGTCGTCACCTGGTGCACGGCCAGGTGGCTGGCGCGCTCGGCCGTCCGGAGCGTCGCGTTCCTCCGCGACAGGCAGACGAGCAGCCGGCACGGGTCGATGCTGGTCTGGGTGACGAAGCCGACGAGGCAGCCGTCCCGGCGGCCGTCCGCCTCGGTCGTCACGACGTACAGCGGGTAGTCCTGGCGTGACACGAACGCATGCACCTCGTCGGAGCCCATGCCACGCGCGTTCCCGCTGCCCGGCGAGCGCAACCGCCAAGATCGTGGCAGAGTCAGGTCCAGCCTCGATGGCGGCGACCCTGCGACAGCGGCGCCACCGCTCTTGCGGACCGTGCTCGCGCTGCAGAGGAGCTTGTCGTGTCGAACAAGAACAAGGGTGGTCGGGAGACCAAGAAGCCCAAGGCCTCCCACAACGTGAAGGCCACGGGCCAGACCCCGCAGCCGACCGCGGTGGACACGATCAACCACAAGGTGTCCGGCAGGCACTGACGCTCAGTAGGGCAGCGTGCGGCCGCTGGGCGTCCGGGTGTCGATCTCCTGCTCGGTGCGGCTGGTACGACGCTGCTTGCTGATCTGGATCTGCTTCACGGTCCCGCTGCCTCTCTGCTCTGTGAGCAGAAGAGCCCGCGACGCTTTCGATCGGCCTAAGCAGCGCTCAAGGCGGGCTCGTCGCGCCGCCAGGGGTTAGGGGAAAGCCCTGGCGCGGGCCTGCTGAGGGCTCCCCGCCGACCCCTGACGGGTGCCCACCCCGATCCATCGCCGTGCAACGATGCTGCCTTGGGGCGGTAGCTCAGCTGGTCAGAGCAGGGGACTCATAACGCGATCGAGCCTGTTTCTGGACCTCTCTCAACAGGCCCAGACAGCTTGATTTGAGCCTCAACTAGCGGGATTGCGACAAGTCAAGGATCCGCTGCTGACCCCTGTCTTCCGTTCGATCTGGCACGTATGTGGCACGGAACCGGGCCCATACGCGAGATGATGTAGCGGCATTCCTAGCCTGCGACGTCTGGCACACCCTGCCCACCGTTGTCGGTGGCCTCTTCCTCGGACGTTGTCGGGTGCTCCGATCCTGCCAGCCACTCTCGCTTGGCTTTCACGAACGCCTCGGTGAAGTTCAGCAGATGTGAATCGTGATACCACTCGCCGTGATCGCAGTTGATGTAGCAGCGCGCCCACGAATCCCAGTCGAAGCGGACCGAAGGGGCGCAGGCGTAGTCGTAGAGGCCGAAGAAGGCTCCAAGCACGTCACCGTCTGCCGCCACAGAGCCGTCGACCTCAACGCGGTCACGGAACGCACCCCACGTTGCTGCATCGGCTTCGTCCATACGCGTCAGCATGCCAGTCGGGACGGGCAGGAACACGCCCTGCCACGGCGGCGAGTGCGCCTGGCCTCAACCGCGAAGAAGGGTTCCCCTCTGTGTCAAGACGCGGCGGGGACGGCGGGCGTATCGTTGGTTTCGAGCCCGGGCTGTGACTGTTCCGAAGTGCCGACCATGGGGATCGTGTCGGCCGCGCTGGATTGAAGAGACGCCCCCACTTGTCCTCCCGGGCTCGCTAATGCGAGGTCCCTGATGAGGCTGCGGTAGATGACGTCGGAGATGCGTCGCTTGAGGCAGCGCAGGGCTTCGAGGTGGGTCTTGCCCTCGGCGCGCTTGCGCCGGTAGTAGTCCTGGCCAACGCCAGGCATCCGGGCCTGGGTGACAGCGGCGATGTGCACGACGTGGTTGAGGCGCCTGTTGCCGCCGCGGTTGAGGCGGTGTCGGTCGTTGTCGCCGGAGGACACGTCGATGGGTGCGGTGCCGGCGTAGCTGGCGAAGTGATGCCGGCTCGGGAAGCGCCGAATGTCGTAGACCTCGGTGAGGAGCTTCCCCGCTCCGAGGTGGCCGATGCCGTCGATCTCGAGCAGCGATGTGCTCCGCTCGTCGAGGACCTTGGTGATCTGCTTCCTCAGCTCCTTCATCTGCGCTGTGAGGCGTTCGAGGTCGGCGAGGTAGTCCAGGGCCATCTGCTTGCGGGCCTTGCCGACGGTGTCGCGGGGCCGGACCCCGGACAGCAGCGAGCGAGTCGCGTCGACGCGCAGCTTCTTCCCGACTCCGCCTGGGATCAGGTGGGTCAGCACCTCGTGCAGCCGGTTGACGGTGGTGATGTAGAGCTCCATGAGCTCCTCGCGGCGGGTGACGAGCATCGCCAGCACGGTGGTCGCGTCATCGGG
>CAMLIA010000199.1 GCA_946479905.1 uncultured Frankiales bacterium | reverse complement strand
CGTCCGGCGACAGGTACTCCGAGTGGTGGAGCGGCCGGCCAGCCAGGATCGCCGCCTGCATCGCCGCCACCGCGTCGAACCGCCTCACGGCTCGATCAGCCGCCTGCACCCCAGACACCGGATGTACGCGCCCACCGGCACCGGCTGGCCCTCCCCGACCGCCGGCCGCGGCTCCTGACACACGCACAGCTCCGAGCGTTGCGGGATCCCGAGCTTCGCGCGCCGGCAGCAGTCCCCCTCGTCGTCATGCCCGAACAGACCCGCCGACGCCTCGTGCGCGAGCACTCGCTGATTCGACGCCCACACCTCCGCCGCACCCGCATCGGCCACGATCACGTCACCGACCCGGAACGGACTCAACGGAGCCCGACGATCGATCACGACCCGCTGCGCAGCCACCCGACGGTCCAGATCCTGCGCGACGTCGAACAGCGCATGGATGCAGCCGGAGTCACACGGCCGGCACGACGCCGCATCCGCCGCGCACCCGTGCAGGTGGGACGACCCAGGCGAGAAGTCCGGCAGCTCATACGACACCGGAGGCAGCACCCGGTCAGCCGGGGTGCCGGCGCACACCGTCTCGCACTCGGCCCGGCCACACCCCAGCCAGCCGCACTCCCGCCCATCAGCAGGCGGCGGCGGACCGAGCTCCTCCAGCGGCCCGCGCTCCCGCGCGAGCTCCGCGATCCCCACCGAGATCACCGACGTCGCATCCGCACACGTCGCCATCCCGCCATCCCGCACGACCCGCCAGACCACACCGTGCCGGTCCCGGACGTGCCGCAGCTCCTCGCCGTCACCGACGTACGGCCAGCGGAACGTCACGACCCCGACCGCTCGAGCCGGCCATCCAACACGGCCTGCCGCACCGCCGCATCCTTGCCCTCCAGCAGCTTCCGCAACGCCGTCGACAGCTCCGGGCCATCCTCGAGCAGCCCCAGCAGCCGCTCCGCGAGCTCCGAGAACGCCGCCGACACCTCCCGCAACGGCGCCGGCAGGTGCGCGTAGACGAACAGCGGCTCGAAGTGCGCCACCGACGGATGCCGGCCGGACCAGGTCGGGGAGCTGGGCGAGGTAGTCATGGGCGCAGCATGCCACGCATCAACACGCGTCGCCACGAACCGTGCCCTCTTGCGCGTACGCGAGGACGCCCTCACCACACACAACCCTCACGCGCACCGCACTCCCTGAGACGAAACCGGCCCTGGCGCTGTGGAAATCGGGTCCACGCCGGCACCGGTCGGCGGTCGGGGCGGGGGCAGAACGGGCGCGTTCGGATGACTACTCAGATGGCTACGCGAGTAGTCACGCTGGCGGCGCAGCGACCGCGCGGGGGCGGGTTTGGGGGCGAAATGAGTGGTTTTGGGGTGCGGCGGAAAATATTGGCTACTCACCGGGTTTGGCTGATTACGCGGGGAATATGGGGGTTGACCTGCGGAAACGGGGTGGGTGAGTAGTGATGGTTTCCGCCGGAGTTTCTTCGGGAGTGCGGGGCCTCGCGCGCGCGCGCGTAGAGGGCGACTGGACTTTCCGCAAACAAAGGTATACAACTGTTAGCAAGCCGGGCACGACCCGGATCCACCACCCGAGAGGGGCTCACCATGAGCGACATCACCAGCAGCACCGACCAGACCACCGACGCCGGCACCTCGGCCTTCCAGCCGGGCTACGAGCCGGGCGAGGCCCGCATCCACAGGAACACGCTGCGGATCAAGCCGGACGGCACCGCACGGGTGACCTACCGGGGCCAGATCCTCGACGCGACGAGCGACCTCTGGGTCGAGCGGAGCCGGAGCGGGCGGATCAAGCTCTACGCCCACGTCGTGACCGACGAGGCGACGGCGACGGAGGTGCGGGTGGCGATCGTGCCGACGGGCAAGCGGGTGCCGCTGATCCCGGACACGACCCAGCCGAGCCTGCGGATCGGGAGCGTCGGCGGGCAGCACGTCTACCTGCTCACGGTCGACGGGAGTGTCGACCGGGCCGAGTACGAGGCGGCGATGGAGGCGCGTGCGGCGCAGCGGCAGGCGCGGCAGGACGAGTACCGGGCGCGGCTGCAGGCGCAGCTGAGCGGCTGCGGTGACCCGAACTGCACGATGTGCTGACAGCCCGCTAGACCTGCAGCCCCGGTTCTCTGAGGGAGCGACCGGGGCTGCAGCCGTTTTGCGGCCCTCAGAGCGTTGGGGTGGCACCCTCCCCCAGCTGGGGTGCTGAACGGCGGAGAGGGGCCGGTTTGCGGCGCTCAGGCGAGCCGCTAGTCGTGCGCCGACGCCGCCCCGCGTCCGGGTGGGGCGACGGGGGGCAGTTTGAGGGCGTGCTTGGGGCAGCGGGGCGGGGACGAGTAGCCGCCCATCTTGCGGTTGCGGGTCTGCTGCCGGGCGCGCGCCTTCTTCGGGGAGCAGACGATGCAGTCGGGGTCGGGCTTGGGTTCGTCGGGGTCGATGGCGACGGTGAGTCCGGTCCAGCGGTGCAGGAATCCGAGGACGGTGAGCCGGTAGATCGGCACATGGTCGTGGGGGTAGGGCAGCCGGCACTCCTGGACGGGGTAGGGCGACTCGATGGCCCACGTCCGGTCGCGGGTGGTCCACAGGGTGCGTTGGAGCAGCCACCAGCGGAGGCCGCCGCGGCGGCGGAGGCGGACGATGCGGTGCTGGTGCCCGGTGGTCACGGACGTGCCTCGAGGAGCTCGGTGAGGCGGTTCGCGTAGCGCCACTCGGCCATCTCGGGTGCCCAGCAGCCGAGGGTGACGCCGAGCGGTTCGAGGTGGTCGATGTTCCAGCTCGCGGGGGCGTGTCCGAACAGGGTGGCGCGTTCGTCGAGCAGGATCCGGTTGTCGGCCTCGACCACGGGCGGCGGCATCCACGCCCAGCCGGGGCCGGTGAGCCCGAAGCGGCGGGCGATCGCGATGGCGACGCGGGCCTCGATGTCGGCGTACCCGTCGAGCTGGCGCTTGAGGGGGCGGACGACGTCTCCGACGTAGGCTTCGGTGGCGTCGTGGAGCAGGGCGGCGAGGGCGTGCTCGGCGGGGACGGCGTAGCTCATGAGGACGCAGTGCTCGGCCACGGAGTAGAAGCGGCGGGCGTGGCCGCCGTAGCGGCAGATCAGGGACAGGGCGTGGGCGATGTCGGCGGGGTCGACGTCGTCGGGGAGCGGGCTGGTGGGGTAGAACTGCCGGCCGGTGAAGGTCTGCATCCAGTCGCCGCGCAGCCAGGTCTCCTCGCTCGAGCCGGCCGCGGTCACAGGATGCCTCGGGCGGTGGCGAGGTTGAGCAGGTCGCGCAGCCGGCGGGCGTCGTCGGTGTCGAAGCGCCAGGGGTGCCCGTCCTCGGGGGATTGCGGGTGGGTCTCCTTGATGTGCAGGTAGAGGATGCCGCGGGCGGGGCCGAGGGCGATGGAGCCGGCGTCGGTGTGCAGCGGTTCGGCGGCGGGGTCCATCGGGTCGGTGCCGTCGGGGTAGAGCAGCGGGTTCTCCACGCGCATCTGGGCGCCGCCGAAGTCGCCCCAGGTGGTCAACCCGTCGACGAGCTCGGGGGGCAGGGGGCGCAGCGGGTAGTAGCCGTCGCGTTCGATGGTGGCGGCGAGCTGGTCGGGGTCGGTGCCGTGCTCGACGGCGTCCTGGTCGGCCTTCTGCTTGAGCTCGAGCAGGAAGGTGCGGCGGGCGGACATGTAGCCGGGGGCGCTGGATTGGACCTCGGCCCACCGGTTGCAGAGTCCGTCGCGGTTGTGGCGGTGGGGGTCGTCGGAGAGGTCGGGGCGGTCACAGCCGCAGAGCCGCTCCTCGCTGGCGTCGACGGCGGCGCGCGCGTTCATGGGCTGCCGGCCGGCGATGTCCTCGACGCCGAGGTCGTCCTCGCGGGTGCCGTAGGAATCGGGGGTGGAGGCGGTGGTCATGGCTGGGTCTCCTGGGGGATGAGGGCGATGTTGCGGATGGCGTCGCCGGCGACGATGACGACGTCGTGGTCGCTGAGGCGGAGGCGTTGGACGAGGGCGTCGCGGATGCCTTGGAGATCCTCGAGGGGCATGTCGTCGACGGTGATGAGCAGCCGGTCGCCGGGGCGTACGACGAGTCCTTGGCGGATGGGGAGGCGGCGGAGTCGGGTGAGGCGTCGGTGCCGCGGCAGCGGGGCGGCGGCGTCGGTCACGGCTGCTGCTCGCTGGTGCGCGCGAGCAGCTCGATGGCGTCGCGGGTGGTGGCGGCGCGGGCGTCCAGCTCGCGGGATTCGGCTTCGAGGGCGTCGGCGCGGGCGCGGGCTTTGCGGGATTCGGTGAGGCAGCGGACGGAGTCCATCGCGAGCCGTTGGAGGTGGATGAGCAGCGCGCCGCGCGGGGTGGCGGCTTCGCGGGGGAAGTCGTCGATGCGGCCGGCGTAGGCGTCCTCGATGGTGGCCTCGTCGAGGGGGACGTGCTCGGGGCGGGCGGCGGTGGTCATTTGGTCTCCAGGTCGAGGTCGAAGTTGCGGTGCTCGAGGGCGGTGTTGCCGCCGGCGATCCAGGTGTCGAGTGCGGCGCGGGTGGTGCGCCAGCTCTTCCCGACCTTGCGGCCCGGCAGTCCGCCGGTGCGGAATGCGCGTTGGATGGTCTGGGGGTGGACGCCGAGCTCGGCGGCGATCTGCTCCGCAGTCAGGTAGTCAGCGGTCGGGTCGGGGGCCATGCGCTGACGCTACCGCGAACGGTGCTGTAGCGTCTCCACCCGTGTTGATCATGGGTCTGCTAGCGATCGGGATCGCGCTTGCGGTCGGGGTGTTCGCGGTGTTGGGGACGGTCGCCGATCGGCGAGCTGGCCACGCCGGCGCGGCCGAGCCGGATCACGGGCAGGACTGGCGGATCCGGGAGGACCGGGAGGTTGCGGCGCGTCGTCGGGCGAAGCTGCGGCGTTCGCTCTGAGACAGGCGTCAGCCCCGACCGCAAGGAGTCGATCGGGGCTGACGGTCGAGAGGGGAACCTCTGGAACGGCGGGAGTCTACGCTGCCGGCCGGGAGGCGCGGGCGAAGATCCGGTCGATGGCTCCGTTGGGCGGGTGGGTGACGATGCGGCCCAGCTCGGTCTGGTTGTCGGTCCAGCCGGCGCGGACCATCGGGGCGAGGGACGCTCCGGTGTCGGTGTTGGTGTCGGCGCCGCCCGAGCTCGCGTTGCGCCAGTGCGCGGCGGCGGCGAGCAGGGCGCGGGTCATCTCGAGGGCGGCGTGGAAGCGGGGCGGGTTGCCTTGGGTGGGCACCCAGTGGGCGGACCAGCCGGTGATGGTGCAGCCGGGGGCGTGGACGATCGCGCCGACGGCTGCCTTGCGCTTGTTGCGGTCGGGGCCGGTGCCGGGGCCGATGTAGGTGGGGAGTAGCAGGGTGGCGGAGAACGAGCGGCGCCGCTTGGTCCAGCCCGGTCCCCACGCGAACGGGGTGGACTTGTCGCCGGGCTTGACACCGGGGGTGGTGGTGTAGCCGGCGGCGCGGAGGGTGCGGTACAGGTCGTCGCGGTCGCCCCATTCTTGGCCGGAGAGCAGCACGAGCTGGGTGCCGCGGCGTTGCGCGGTCCACAGGGTGGCGGCGATGCCGAGGATCTTGGTGAGGTCGTCGGTGGTGCCGTTGCCGGCGTTCCAGGTGACGTGGACGTAGTAGGTGTGCCGGCCGCGTCGGTTGGTGTGCCGGATGAGGACGAGCAGGGCGTCGTGGTCGGAGTGGGTGGCGACGGTCTTCTGGTCGATCAGCTCGAGGCGGGCGCGGGCGCGGAGTCGGGACATGGCGAGCAGGCTACTCGGCTCGCTGGTCGAGGGTGCGGAGGCTGAGGGCGTCGATGGCGGTGCCTGCGTCCATGACGGCGACGGTGGTGTGGCCGGTCATCTCGAGGTCGGGCGGCTCGGAGAGGCCGACGTCGACGGCGTCTGCGAGGACGCGGCAGGCGGCGAGGCTGGTGACGGTCGCGGTCACCTTCGACGGGAACGCGGGCAGCAGGCCGGGGCCGGGGTAGAACTCCTCGAGCCGCGCCTGCAGCGCGTCGATGAGGTCGGTGTCGTCGGGGGTGGTGCCGTCGGCGGCTTCGGGGAGTTCGGGGAGGACGATGGCGGCGAGGATGATGTGGGTCATGACGGGAGGTCTCCGTTCCAGTAGTGCAGGTCGGACAGCTGGGTGAGCTTGGCGATGCGGTCGCCGAGGTAGAGGACGCGGGCTTGGCGGTCACCGACCAGCTCGGTGATGACGCCGAGGTCGGGGCGGGCGGACGGGTAGGGCCGGTAGATGACCTTCATGCCGAGGGCGGCTTGCTCGCAGGTGACGTCGGCGGGGACGACGTCGGTGCCGATGCCAGTGCGGTGGATGCAGCCGGGCGGCAGGGCGGTCACGACCGGCTCCCGTCGCCGCCGAGGACGCGGACGTCCGGGAGGTCGTCGAGGAAGTCGGCCCAGGCGCGAAGCCGGGCGATCGCGAGCTGGCGCTGGATGGTCGACCAGCTCACGAAGTTGCCGTCGTGTGCGCCGTCGTCGCGGAGGACGGTGGCGAGCCCGTCGTTGAACAGGACCATGCCTTGGGCGTCGCGGGGGAAGGTGAACTGGACGGCGTCGGGGGGCGGCAGCGCTTCGACCATCTCGCAGAGCAGCTCGAGGTCGGAGGCGTGCAGCTCGGCGCGGCTGTCGGCGCCGCTGCCCCGTTCGGGGGTGGGGGCGGACAGGATGATGTCGCTGTCGCTGCGGGCGGCGCGGGCGGCGAGGTAGGTGCGGACGCGGCGGGTGGCGAGGATGGCGGTCACGGGGTCTCCCTTGGGGGTTGGTCGGGCATCTCAGGGTCCGCACCCGGTGAGGGGTGCGGACGAGTGACGTCCGATCAGCGGATGAACTGGAAGGTGCTGGTGACGTCGTAGTAGCCGGCGGGGACGGTGATCTGGTTCAGGGTGCCGGCCGGACCGCCCAGGCCGCAGTCGTCGGAGCCGCCGATGTTGACCGGCACGGCGGTCGGGGCGGCAGCGTCGGTGGAGAGGGTGCCGGACATGGGTCCGTCGCCGTACTCGCACTGCGTCTCGGGGCCACCGTTGAGGCTCTGGGTGAGGATGTTGACGCGCGGGTAGACGGCGGTGCCGTCGGCGGTCGAGTAGCCGGCGACGCTGACGGTGCAGGGCGCTTGGGCGTCGTTGCAGGTGAACCGGAAGGTGCCGCCTGTGGTGTCACCGACGGGGGAGCCGAGGGTGGTGGCGTACGTCGCCCACGCGGTCGCGGGGTTGCCGCCACGGGACACCTTCACGAGCGCGACGCCGTACGGCAGCGCCTGAGCGTTGGTGCCGGGAGCCCCGGTGTCACCCTTCGGTCCCTGCGGTCCCTGGGGACCGACGGGGCCAGCAGCTCCGGTGTCGCCCTTCGG
>CAMLIA010000198.1 GCA_946479905.1 uncultured Frankiales bacterium | reverse complement strand
CTGCCGCTCCTCGCCGCCGCCGCCTTCGCCGCCGACCACGACTGGCACCTGCCCCACGTCGACGTCGCGCCGGCCGCGGCCGCCGCCGAGCACGCCGCCCAGTGGGCGCGCCTCCAGACCGTCGCACTCCTCCTGCTCCTCGCCTGGCACCTCGACCCCAAGGAGGCCTGATGTTCGGGCTCACCACCACCCGCCGCCTGGAGGCCGAACTCCGGGCCGCCCGCGCCGAAACCACCCGGGTGCGCGCCGAACGCGACGCGGCCCTCGACGAGCGGGACGCGTTCAAGGAGGCCGCCCGCACCGCGGCCCGCATCGTCCAGCAGGGCGACGTCTACGCCGAAGGCGGCCGGCCCGGCGACCCGCCCACCCCGCTCGCCGTCCAGCTGCGCCGCTCCCGCGACCAGGCCCTCGCCCTCGACCACAGGCTCGCCGAGCTCGAGGCCATCAACCAGCGGTGCACCTGCGGCGGCAGCATCACCCCGCACACCCCGCGGATGTGCGCCTGCGGACACGGCGCCCTCGCCCACACCGTCCCGGCCCCGCACACCTGCACCGCCTTCGGCAACACCTGCCCGTGCCGCGGCTTCCGGCAGCTCCCGCACGACGAAGCGGTCGCGCAGTTGGACGCCAACCGGAAGGCCGCCGAGGAGCGCGCCAGCAAGGACGGCGCGCCGTGAGCGACGTCAAGGGCCACGAGCTCACCAACACCACCGTCGAGGTCACCCGCGAGCAGCGCGTCGCCGCGTCCCGCGTGGTCCTCGCCAAGGCCCGCGACCGCGACGACCTCCACCTGCTCCTCGAGGCGCTCGGCCTCAACGAGCGGCCGCGCACCACCTGACCGGCCGGGCCCGCCGAACTTCCCCCCCCCCGGCGGGCCCGGCCCCCGCACCACCCGAACCGCACCAAGCAGGAAGGCAGCACCGTGGCGAAGACCAGCGGATCCGACGACACCGGGCAGATGCTCGCCGAACGCATCGCCGCCCTCATCGTCGACACCGCCCACAACGCCCCCCGCTCCCTCCAGAAGCGGCTCGGGCCCTCCGAAGTCGGCGACCCCTGCGAACGCCGCCTTTCCTACAAAGAACTCGACTGGCCCCGCTCGGCCGCCGACGGCGACCCGGCCGCGTCCATCATCGGCACCGGCTTCCACACCTGGATGGAAGAAGCGTTCACCCGCCGGCAGAGCACGCTGCCCGACGGCCGCCCCCGCTACAAGATCGAAGAGCGGGTCACCGTCCAGCAGTCCGCCATCGAGGCCGCGATCGTCGCGGGCAGCACCGACCTGTACGACCGGCTCACCCGCACCGTGTGGGACTGGAAACTCGTCGGCCACACCACCCTCGACAACTACCGGCGCAAGGGCCCCGGCCCCCAATACCGCACCCAGGCCCACCTCTACGGGCTCGGCCAGGAGAACGCCGGCGAGCAGCCGGAGCGCGTCGCGATCTGCTTCGTCGGCCGCTACCACGAACTCCGCGTCCACGTCTGGACCGAACGCTACGACCGGCAAGTCGCGCTCGACGCGCTCGCCCGCCTGGCCCGCATCCGCGCCCACCTCACCGGGCCCGAAGCACAGGCCTCCAACTACGACCACACCTGGTGGTCCCAGATCCCCACCAGCGAACTGGCCAAGTGCCGGTTCTGCGAGTGGTTCAAGCCCGGCAGCACCGACCTGAGCGTCGGCTGCCCGGGCGTTCAGCAGCCCGCCGCGAACCCGCGGCACGGCTTCGAATCCCTCATCGCATGAGCACAGGAGACGTATTAGTGGACGCGAACAGCTTCCTCATGGGCGGCGCCAGCGGTGCCCCCACCGCCAAGTTCCCCACCCCCGGCACTGTCATCGGCGGCCGCATCACCGAGCCCCCGAAGCTCGAGCAGCAGCGGGACATCAAGACCGGCGAGAAGAAGTTCTGGAAGGACGGCGACCCCATGATGCAGGTCGTCGTCACCGTCCAGACCGACCAGCGCGACCCCTCCATCGAGGACGACGACGGCCGCCGCCGCATCTTCATCAAGGGCCAGATGAAGAACGCCGTGTCCGACGCAGTCCGCGAGACCGGCGCCAAGGGCCTCGAGGTCGGCGGCACCCTTCACGTCCGCTTCACCCACGAACTCCCGCCGTCCGGGCCCGGCATGTCCCCGCCCAAGCAGTACGAGGCCCGCTACGTCCCCGCCGCGAGCACCGCCCTCGGCGTCCAGCCCCCGGCTCCCGCCCCCGCACCCGCACCCGCACCGGCGGCGGCCGCGCCCGCGCCGGGCGGCGACCCGTGGGCCACCAACGCCGCCCCGGCCGGGGTGAACCCCGTCACCGGCGAGATCAGCGGCCCCGCGCCCGCCGGCGGCGAGCCCCCGTTCTAGACCCGCCGACCGCCGCCCGCCGCCGCGAGCACCTCCCCGCCGCGGCGGCGGGCGGACCAACCACCAGCGAAGGAACCCCATGGTCACCGCACCCGGCATCAGCAGCGAGACCGCCCGCCACGTCCTCTTCCACTACGGCAGCCCCCTGGGCTACAGGCCCGGCAGCTTCACCCAGAAGCTCATGGAGGCCATCGACGCCGCCGACGTCGTGCACACCGCGCGCCTCCGCTCCGCGTACCCCGATCTGGTCGACGCGATGGCCCTCGCCGCCAACAGCCGCGACGGCATCGCCCAGCTCACCGCCATCGCCACCAGCCAGGAGGCCTGACCGTGGGCCTCTACCACACCGTCGCCCTCGCCTACGGCTTCGAGATCCCCGCCGACACCGACATCGACGCCATCGACCGCGCGTGCTTCGGCCAGGAGCACACCCCGGACGGCGTCGGCTACATCGTCGTCGGCGACCGCGACCAGCTGCTCCTCGTCACCCGGCACGTCCGGGCCAAGGAGAACACCGTCACGCCGCTCACGCCCGGCTCGCTGGCCACCCCGTCGGAGGAGACGGCCTGGCTGGTCGCCCTCCACAACGTCGCCGTCCGCCTCGGCCTGGCCGACCACCCGGCGCCCGGCTGGCTGCTGATCCACAACCACCGCTGACCCACCCCGCCCGCCGCGCCTTCCCCGCACCCGCGCGGCGGGCGGGCACCCACCAACCCGAGGAGCGCACCACCTTGAGCACCCAGCCGGACACGCTCACCGCCGCACTCGCCTGGCACACCGCCGGCGCGAGCGTCGTCCGCGTGGCCACCGACGGCACCAAGCGGCCCGCCGGGAACTGGAAGGACGCCCAGACCGTCCGCGCCACCCCCGACCAGCTGCACACCTGGTTCGCCGACGGACACCCCGGCCTCGGCCTGGTCCTCGGCGAAGTCTCCGACGGCCTGGAGATGCTCGAGTTCGAAGGCCGCGCCGTCACCGAGGGCGTCGCCACGGAGTTCGGCGAGATCTGCCAGGCCTCCGGCCTCGGCGACCTGTGGAACCGGCTGCGCACCGGATACCTCGAGACCACCCCATCCGGCGGCGGCCACCTCATCTACCGCGTCACCGACGGGCCCGTCCTCCCCAACACCAAGCTGGCCAGCCGACCCAGCACCCCGGCCGAACTGGAGTCCAACCCGAAGGCCAAGCAGCAGGTCCTCATCGAGACTCGCGGCCAGGGCGGCTTCGTCGTCGTCGCCCCCTCCCACGGCCCCGTCCACGCCACCGGCCGGCCGTGGGTCCTCAACGCAGGCGGACCCGACACCATCCCCACCATCACCGCCGATGAACGCGACGCCCTCTTCGCGATCGCCCGGATGCTCGACCAGATGCCGGAGGAAACCCTTAACTCGGGCCGTGATAATTTCACCGGTTTTGTTAAGGGTGGAGCCCATCAGCCCAGCTCAGACACCCTGACCCCGCTCGACGACTTCGAGCAGCGCACCAGCTGGGCCGACATCCTCACCCCCCACGGCTGGCAGCTCCTCTTCACCACCGGCCACACCTCCTACTGGCGACGCCCCGGCAAAACCACCCCCGGCGTGTCCGCCACCACCGGACGCGACCCCCAACGCGACCGCCTCTACGTCTTCACCAGCAGCAGCGAGTTCACCCCCGAGGTGCCCTACACCAAGCCCGGCGCCTACGCGCTCCTCGAGCACGGCGGCGACCACTCCGCAGCCGCCCGCGAACTCCGCCGCCGCGGCTACGGCCACCGCCCCGAACCCGCCCGCCACCTCACCGCCGTCCCCGCCCGCCCCGCCCCGGCGACCGACGGCACCGCCGCCCTCCAGGTCGACGAGCCCGCCCCCGAGCCGGGCCCCGAGACCTACACCCGCACCGACGACGGCAACGCCCTCCGCCTCGTCGACCGGCACGCCCACGAGATCCGCTACTGCCCCCAGCGCGGATGGCTCACCTGGGACGGCCACCGCTGGGCCTGGGACGAACGCGGCCACGTCTCCGAACTCGCCCGCGACATCGCCCGCAGCCTCCCCGAAGGCGAAGGCGACCTCCAGCACAAAGCCCGCTCCCTGTCCGCCCGCGGCCTGGAGTCCATGGTCAAGGTCGCCCGCACCGACCCGCGCGTCGTCGCCCCCCTCAACACCCTCGACGCCAAGCCGTGGCAGCTCAACACCCCCGCCGGAGTCGTCGACCTGCGCACCGGTCAGGTAAGCGCACCCGACCCCGAGCAGCTGCACACCCGATCCACCTCGGTGGCCCCCGACTTCGAGCAGCCCGCCCCCCGCTTCCACGCCTTCCTCGACGACACCTTCGGCGGCGACCCGGACCTCATCACCTACGTGCAGCGGCTCCTCGGCCTGTCCCTCATCGGTGAAGTCCGCGAACAGATCCTCCCCTTCGCATTCGGCGAAGGAGCCAACGGCAAGTCCACGCTCGCCGACACCGTCATGCGGCTCGCCGGGATCGGCGAGACCGGCTACGCCATCAGCGCCCCCAGCGAGATGCTCCTCGCGTCCTCCGCCAACAGCCACCCCACCGAGATCGCACGGCTGGCCGGCGCCCGCCTCGTCGTCGCCTCCGAACTCGACGACGGGCAGCGGTTCGCCGAGGCCCGCATCAAGATGCTCACCGGCCGCGACATCATCACCGGCCGGTTCATGCGGCAGGACTTCTTCTCCTTCGCCCCCACCCACACCCTGTGGCTCCTCGGCAACCACCGGCCCGCCGTCCGCACCGGCGGCCCCGCCTTCTGGCGGCGCCTGCGCCTCGTGCCGTTCCTGAACACCGTGCCCGAGCACCTCCGCGACACCGGCCTGGAGGAGTACCTCGTCGACCACGAAGGCCCGGCGATCCTCGCCTGGCTCATCCAGGGCGCGGCCGACTACGCCCGACACGGGCTGCCCACCCCGGCCGCCGTGCAGCAGGCCACCGAGGAGTACCAGGGCGAGCAGGACACCATCGCCCGCTTCGTCGCCGACTGCTGCGTCCTCGGCATGCCCGGCACCCCCGGCATGCAGACCCCGTCCGGGGCGCTCCGCGGCGCCTACGAGGCGTGGTGCCAGCAGGAGGGCGAGGAGGAGCCGGTGTCCGCGAAGAAGTTCGCCTCCACCCTGCAGAAGCCGCCGTACAACGTGCGCGCGGACCGCAACTCCCGGTTCCGGTTCTTCGACGGGATCGCCCTGCGGACCGAGGGGGCCGGCCAGTGAAGCGTCACACCCTTCAGCCGATGCGTCACACCCGTCACCCCCTGAACGATCTTGTCCGGGTGGTCGCAGGTCCCGCCGATGACGCATCAACCCAAGATCATGACGCATTGAATGACACATCGGAGCAGGTGTCACCGCAGGTCATGACGCTTATGACGCTTGTGACGCTTTCTCTCCCGTTCCCCTCTATCGCGCATGCGCGCACGCGCACGGGCCGTCATACCCAACTACGCGTCACAAGCGTCATCCGTCATCCGAAGCGTCACAGGAACCCCCCGTGACCCGGCTCCCGCCGCACCTCGTCGCCGAGCGCGCCGCCCGCGCCGCCGAGACCGTCCGGCACCAGCCGTGCCCCCGCTGCGGAGCCGACACCCTCACCGCCCGCACCCCCGACCGCGTCGCCGCCCTCGACGTCCGCACCGACCCCCACCCCATCGACCCGGCCACCATCCCCGCCGACCGGACCCGCCTCGCCTGGTGCCTCACCGGCGGCGACCACACCCCCCAACGCATCCGCTGGCGCGACCGCTGGCACGCACCCCACTGCACACACCCCGTCCTCATCGACCACCACTGCCCACCCCAGCCCGTCCAAGGAGTCCTGCTGTGAGCCGATCGAAAGCCAAGGGCACCGCCGCCGAAACCGCGGTCGTCCGCTTCCTCCAGGCCGCCGGGTTCGCCCAGGCCGAACGCCGCACCCTCGGCGGCGCCCAGGACCGCGGCGACATCGCCGGCATCCCCGGCGTCGTCATCGAGGTGAAGAACTGCGCCCGGCAGGAACTCCCCGCCTGGGTCGCCGAAGCCGAGCTCGAGCGCGACAACGACCGCGCGAGCCTCGGCGTGGTGTGGCACAAGCGGCGCGGCACGACCGACCCCGGCCGCTGGTTCGTCACCATGTCCGGCGACCAGTTCGCCGCGCTGCTCCGCGAGCAGCAGGGCCTGCCCGCCCCGGCCGCCGAGGCGGTGGGGCGGTGAACCAGAACGCCACCCGCGAACAGATCGTCGCTGCCCTCCGCGCCGGCCACAGCGTCTACCGCATCAACAAGGACCTCCGCGCAGACCGCGCCCGCATCCGGACCATCCGCGACGAACTCGGCCTCGCAACCTACGTACCGCGCGAGCAGACCCGCACCATCGAGGACAAGTGGCGCCTGTACGCCAAGCCCCTCGAAGACGGCCACATGGAGTGGACCGGCGAACGCGGCAAAACCAGCGGCACCCCGCTGCTGTCCTTCAAGGACAAGCACCACAGCGCCGCCGCGGTCGCCTTCCGCGTCCGCACCGGACGGGACCCCGAGGGCTACGCCATCGCCGACTGCGGGATGAAGCACTGCGTGGCGCCCGAGCACGTCGAAGACGAGCCCGGCCGCACGCGGAACCGTGAGCAGCTCCGGTACGTGCTCGGCGGACGCCAGCGCAAGGACCGCTGCGTTCACGGCCACGACCAGGCCGAGGACGGCGCATACGGGCCGGACGGCAAGGCGTACTGCCGTGAGTGCAAGCGGCTGGCCAAGCAGGTGGTCGCGTGAGCGAGCAGCCCGCCCGCGTCCAGGGCATCCCCGCCGGCCTCACCCTCCGCCGCCTCGACCGCGACCAGACCCCCGTCGCCGACTGGCTGTGCGCCTGCGGCCGGCACGAGCGCGCCACCGGCGCCGCCGCCGTCACCCGGCTCGCCTCCGCCGTCATCGTCGGCGTCTGCCCCCACCGCGAGGAGAGGCCCGCCGCATGACACCGGTCGCCCCTGCGGCAATCAGGGGCGGCCGGCCATCCGATCCCACCAGAAAGGCACCACCATGACCAACGTCCCCGCCGACGAACTCCGCCAAGCCGCCGCAACG
>CAMLIA010000197.1 GCA_946479905.1 uncultured Frankiales bacterium | reverse complement strand
CCCCTGCCGTCGACGGTGACGAGCTCGCCGTCACGCAGCAGCCGGGTCGCCTCCCGCGCGCCGACGACGCAGGGCACGCCGAGCTCGCGGGCGACCACCGACGCGTGGCAGGTGAGGCCGCCGCTGTCGGTCACGATCGCTGCCGCGCGGCGCAGGGTCGGGACCCAGTCCGGGTTCGTCATGGGGGCCACGAGGACCTCACCGGACATCAGCTGCCCGCCCTGATCTGGCGAGGTGAGCACCCGCACCCGCCCGGACGCGAGCCCGGGGGAGGCGCCCATTCCGCGGACCAGCACGGTCGCGGTGTCGGGGGTCGCGCCGGCGGTGCCGTTGTGCATCGTGGTGATCGGGCGGGACTGCACGACCTGCAGGCCGCCGTCGTCGAGGTCCTCGCTGCAGATCGCCCACTCGATGTCCTGGTCGCTGCCGTAGTGCTCGGCGACCCGCAGCCCGAGCCGCGCGATGGCCAGCACCTCGTCGTCCTCGAGCACCCGTGAGCCGGCCACCTCGGGTGGCAGGTCCAGTCGCTGGTCGTTGCCGTCCAGGCCGCGCACGACCTTCACCGCCTTGTTGCCGACGTGCACCGACAGCAGCCGCAGCGCCTCGCGGTCGACGACGTAGGTGTCGGGCTCGACCTGACCGCTCACGACGACCTCGCCCAGCCCGAAGGCCGCCTCGATGAGCAGCCGCGACTCGTCGTCCGCGGCCGGGTCGGCGGTGAACATGACACCCGACCGGTGCGCGTCGACCATGCGCTGCACGACGACCGCGATCGCCGGTTCGTCCTCGACCCCCTGCGAGCGGCGGTAGGCGATGGCCCTGGCGCCGTAGAGCGAGGTCCAGCAGTCGAGCAGCCGGGCGAGGAGCTGGTCCTCGCCGACGACGTTGGTGAAGGACTCGTTCATGCCCGCGAACGACGTGGTGGCGCCGTCCTCCGCGGTGGCCGACGAGCGCACCGCCACCGACGCCCGGTCGCCGAGCTCGCGGTAGGCGGAGCACACCGCCTCGGCGACGTCCTCCGGCACGCCCGCCCCGTGCACGAGGGCCCGCATCTGCTCGGTCGTCGTCTGCAGTCCCGCGGCGTCGTCGGCGTCGACGGACCGGAAGGCGTCGAGCAGCTGGCCGCGGATGCCCGTCTCGTCGAGGGCGTGCAGGAACGCGGAGGCGGTGACGACGAAGCCGTCAGGGACGGGGATACCCGCCGAGAGCAGCTCCCCGAGGTTGGCGGCCTTACCGCCGACCTCGGGGGCGTCGGGGAGCCGCACGTCCCGGAGCGGGCGCGCGAGCCGGGTGCTGACAGGTGCGGTCATGGCGGTCTCCTAGCGGGACGGGTGCTTGTCGAGGACGCCGCGCAGCCGCTCGACGAACCGCAGGGACTCTGCGTGCTCGCGCTGCCAGACGTTGCGCCCGAAGATGAGCCCGGTCGCGCCGGCCTCCATGGACTGCTGGGCCTTCTCGAGCATCGCCTCGTCGCCGGCCCGCTCGCCGCCCGAGATGAGGACGAGGGTGCGGTTCGCGGAGCGCACGACGCTGTCGATGGCCTGCTGCGTCGACACGTCCGTGTCGTAGGCGGCGGGGACCGACGTGCGCAGCGTCGGGTCGGGGAAGTTCACCTTCACCACGTCGGCACCGAGCTCGCTCGCGGTGCGTGCCGCGTAGTCGACGGCGTAGAAGCTGGTCTTGCCGCCCTTGGCCTCGATCGCGGACCCGCGAGGGTAGGCCCAGACGATGAGCGGCATCCCGAAGCGCTGCGCGTCCTCCCGGACCTGCCGGTACTGCTCGAAGTCCTCGTCCTGCGCGGGGGTCCCGACGTAGAGGGTGTAGCCGACGGCGTCGGCGCCGAGGCGGACCGCGTCGGCGACCGAGGCGTGCAGCGGCGACAGCGCCCGGTCCGAGGGCGGGATGTCGGTCTTGCCGTTGAGCTTCAGGACGAGCGGCACCTGGCCTGCGTACTGCCAGTAGAACTTCTCCGCGAGGCCGATCTGCAGGACCACGCCGTTGAAGCCGCCCTCGACCGCGAGGTCGAGCACGTAGCGCGGGTCGCTCGCCGAGGGGTTCGCGAAGAAGTCGCGCGGGCCGTGCTCGAGTCCCTGGTCGTAGGGGAGGAACAGCGCGGTGCCGTTGCGCAGCCCGTGCTCGTGCAGGATCCGGTGCAGCCGGGCCTTCTTGCCGGTGCTCAGCCCCAGGTCGGACAGGGCGTGTCGGTCTGTCATGTCGTCCTCCGTCTCAGGTCACCTCTGCCTCGGGCTCGGGCACCATCGCGATGGCGCCGCACGGGCACTCCGCTGCGCAGAGGCCGCAGCCCTTGCAGTAGTCCAGGTCGATCGCGTAGCGCAGCCCCTCACCGAGCTTGAGGACCGCGCTGTCAGGGCAGACGCCGAAGCAGTTGTCGCACTCGAAGCAGCTGCCGCAGGACAGGCACCGGCGGGCCTCGAACAGGGCTGTCGAGGCGTCCAGTCCTCCGACGACCTCGTCGAACGACGTGGTCCGTCGTGCGGCCTCGAGGACGGGTCGGACCGTGCGCGGTGCGTCGGAGTAGTACCAGGTGTTCATGTCCGTCAGGGGTACGACGGGAGCGGCCGCCTCCGATGAGGCCGAGGTCTCGCGCAGCCAGGCGTCGACGCTGCTCGCGACCTGCCGGCCCTGGCCGACACCGCGAGTGACGGTGCGCTCCGAGGCGGCCACGTCACCCGCCGCGAACACGCCGGGGTGGCCGGTCATGAGCGTCGCGTCGACGGCGAGCACGCCGTCGTCGATCCGTGCGCCCATGACGCTCTGGAAGAGCGTCCGGTCGACGTCCTGCCCGACGGCGAGGAGAAGGGCGTCCGCCGGGAGCTCCTCCACGTCACCGGTCGGGCACGGCCAGCCGTTCTCGTCGAGCTCCATCCGCTCGACCTGCACGGTGCCGGGACCGGTCGCGGTCACGGTCGACAGCCAGCGCACCTCGACGCCCTCGGCGAGCGCGTCGCGGAGCTCCTCCGGGTGCGCAGGCATCCGCGCCTGGTCGCGCCGGTAGACGACCAGCGACTCGGTGGCACCGAGCCGGCGCGCGGTGCGAGCGGTGTCGAGCGCGGTGTTGCCGCCGCCGTAGACGACGACCCGTCGTCCGAGGACGGGAGGGTGCCCGTCCGCGACGTCGTGCAGCACCGTGACCGCGTCGAGGACGCGGCTCGCGTCGCCCGCCGGGATGTCGACCCGCTTGCCGAGGGGTGCACCGACCGCCAGCACGCACGCGTCGTGGCCGCCGAGCGCCATCTCCTCGCCCACGTCCGCCACGACGTGACCGAGCTTCAGCTCGATGCCGAGGTCGAGGACCCGCTGCACCTCGGCCTGCAGGACGTCGCGCGGCAGCCGGTAGGCAGGGATGCCGTAGCGCATCATCCCGCCGGGCAGGTCGCCCGCGTCGACGACCGTGACGCGGTGGCCCAGCCGGCGCAGCTGGTAGGCCGCCGACAGGCCGGCCGGGCCGGCCCCGATGACGAGGACCGAGTGCCCGGTCGGTGCCCCCGGCGTGGGTAGCGCCCAGCCCTGTTCCAGGGCGAGGTCGCCCAGGAACCGCTCGACGGAGTTGATGCCGACCGCCTCGTCGAGCAACGCGCGGTTGCACGCCGTCTGGCAGGGGGCGTAGCAGACCCGCCCCATGATCGCGGGGAACGGGTTGACCTCCACGAGACGCCGCCAGGCCCGCTCGTAGCTGCCGTCCTCGGCGTCGAACAGCCAGCCGCGCACGTCCTCACCGGCAGGGCAGGCGGGACCGCAGGGCGGCGTGAGCTCCAGGTAGACGGGCCGCTCCGTCCGCCAGCTGCCGGTGTGGTTGGCCCGGCCGCTGCCGACGTCGAGCGTGATGGCGAAGGGGTGCGTGGTCACGGCTGCTCCCGGAGCAGGTCGAAGCGGGCGATGGTGCGGTCCGCGCAGGCCTGGATGTCAGCGATCACGTCGTCGCGCCGTTCCGGACGGAACAGGTGGGCGTACCGCGCCTGCTTCTCCAGGTAGTCGGTCACGGGGACGTGCCGGCGGATCGGGGTGGTGTCGACCACGACGCCGTCGCGGGCCTCGAGCACCGGGAACAGCCCGCTCTGGGTGGCCAGCCGGGCCACCTCGATGGTCTGCGCCGCGGGACTGCCCCAGCCGAGCGGGCAGGGGACGAGGACGTGCAGGTACCGCGCGCCGCGCAGGCTCATGGCGGTCGTGACCTTCGCCTCGAGGTCACGCAGGTCCGCGACGGTGGCCGTGGCGACGTAGGGGATCTCGTGGGCGATCGCGATCAGGGGCATGCTCTTGCCCTGCCCGAGCCGCTGGCCCGAGGGCGTCGTCGTGGTGCGGGCTGCGGTCGGAGTGGCACCGGAGCGCTGCACGCCGGTGTTCATGTAGCCCTCGTTGTCGTAGCAGACGTAGAGGACGTCGTCGTTGCGCTCGAACATGCCGGACAGGCACGCCATCCCGATGTCGACCGTGCCGCCGTCCCCGCCCTGCCCGATGACGCGGATGTCCTCGCGGCCCTGCGCCTTCAGAGCCGCGGCCACACCCGAGGCGACGGCAGGGGCGTTGCCGAACAGCGAGTGCAGCCAGGGCAGCCGCCAGGAGCTCTCCGGGTAGGGCGTGGAGAACACCTCCAGGCAGCCGGTGGCGTTGACCGCGACGAGCTTGCCCTCGGTCGCCCGCATCGCCGCGTCGAGCACGTACCTCGCACCCAGCGCCTCCCCGCAGCCCTGGCAGGCCCGGTGGCCGCTGTCGATCGCGTTGCTGCGGTGCGGGTCCGCCTGCGCGGAGCGGTCCTCCAGCGGCAGCAGCCGGTTCCCGACGGCCAGGCTGCCGGTCTGGAAGAAGCGGATCGTCTGCGTGGGCACGTCAGCCGCCGATCTCGGCGAGGTGCCGCGTGACCATGTCGTCGTCGAGCTCCAGGAAGGTCAGGTCGGGCAGCGACGGGCTGTCGAGCAGCCCGTGCAGGGCGGCGCGGGTGATCGGTCTGCCCCCGAGCCCGGCGACGACCGTCCGGACGCCGGTGCCGCTGCCCTGCAGCGCGCTGACGACGTCGCGCGTCACGATGCCGCCGACGCCGACCTCGAAGGCCCGCTCGAGCACGATCACCCGGCGGGCACCGCGCAGCGCTGCCGCGACGGCGTCCGACGGGAACGGCCGGAACGTCGTGAGGCCGACGACACCGATCGCGTCGCCGGCCGCGCGGCGCTCGTCGACGACCTCCTGCAGGGTCCCGACGACCGAGCCGAGGGCCAGCACGACCGTGTCGGCGTCGTCGCAGCGGTACGACGTGAGCAGCCCACCCGTGCGCCGGCCGAACCGGTCGGCGAAGGCGGCGGCGACCGCGGGGATCACCTCCAGGCCCCGCAGGTGCGCCAGGTGCGCGAGGTGCTTGACCTCCGTGAAGGCCTCGGGCCCGACCATCGCACCGATCGTCGTCGGCTCCTCCGGGTCCAGGACCTGGCGGGGGACGAAGGGCGGCAGGAACGCGTCGACCTGCCCCTGCTCGGGGACCTCGAGCGCCTCCACCGCGTGGGTGAGGACGAAGCCGTCCATGCAGACCATCACCGGCAGCGAGAGCTGCTCGGCAATGCGGAACGCCTGGACGTGGAGGTCGACGGCGGACTGGTTGCTGTCGGCGTACAGCTGGACCCAGCCGGAGTCGCGCATCGACATGCTGTCGCTGTGGTCGTTCCAGATGTTGATGGGCGCACCGATCGCGCGGTTCGCCACCGTCATGACGATCGGGAGCTGGAGACCGGCCGCGTTGAACAGGGCCTCCGCCATGTAGAGCAGCCCCTGGCTCGCCGTCGCGGTGTAGGCCCGCGAACCGGCCGCTGCAGCGCCGATGGCGACGGACATCGCCGCGAACTCCGACTCGACGTTGACGAACTGGCAGGGGCTCAGGTCGCCGTCCCCGACGAGCTGCGCGAGGCCCTCCACGATGTGCGTCTGGGGGGAGATGGGGTAGGCGCAGACGACCTGCGGACGGCAACGAGCGACCGTCTCGGCGACGGCGCGGGAGCCCTCCATCTGCCTAGGCATCAGCTCTCGCCTCCGCTGCTGCCAGCGCACAGGCGACGTTGCCGGCCGCCAGCTCAGGGGGGAACCGCTCCTCGATGGCCCGGACGAGGGCGGCCAGGGACACGATGCCCGTCTCGACGGCGAGGCTCCCGAGCAGTGCGGCGTGGGGGAGCGGCCTCCCCAGGTGCTCGAGCGCGATCCTGGTGCCTGGGACCGCGATCACGTGGTGGTCGGCGAAGTGACCGCTGAGGTGGGCCGACGGCACGGCGGCGTTGAGCACGAGGTAGCCGTCCCTCGTGAGCCCGGTGAGGACCTCAGGCAGGTGCAGCAGCGTCGCGTCCCCCACCACGACCACGTCGGGGTGCACCACGGGGTCGTGCGAGCGGATCGGCTGCTCCGCGATGCGGCAGTAGGCCACGACGGGCGCGCCGGTGCGCTCCGAGCCGAAGCTCGGGATCGCCTGGGCGTGTAGCCCGTCATGGAAGGCGGCCATCGCCAGCAGCTCCGCGGCGGTGACCACTCCGTGCCCGCCGCGGCCGTGGAACCTGATCTCGGTCATGGCTCAGAGCCGGTCGCCGACGTAGCTGGTGAGGTCCACCAGCCGGCTGACGTAGCCCCACTCGTTGTCGTACCAGGCGAAGACCTTCACGAGGTCGTCACGGGTCTGCGTGAGCAGCGAGTCGACGATCGCCGACGAGGGGTCGCCGACGATGTCCCGCGAGACGAGCGGCTCGGTGCTGTAGCGCAGCACCCCGGCCATCGGGCCTTCCGCGGCATGCCTCAGTGCCTCGTTGACCTGCTCGGTCGTGACGTCGGCGTCGACGAGGACAGCGAGGTCGGTGAGGCTGCCGTCCTCCACCGGGACCCGGATGGCGACGCCGTCGAGGCGACCTGCGAGCTTCGGCAGCACGACCTCTGCGGTGCGGGCGGCCCCGGTGCTCGTCGGGATGATGTTCGCGGCCGCGGAGCGGGCCCGCCGCAGGTCCTTGTGCGGTGAGTCCAGCAGCACCTGGTCGTTGGTGTAGCCGTGGATCGTCGTGAGGAAGGCCTTGTCGATGCCGAACGCGCTGTCGAGCACCTTGAGGACGGGCGCGACGCAGTTGGTCGTGCAGGAGGCGTTCGAGATCACGTCGTGCTGGTCCGGCCGGTACTCCGACTCGTTGACGCCCATGACCACGGTCAGGTCGGCGTGCTTGCCAGGCGCCGAGATGAGCACCTTGCGAGCGCCTGCCTTCAGGTGCAGTGCCGCGTCGTCGCGCTCCCTGAAGCGCCCGGTCGACTCGATGACCAGGTCCACGCCCAGCCTGCCCCAGTCCAGCTCGGCCGGGTCCCGGTGGGCTGTGACGGCCAGAGCGCGGCCGTCCACGACGATGCCGCCGTCGTCGACGGTCACCTCGCGGCCGAGCCGGCCGTAGGTGGAGTCGAAGCGCAGCAGGTGCGCCAGGGTCGCCGGGTCGCT
>CAMLIA010000196.1 GCA_946479905.1 uncultured Frankiales bacterium | reverse complement strand
GCTCGCGCCAGTCGGCCGCCGCCGCCGCGCAGCTCAACGAGCTCGCCGCCGAGCTCCGCGCCTCCATCGCCCAGTTCTCCGCCTGACCCCTTGCGTCATAGCGCCCGCGCGGGTCGCGGGGAGCAGTTGTGATGACGCAAGCGGCTACAGGAGGGCCTCCGAACGGCCGAACCTCAAGACATGCCGGCATGGGGTGACGATCCAGAGCTCCTGGCGACCTTCCGCGCCGAGGTCGAGGAGCGGCTGGCCTCGCTGCAGTCCGGGCTGCTGCAGCTCGAGACCCACCAGTCGCCCCGGCAGGTCGTGACGCTGCTGTTCCGCGACGCGCACACCGTCAAGGGCTCCGCGCGGATGCTCGGCCTCGAGGGCGTGCTGCACGTCGCCCACAACATGGAGGACCTGCTCGGCGCCCTGCGCGACGGCCGGTTCGCCGTGCGCAATGACCACGTCGACCTGCTGCTGGCCGCCTGCGACGGCATCTCCCGCGCGCTGCCCGGTGAGGACGCGCTGGACGACGCCGCCCTGCAGCCGATCGTCGACGCGCTCGTGGCCGCCGTCGCCGGTGCCGACCCGTGCGCGGTCCCGGCGCTGGCTGTCGTCGAGGTGCCCGAGCAGGCACTCCCGGTCGAGGACGTGCCGTCCAGCCGCCAGGGCTCGGACTCGGTGCGGGTGGCGGCCTCCAAGGTCTACGACCTGCTCGACGTCGTCGGAGAGGCCGACCTGGGCGCCCGCCGCGTCGAGCAGACGACCGGCACCCTGCTCACGCTGGCCGCCGACCAGGCGCGCTGGGCCGGCGTGCTGCGGCAGGCCACCCACAAGCACGCGGCCGCGCTGCCGCCGGACGTGGTCCTCGCCCTGCACCGACTGGTCGGCGCCTCGGACGAGATGGCGGGCACCGTGCGCGGCCTGCGCGAGCTCGTCGAGGGCCACCGCGGGGGCATGGCCCTGGTCCGCGACGGCGCGATGGGCCTGGCGATGGTCCCGGTCCGCCGGGTCCTCGCCGCCCTGCCGCGCATCCTGCGCGACGTCGCGCAGGCAACCGGCAAGGACGTCGAGCTGGTCACCACCGGCGAGGACGTCGAGCTCGACAAGCAGGTCCTCGACGGCGTCGCCGACGCCCTCAAGCACCTCGTCATCAACGCCGTCGACCACGGCTGCGAGGCGCCCGAGGACCGCGTCGCAGCAGGCAAGCCGGCGCGCGCCACGGTGACCGTTGCGGCGAGGTCCGTCGGCGGCACCGTCGTCATCGAGGTCAGCGACGACGGGGCCGGCGTCGACGAGGACGCCGTGCGCGAGAAGGCCATCGGGCTCGGCATGATCCCCGCCGACAGCCCGTTGGTCGGCTCGGCCCTGCTCGCGCTGCTCTTCACCCCCTCCTTCAGCACCTCCGAGACCGTCACCGAGACCAGCGGCCGCGGTGTCGGCCTCGACGTCGTGCGCGACGCGGTCGAGGAGCTCGGCGGCTCGGTCGAGGTGCGCTCCGAGCGCGGCACCGGCACCTCCTTCGTCCTCACCCTGCCCGTCACCCTGGGCGTGCTCCGCTGCCTGGTCGCGCGGGTCGGCGACGAGCGGTACGCCGTGCCGGTCCCCGGCGTCGTCGAGTCCCTGTCGCTGCGGGACGCCGAGGTCCACACGCTCGCCGGTGCCCCGGTGGTCCTCCGCCACGGCGTGTCGGTCCCCCTGCTCGACCTGGGCGCGGCCCTCGGCCTGGAGCGCGACAGCGGGGAGGCCCCGCGCGCCGCCCTGGTCGTGCGCCACACCTCCGGCCGGCAGATCGCCTGGGCGGTCGACCGCCTCGAGGGCGAGTCCGAGCTGGTCGTGAAGGACATGGGCTCCTTCCTCGGCCGGGTCCCCTACGTCGCCGGGGCGACCATCGACGGGGACGGCTCCGTCGTGTGCCTGCTGGACCTGCGGGAGCTGGCGGACCGCGCCGTCGGGACGACCACCTACGCCGTACCGTCCGCCCCCGTCGGCCGGAAGGCGGCCACGACCCCCACGGGGAAGCGGGCCCGCATCCTGGTCGTCGAGGACTCCGTGGGCGTCCGGGAGCTCGAGCGGGTCATCCTCGAGGCCGCGGGCTACCTCGTCGAGACCGCGGTCGACGGCCTCGACGGCGCCTCCCGGCTGCGGGACGACCCGGCCGACCTGGTGCTGTCGGACGTGGAGATGCCGGGCATGGACGGCTTCGACCTCACGCGTACGATCCGTCGTACCAAGGGCTGGGAGAACGTCCCGGTCATCATCATGACCAGCCGTGGTGAGGACCATGCGCGGCAGGCTGGGCTCGAGGCGGGCTGCTCCGCCTACCTGTTGAAGAACGAGTTCGACCAGGAGCAGCTGGTGTCGACGGTGCGAAGGCTGGTAGGACGCTGATGGCAAGGATCGTGATCGCGGACGACTCGCCGACCCTGCGCAGGATCGTGACGAGTGTGCTGACCAAGGAGGGCCACGAGGTCGTGGCCGCCGAGGACGGCATCGAGGCCGTCCAGGCCGTCTTCAAGGAGCAGCCCGACGCGGTCGTGCTCGACGTGCAGATGCCACGCGTCTCCGGCTTCATCGCCGCCCGGCTGCTCAAGGACGACTGGCAGACCGCGGACATCCCGGTGATCATGCTGACCTCCCTCGACGCCGCCTCCGACCGCTACTGGGCCGGTCAGGCCGGCGTCGACCGCTACCTCACCAAGGACTTCGAGGCGCCGGAGCTCTCCGGCACCATCGAGGAGGTCCTCATGGCCGCCACCGCCGCGCGGGGTGGCCGCGCCCGGCTGGCGCCGGACACCCTCGAGCTGACCGAGGAGGACGTGCTGTCCCGGGTCTGCGACCTGCTCGACCGCAAGCTCTTCGAGTCCTCCGTCGCCCAGTCGGTGATGGCCATCGCCGCCACCGCCAACGGCCTGGAGGCCTCCGTCGCGGCGCTGCTGGGCGTGCTGCAGCGGTTCGTCGGCTACGACCTGGCCGCGGTCATGCTCGGCGCCGAGAAGTCCGCCTACCTCGCGGTGGGGCAGCCCACGGCCCGCTCCCACTACGACGAGTTCCTCACCGCCGCGGTCGAGGGCCTGTCGTCCTACGGCGGCTCGCAGCTGGACGTGTCGGGTCTCGACGTCCGGGTCGCCGAGGCCGGCGGCAAGATCGTCGAGGACCCTGACGAGCTGACCGGTGGCGTCGAGATGGCCACCTTCCTGTCCATGCCGCTCCGCGGCCACGGCGGCTCGGTCGTCGGCGTGCTCGCGCTCTCGTCAGCCGTCAAGCAGGCGTTCGGCGAGACGGCGCTGTCCACCCTGAAGCTCATCGAGGGGCCCGCGGCCATCGTCATCGACAACGCCCGGCTCGCGTCCGGTCACTAATCAGTCGAGCAGCTGGCTCGGCACGATCCTCATCGGGTAGGGCAGGCCTACGTCGTACGCCTCCTCGCCCATGACGCGAGCGACCTCGACATAGCTTCCGTCGCGCAGCTCCAGCACGGTGACGCTCACGTCGACCGGGTCGACGAGCCAGTAGGAGGGGGCGCCCGCGGCCTGCAGACGATCACGCTTGAGGAGCAGGTCGATGCGGCGCGTGCTCGGCGAGAGGACCTCGACGGCGAGCAGCGGAGGTCCCGGCAGGTTCTTGCGGGTGACCTGGGCGCGGGACACCACGATGAGGTCCGGGATGAGCACGGTGTCGTCGGCGAGGACCACGTCGAAAGGCGCGAGGACGACCTTGAGATCCGCTGGGCACGACGCACGCAGCAGCAGGTAGAGGTTGCCCACCATGTCCTGGTGTGGCAGCTGCGGGCTGGGGCTCACGATGAGCACGCCGTCGATGAGCTCGTACCGGTGGCCGTCCTCCGGCATCGACGCGAGGTCGTCATAGGTGAGCGCCCGGCTGAACGGGAGCGTCGTCACGGTCGTCATCGTGCCCCTTTCCCTGCTGCATGACCAGAGCCTGGCCGCTCGCCGGTGGGCTTGACGTGGCCTCCGCGGATCTGTGGAGAGCCGCCCGGCTCAGGCCAGGGTCCACTCCTGGCCGGTGGGGGTGTCCTTCACCAGTAAGCCAAGGGCAGCCAGCTCGTCCCGCAGCCGGTCCGAGGCCGCGAAGTCCTTCGCCCCCCTGGCCTCGGCACGC
Source organism: uncultured Frankiales bacterium (assembly GCA_946479905.1). The sequence continues at coordinate 3,421 of CAMLIA010000196.1, read as the reverse complement.
TCGGCCAGCAGCTCCGACGCCCCGGGTGGCAGCGTCGCAGATGCGCGGCCGACGTCGCGGGCGAGGTCGAGCCCGAGCAGCCGGTCGGCCCAGGCGAAGGTCTCGAACTTGCAGCCGGCCGGCATGTCGGCCTTCTCGAAGGCACGGAGCACCTGCAGCGCCCGCGGGGTGTCCAGGTCGTCGCTGAAGGCATCCAGGACCCCCTGCTGGATCTCGGCGCACATCGGCTTCGACGGCTCCTCCGCCCACGCGGCGACCGCGGCCCGCCACCGGGACAGCGTCTTCTGCGCGCCGGCGATCTCCGCCCACGAGAGGTTGGCCTGCTGGCGGTACCTCGTGCCGAGGAAGGCCAGTCGCAGTGCCAGTGGGTCGAAGCCGCGCTCGACGACGTCGCTCACCAGCACCACGTTCCCGGTGGACTTCGCCATCTTGCGGCCCTCGAAGAGCAGGTGCTCGCCGTGCACCCAGTGCCGCACGACCTCCTTGCCCGCGAAGCAGTCGCTCTGCGCGCGCTCGTCCTCGTGGTGCGGGAACCGCAGGTCGATGCCGCCGGTGTGGATGTCGATGGTCGAGCCGAGGATGTCCAGCGACATCGCCGAGCACTCGATGTGCCAGCCGGGGAAGCCGGGCCCCCACGGCGAGTCCCAGGTCATCGCCCGGTCGGCGCCGGCACGCTTCCACAGCGCCCAGTCGGCGTGGAACCGCTTGCCCTTCGCGAGCTCCGCGGCGTCGGTCCGGTGCCCGGCCCGCAGCTCGGACAGCTTGTTGCCGCTGATCGCCCCGTAGGAGGCGTAGGACTCGGCCGCGAAGTACACGGTGCCGTCGCCCCCGACGTACGCATGGCCCTTCTCGACCAGCCGCTCGATCATGGCCAGCATCAGGTCGATGCACTCCGACGCCCGCGGGTAGGCGTCCGCCGGGTGCACGCCGAGCAGCGACTGGTCGCGGTGGAAGGCCTCCTCGTAGTGCCGCGCGACCGCGAAGGGGTCCTTGTCCTCCGCCCGGGCCTGCGCGAGCAGCTTGTCCTCGCCGTCGGCGTCGAGGTCGGTGTCGTCCTGGAGGTGGCCGACGTCGGTGATGTTCTGCACCAGCCGGACCTGGAGGCCGTGGGCCACGGCGGTACGACGGATGAGGTCCGTCAGCAGGAAGGTGCGCAGGTTCCCGACGTGGGCGTAGCGGTAGACGGTCGGGCCGCACGCGTAGACCTTGAGGAGCCCGGGGGTCGACGGGACGATCGGCCCTACCGCGCGCGTCCGGGTGTCCATGAGGGTCAGCACGTGGGCAGCGTAAGCACCGGTCCAAACGCGCGAAGCGGACAGACATCCCTAACTCTGACCAAGATCACGATTACGCATAGTTCGAAATGGCTAAAACTTGTTCGCAGCAGCAACCGTGGCAGGCTCTTGTCGTCCTACACAGATGACGGGATGCCTGCGGGCACGGACAACGGAAGCAGAGGCACGTGACGGAGGCCGCCCAGCGGGACGTGGTCGTGCTGCCCCCTGTGGCCGACGATCCCGTCTTCGTGGACGACCGCGGGGACCTGCTCGAGCCCACCCGTCCGCTCGGCTCCGACCCGCACGACTTCGCTGCCCTTTACATGCGGCACCGGTGGTCCTTCGCGCTCCACGCGCGCCGCTTCCTGCACGACCAGCGTGACGTCGACGAGGTCGTCCAGGAGGGCTTCCTCAAGCTCTTCCTCGCGCTGCCGGAGCTCGACAACGAGCTGCAGGCGCTCGCCTACGCCCGCCGGACGATCACCAACCTCTGCATCGACCGCTACCGGGCCGACCAGCGCCGGCCGCGGCTCGTCGACCTCGAGAGCGTCGGTGCCGAGCTGGCCGAGGACGAGGAGCTCGACCCGGTCGTCGCGGCGGAGGACGCCGCGCTCGTCCGGGAGGCGCTCGCGCTGCTGTCGCCCCTGCACCGCGAGGCGCTCATCAAGCGCGAGGTCCAGGAGAAGTCGCTCCCGCAGATCGCCGAGGAGCTCGACGTCCCGGTCGAGCAGGTCAAGCACATCCTGCACCGGGCCCGCCGCTCGCTGCGCCGGCTCCTGGTCGGCACCCACGTCGAGCCCGGCGCGGACCTCGACCTCGCCAACGTGCTCGCCGCCAACCGCGAGCGGCTCGGCTCAGCAGCCCGGCCCACCGGCGCTGCTGTCGTCGCGCTGCTGCTCGTGCTGGCAGGTGTGCTGGGCCTGCGGAGCAGTGACCGGGGCGGGCAGGTGGTCGGTGCCCTCCCGACCGCGGGCCCCTTCGAGGGCCTGCTCGGCGAGCCGACTCTGCCGCACGGCACCGTGGGCGTGACGGCGGCGCCTGCCCGCGCCGCCACCCCGCCTGCCGCTCACGTCGTGCATGCACGGACGCCGAGGCCCGGGGCGCACCCCGCGGCTGCCGCTCCTGCCGTCGCCCCCTCGAAGCCGGTGGTGCACAAGCCCACGAGCCCGCCGGTGGCAGCCCCGGTGGTGGATCCCGTGGTCGCGCCTGCTGAGACCACCAGCCGGCTGTCCCTGTCCGGCCTGCTCAGCGCGAGGTCGCGTCCGGCGATCCAGGGGTCGCAGACGTTCGACCAGGTGGCCGGCACGACAGCCGCGTTCAGCAAGTTCGTCGCCGCGACCGACCAGGGCCCGCTCGTGCTGACGCAAACGCTGTCCAACGCCGAGGACGGGTCGGTCACCTACAACGCTGATGCCGCTCTGCCGGTCGAGGGGGCGGCGGTGCCGGCTCAGCTGGGCGCCACGGACGCTGCCCCGGCGACGGACGTCACGCGCAACGCGAACGGGACCGTGAGCGTCGTCATCGACACCACGTTCACCCTGCCGGCGGCCACCGCGGGCACGCTGCCGTCCAGCGACCGCTTCGTCGTCCAAGCGCTGTACGCAGCGGATCTGACCACCGTTCTTGCCGAACGAGTGGTCGTCGGCGGGCCCAACGACCCCCTCCCCACGCTCACGACAAGCGGGACGAACCAGACGAGCGCTGCGCCGCCGGATGGGTCTACAGTCCCGCTTGGACCAACCACCACCAACCTGTCCACAGGGAGAGAAAACCCTGTTGGGCGCGACCAAGAGCCCCTGCCGTCGTCCTAGTAGGCAGCGGACCTTTCACTCGAGCGGCAACGCGTTGCCGAGCGAGTGAAGGACCCGCGGCCCGCCGGACAGGCAGGTAGCACGACAGGGACGGAGCACCGGGCTCCAGAACTGAGCTCCAGGCAACGCCGCTTGGTGCAAACGAAAGGGATCTGCATGTTCCGAACGCCAAAGGTGGGAACCCGCGCACTCGCGGGTATCGCCACCATTGCGACCCTGACGGGGGTGTCGCTCCCGCTGATGGCCACGGCCGCCTCGGCGTCCGTCACGTCCGTCACGGCCAACCCCGCCACCTACCAGCAGGCCTCCCCCTCGACGGTCAACGTGACCGCC
>CAMLIA010000195.1 GCA_946479905.1 uncultured Frankiales bacterium | reverse complement strand
TCGTCGTCTCGTTCGTCGTCTCGTTCGTCATCGCCGCAACCTACGCGCAGCCGAGCACCGCGCAGGACGTGGCGTCGCGGACCACCCGCCAACGACCACCCGACCGCTGCTCGTCGACCGTCGCGTGCTGGACGACGCCCGTGCGGGTGACGTCGAGGACGACGACCGCCGTGGACCCCCGCACCGTCACACTGCGGACCTTCAGCCCGATCTGGACGTTGTCGCGGCGCGCTTGCGCGGTGGCCGACCGCAGGTCGCGGCACAGCTCGGCCTGCGGCCGGTCCACCGGCCCGGTGGAGAAGCGCAGGTAGTCGCCGCAGTCACCGAACAGCGCCGCCTGGGCCCAGCGGAGGGCGACCCCCTGGGGGGTGCGCAGCCGGTGCAGGTCGACGGAGGCGACGGCACCGATGCCGAGGACGAGCGCTCCGAGGAGCCCGATGAGGAGCAGCGGCTGGCGGCGCATCCGGGCCCGGCGCTTGTCGTCCGCCGCGGCTTCGAGCTCGGCGTAGCGCGCGTCGAGGTCCGACACGCTCACGTCAGTCCGCGACTGTCCTGCTTGAGGGCGGTGTCGACGGTCAGCGCGCTGGCGACCACCAACGACAGCAGCGGGTCCTGCAGCGGCCGGTGGATCCGCACGACGTAGTTGTCCGCCGTGGTGAACATCGTCTTGGCCAGGCCCTCGAAGGTCTTCTTGATCCGGGCCACCTCGGTGCCTGTCGCGTCGACGATGGCGAAGTCCCAGGCCCGCCAGTTCTCCGCGCGCAGCTCGCCGACCTGCTCCGTCCCGGCCATCAGCCCGAACCTGATCTTGCCGATCGCGTTGAGCTGCACCAGCCGGCCGACCTCCCCGACGCCCGGCTTCTCGACGATCACCTTGCTCTTGAGGAGCTTGGCCGGCCGGGTCACGTGCAGGACGGGGACGCCGGACATGTCGCGCACCTCCAGCCGGTGCGTGAAGTACTGGTCGTACTCCCCGAGGACCCGGACGACCTTCTTGAGCGTCGACTGGCCGATCTCGCTGACCGAGGCGATCTGCGTGCCGTGCTGGTCGTAGACGGAGTACTGGTTGGTGACCTCGATGAGCTTCATCTTCTGGTTCACCACGAGCACCGGCTCGGTGAAGACGGTGCCGCCCCCGGTTCCTGCCTCCCCCGGCGTCAGTCCTGCCCGCTCCGCCTGCTTGGCGAGCTGCTGCGGTGAGGAGGCCTGCACCGGCCCCGTCCCCGCGGTCAGCGGCGAGGTGGACTGCTGACCGTTGGTGGCGACCGCGTCGGTCCACTTCTGCCCGTCCCACCAGCGGTGGTGGAACGCGCCTGCGGGATCGGGGTACCAGCCGGCCTCGGGCATCGTCATGCGCTCATCCTGCCTGACGAGCTGCCTGACGATGCCCGAGGCGTCGCTCAGGCGTTGACGAGCGCCTTGCTGTGGTGGACGTCGGCGTCGAGCTGGCGCTGCCGCAGCAGCAGCACGATGCCGACCGTCACGAGCCAGAAGGGCGTGACGAGGTAGACCCCGATGCCGGTCGGTCCCGTGACGCTCAGGATCCCGAGGACGACGGTGGTCACGGCGAGCCACTTGGGCAGGGCGAGCGTCCGCAGCGCACCCAGGCCGGTCCCGAGCATCATGGCCCCGGAGCCGACCGCCCAGGGGAGCCAGGAGAAGTCGTTGAGGAACGCCAGCACCTTGACGGAGGCGGCGTCTGCCTCGACGGTGGCCAGCTCGAGCATGGACATCGCCGCCATCGCGATGGCCACCGCCACCCCACCGGCGAAGGCCACGGACGAGTAGGTCGACTCACCGGCTTCGCCGGCCCGGATGCTCGCCCGCAGCTGTGCCGCGAACATCAGCATGAAGAAGGCGAAGTAGCCGGCGCAGAGGGCGGAGACGCCGATCTCCGTGTGGTGGCCGACGATCCAGTCGACGTAGGGCTGCGGCTTCTTGCTGTCGAGGCTCGGCTGGTCGGCCGTGGCCAGCGCGCTGCCGGCGAACAGCAGGCCGGCGACGATGCCGGACACGGGCAGGAAGCGCTCGAACGTGGTGAGTGCCATGGGTTCCCCCTGTCGGAAGGTGACGTGCTGATGTCCGGCACCTTGGTCGCCGGACCTGCCCAGGCGCATCGGGCGCGTGTCCCGACCGGTTCGGGAACTTTGCCGGGAACACTTGGCGCGCGGGCGCCGTGGCCGCACGCTGTCGGGCATGGGGGCTCGCAGGATCACCGGCTGGGTGCTGCTGGCCGTCGTGGCCGGCACGGACGCGGCCGGGACGGCGATGAGCTGGCAGGCCGGCGACGACAACCTGACGATGGCCCTGCTGGTGTGGGCTTTCACGCTCTCCTCCGCCGTCGCAGGCGCGCTCGTCGTCCACCGCGACCCGGGCAACCGGATCGGCTGGCTGCTCGCCCTGCAAGGACCGGCCGTGGGCCTCGTGCTGTGGGCGGACTCCTACCTGGCGCTCGGCTGGAAGGGCGACCACGCGACGCTGCCCGGGACCAGCGCGGTCGCTGCGTGGTCGGGCAACTCCTGGCCGCTGCTGTTCCTGCCCATGGCCACGATCGGCTACGTGTTCCCCACCGGCCGGCCGGTGTCGAGGTTCTGGCGGCGGTGGCAGTGGACCTGCTTCGCGGCGTTCCCGCTCATCGTCATCGGCGGCTGGTTCACGACCGATCCCTACGACAAGCCCTACGACCGGATCCCGCACCCGGTGCCGTCGGTCCCAGGGCTCGACGCCGTCGTGTACCTCACCGCGCTGCCGCTGCTGCTCGGCTACCTGGTCGGCGCCGCCCTCGCGGCCCGGTCCCGGCTCAAGCGGGCGGTGGGCATCGACCGGCTGCAGCTGCTGTGGTTCGCGTGGGTCGCTCTCCTCATCCCCGCCGGGCTGCTCACCTGCTTCGTCGACGGTGCCCTCAACGGCACCGAGACCGCGCTCACGGTCGGCGCGATCGCGACGACGGGCACGCTGGTCCCCATCGCGATCGGCATCGCCGTCCTGCGCTACCAGCTCTTCGACATCGAGCTGGTCGTGTCGAAGACCCTGCTCTACGCCGGTCTGGTCACGACCGTCGCCGCGGTCTACGCCACCCTGGTCCTGGGCGTCGGCTCGCTGATCAGCAACCGCGGGGTCGCCGGCTTCGTCGCCGTCCTCGTCGTCGCCGTCCTCGCGGAGCCCGTGCGGTCACGACTCCAGCGGCGCGCCCAGCGCTGGGTCTACGGCGACCGCTCGGACCCGTACCTCGCGCTGTCCCGTCTCGGCGACCGGTTGCAGTCGACCCTGGCGCCGCTGGACGTGCTCAGCACGGTCTGCACGACGCTGCGGGAGGCTCTCCGGCTGCACTACGTCGGCATCGCTCTGACCAGCCCCGACGGCCTGCGGGTGGTCACCGACTCTGGCGCGCGCAGCGGGAGGGAGGAACGGACGGTCCCGTTGAGCTACCAGGGGCACGCGATGGGCGAGCTCACGGTCGAGGGTGGCCAGCTCACGTCCGCCGACGAGCGGCTGCTCGAGGACCTCGCCCGCCAGGCAGGTGCCGCCGTGCACGCCGTACGGCTGTCGCTCGACCTGCAGCGCTCGCGCGCCCGGCTGGTCGCTGCGCAGGAGGAGGAGCGCCGCCGGCTGCGCCGCGACCTGCACGACGGGCTCGGTCCGGAGCTCGCCTCGATCGTCATGCGCCTGGACGGGGCCCGTCACATGACGACCGGCGACGTGCACGAGGTGCTCACCGAGCTGCTCGCGCAGACCCGGGGGGCGGTGACCGAGATCAGGCGGCTGGTCGAGGGTCTGCGCCCACCGGCGCTGGACGAGGTCGGGCTGGTCGACGCGCTGCGCCAGCAGGCCCGCAGGCTGTCCGACGGGCCGGTGTCCATCTCCGTGTCCGGCCCGGGGTCGGACGAGCCGCTGCCGGCGGCCGTCGAGGTGGCCGCCTACCGGATCGCGGTCGAGGCCATGACCAACGCGGTGCGGCACTCCCGCGCCGGTCACTGCCACGTGGAGATCTCGCTGAACGGGCACCTCGAGGTGCTCGTGCGCGACGACGGCGTCGGCGTGCCCCGGCAGCCGCGCGAGGGAGTGGGACTGGCCTCCATGCAGGAGCGGGCTGCCGAGCTCGGTGGCACCTGCGCGGTCTCCACGCGCCCCGAGGGCGGCACCGAGGTGCTCGCGGTGCTGCCGACATGAGACTGCTCATCGCCGACGACCACCCGACCTTCCGGGCCGGTCTGACGTTCCTGCTCGGCAGCACCGACATCGAGGTGGTGGGCGAGGCGTCCTCAGGCACCGAGGCGGTGGACCTGGCGCTGTCGCTGCTGCCCGACGTCGTGCTCATGGACCTGCGGATGCCGGGGCTCAACGGGATCGAGGCGACGGCCCAGATCGTGTCAGCCGCGCCGGACGTCGGCGTCATCGTCCTCACGATGTTCGAGCAGGACGAGTCGATCTTCGCGGCGATGCGGGCCGGAGCGAGGGGCTACCTGCTCAAGGGCGCCGACCGCGACGAGATCGTCCGCGCCGTCCGGGCCGTGCACGCCGGTGAGGCCCTCTTCGGTGCGGCCGTGGCCCGCCGCCTCATGTCGTTCTTCGACGCCCCGGCAACGGCCTCCTTCCCTCAGCTCACCGCGAGGGAGCGGGAGGTGCTGCAGCTCATCGCCGAGGGCCGGCCGAACGCCGCGATCGCCGAGGAGCTGGTGCTGTCGCTGAAGACGGTGCGCAACCACGTGTCGAACATCTTCGCCAAGCTGCGCGTCGCCGACCGGGCCGCGGCGATCATCAAGGCCAGGGAGGCAGGCTTCGGCCGGCTGCCCGGCTAGCCGGCACCCTGGTGCCGCTGCCGCAGTCGCTCCCGCACCTCGTCAGGCGTGTACGCCCTGCGCTGGCGCTCCTGACGCGCGACGACGACCCCGGTCGCCGCCACGCCGGCGAGCCCTGCCAGCCCCAACCACTTCCACAGCCGCACATGGGCGACCATACGCAGGTGGTCGACCTCGACGAAGCAGTGGCACTCGCCCGGACAGGGGACGTGTGGCTGTTCCGGGGGAGCTCCGGCGCCGACCGGGTGATCCGCACGTTCACCAACGCGCCGGTCAACCACGTCGGCATGGCGGTCGTGCTCGACGACCTGCCGCCGCTGATGTGGCACGCCGAGCTGGGCCAGTCGCTGCCCGACCTCTGGGCCGGCAAGCACCAGCGCGGGGTGCAGCTGCACGACCTGCGCGACGCCGTCCTCACCTGGGGCCACCGGTACGGGCAGCGGGCCTGGTTCCGGCAGCTCTCCGGGCCGGTGACCCGCGCGACCGAGGACGCGGTCCTGCAGACGATCGCGCGGCTGGACGGGACGCCGTTCCCCACGACCGCGCAGCTCGCCGGTGGCTGGCTGCGCGCCCGGTTGCCGCGCGGCGGGGAGCGCGCGTCCGCCGAGACCGCGTTCTGCGCCGACGTGCTCGCCCGCACCTACCAGGCGATGGGGGTGCTGGGCGCCGAGCGCCCCCCGGCGTTCTACGACCCCGGGTCGTTCTGGAGCGGCGACGACCTCGAGCTCCGTCCCGGCTGGGAGCTGGCCGCGGAGGTCGCGGTCGAGCTGCCTCCCGCACCGGTGGCCGCGTGACCACCGCGGTCGTCGTGGGCTCGGGCCCGAACGGGCTGGCGGCCGCCGTCGCGCTGGCCGGACGCGGCGTCGACGTGACGGTGCTCGAGGCCGCCGACTCCGTCGGCGGCGGCACGCGGACCGCCGAGCTGACGGTGCCTGGCCTGCTGCACGACGTCTGCTCCGCCATCCACCCGTTCGGCATCGCCTCGCCCTACCTTTCCTCGCTACCGCTCGCCGAGCACGGGCTGGTCTGGAAGTGGCCGTCGGTCGACCTGGCGCACCCGCTGGACGACGGCACGGCAGCCGTCATGATGCGCTCGATCGCCGACACCGCAAGGGATCTCCGGTCCGACGGGCCGGCCTGGCGTCGTACGTTCGGGCCGGTCGTCGACGCGTTCGACCGGATCACCCCCGACGTCCTCGGGCCGTTGCTGCGGGTGCCGGCGCACCCGCTGCTGATGGCGCGCTTCGGCCTGCGCGCGGGGCTGCCCGCCTCCGTGCTCTGGCGTCGGTTCCAGGGTCCGCACGCGCGGGCGCTGTTCGCCGGCAACGCGGCCCACGCCTTCACGCGGCTGGACCGGCCGGCCACCGCCGGGGTCGGCGTGATGCTCGTGGGCGCGGGGCACCGGCACGGCTGGCCCGTCGCGGAGGGCGGCTCGCAGGCGATCACCCGCGCGCTCGCGTCGCTGCTGACATCCCTGGGCGGTCGCGTCCGGACCGGCGTCACCGTGACCGACCTGCCGGACGCCGACGTCGTCCTGCTCGACACGACCCCGCAGGCCGCCGCGCGCATCGCCGGGCTGCCCGGGAGGTACCGCCGGTTCCGCTTCGGTCCCGGCGTCTTCAAGGTCGACCTCGCGGTCCGCGGCGGCATCCCCTGGCGGGCCGAGGCGTGTCGCCGCGCGGGGTCGCTGCACCTGGGCGGGACCGCCGAGGAGGTGGCAGCCGGTGAGGCCGAGATCGTCGCGGGCCGGATGCCGGAGCGGCCCTTCGTGCTGGTGGGCCAGCAGTACCTCTGCGACCCCAGCCGCTCGGTCGGTGACCTGCACCCGGTCTGGGCCTACGCCCACGTGCCGGCGGGCTGGTCGGGCGACGCGACGGAGGCCGTGCTGGGCCAGATCGAGCGGTTCGCGCCGGGCGCCCGCGACGTCATCGAAGCGGTGCACGTCATGTCGCCCGCGGACTACGAGGCCTACAACGCCAACGACGTCGGCGGGGACATCGCCGGCGGCGCGAACTCCCTCGGCCAGCTGATCGCCCGGCCGCGGGCACTGCGTCCCTATGACGTCGCGCCGGGGGTCTTCCTGTGCTCGGCGTCGACCCCGCCCGGGGCCGGCGTGCACGGCATGGGTGGCTTCCACGCCGCCCAGCGCGCCCTCGCGCACCTCAGCGCCCGGGGTCGCTGAGCCACGGGCCGAAGTCGGACGTCTGGTGGCGTCCGGACGCCGTGACCCTTCCGGGAACGCCGACGGGCGGCTCCCCCTGAGGGGAACCGCCCGTCGTCCGTGCAGGTGGACTAGAAGTCCATGTCACCCATGCCGCCGCCACCGGGCATCGCCGGCGCGGACTTCTCCGGCTTGTCGGCGATGACGGCCTCGGTGGTGAGGAACAGCGCCGCGATGGACGCCGCGTTCTGCAGGGCGGAGCGCGTGACCTTGGCCGGGTCGAGGATGCCCGCCTTGATCATGTCGACGTACTCGCCGGTCGCGGCGTTGAGGCCCTGACCGACGGGGAGGTTGCGGACCTTGTCGACGACGACGCCACCCTCGAGACCGGCGTTGAGCGCGATCTGCTTGATGGGGGCCTCGAGCGCCAGGCGCACGATGTTGGCGCCGGTCGCCTCGTCACCCTCGAGGTCGAGCTTCTCGAAGGCCGTGGTGGACGCCTGGAGCAGCGCGACACCACCGCCGGCGACGATGCCCTCCTCGACGGCCGCCTTCGCGTTGCGGACGGCGT
>CAMLIA010000194.1 GCA_946479905.1 uncultured Frankiales bacterium | reverse complement strand
GCCCGGGTCGCCGATGCCGCTGTGCGCGGAGCTCATGGCCGTGAACGCGATCCCGGTCTCCGGGGAGACGCCGAGGCCGGCGTTGTAGAACTGCGTCGTCCCCGGGTGCCACCAGTTGAAGCGGTCCGGGTCGGCGGTCTTCCACCCCATCCAGGCGAGGCCCTGCACGAAGGGCAGCGGGACGTCGGTGCCCGCGAGGGTCACGCCGTCGGGCGCGCGCCAGTGGATCTCGCGAGCGCGACGCAGTGCACGGCATGTCTCGCTGTCGTCGTCCGGGTCCAGGGTCGCCCGGACGTTCGCCTCGGCGAAGGTCAGCATGTCGGCGACGGTCGAGCGCAGCCCGCCCTGCGGGAGCATCACGTCCCAGTGCCAGCTCGGGTCCGGGGCACCGCTCACGTCGTAGGCGTAGACCATGCGGGCCTGCTGCTCCGGCGTGATGCTGGCGTACCCGGTGTCGGACATGCCCAAGGGTCCGGTGACGACCTCGTGCACCAGGTCCTCGTAGCCACGTCCGCTCGCGTGCTCCATGAGGAAGCCGAGCACGCCCATGCCCAGCACCGAGTAGCTGTGACCACCGCCGGTCGGGTAGACGAGGTCCGCGGTCTCGAGGTCCGAGAGCAGGTGCTCGCGGCGGTAGCGGAGGTACTGCGTGTAGTAGCCCCACGGCGGGTTGTCGCCGCGGGCCTCGCTCTCCTGGATCTTGACGTGCTCAGCACCGCTGTCGGGCAGCCCCGAGCAGTGGCAGGCCAGCTGCCGCACGGTGATCGCGGCGATCTCGGGCTTGAGGTCGAGGACGTCCGGGAGGTGCTTGCTGATCGGGTCGTCCAGCGCCAGCACGCCCCGAGCCTCGAGGGCGGCGAGCACCGTGGCCATGGGCAGCTTGGAGACCGAGCCGATCTCGTAGAGCGAGCCGGCGTCCGGGAGCGGGGCGTGCTGCGCGCCCTCGGTGCGGAGGTACCGGACCGAGCGCTCACCGTGCACGCTGAGCCCGAAGGAGAGCGTCGCGTCCGGTCGGGTCGAGAGGTACTCCGCGGCCTCGGCCTCGAAGCCGGCGACGAGCTCCTCGACGTTCACGCGCAGACCGCCGGGCGGCGATCCTGCCACGGCAGCGCCTCCTCGAGCTGGAACGCCAGCTGCAGCAGCTGCTCGTCGTCCTGCCGGCCGGCTGCGAGGTGGATGCCGAGCGGCAGCCCGTTGGCGCACTCGTAGAGCGGCAGGCTGATCGCCGGCTGACCGGTCCAGTTGAAGACCTGCGTGTACGCGATCATCGGTGCCACACCGGGTCCGTTGCCGAACGGGTTCTCCTCGTCGACCAGGTAGGTGCCGTACGGCGGTGGGAGGTAGTCGGTGATGGGGGGCGTCGCGACGGCCACCGTCGGCGTGACCAGCACGTCGAGGCCCTTCTCCAACCACCAGCGGTCCCACTTCGTGACGTGGTTCTGCAGGAACTCGGAGAACTCGAGGATCTGCCGGGCGTGGTAGCTCCGGCCGAGCTCCACCCCGGCCCACATCTGCGGGCCCACGTCCTCCGCGGTGACCTCACGACCCAGGTGCTTCGCCATCTTGTCGATGATCCGGGCGACACCCGCGAAGTGCGGCGACCCCGGCTGTCCGTAGTCCCACTCGTGGTCGGCGAACTCGTACCTGGGCGCGTCGGTCACGAGCTCGACCTCGTGTCCGAGGCTCTCGAGCAGCTTTGCCGCCTGCTCGGCGGCCGAGACCATCTCCGGGTCGACGTCGCGGAACTCGCTGAACGTCTCGGTGCTCAGCCCGATGCGCAGCGGTCCGCTGCGGACCGGACGACCCGGCGCCTCGACCACGAACGAGTCCCCCGGTCGCCAGCCCTCGACCGCCTTGAGCAGGGTCGCGGTGTCGCGCACGGAGCGGGTCATGGCGAACTCATGGCTCCAGGCCGAACCGAAGGAGAAGACCTCGGTGCGGTCCGGCCCGACGGACACCCGGCCGCGCGTGGGCTTCATGCCGACGACGCCGTTGATGCTCGCCGGCAGCCGGATGGACCCGCCGCCGTCTCCGCCGTGGCCGATCGCGACGACACGGGCAGCGACCGCGGCTGCGGAGCCGCTGCTCGAGCCTGCGGTCGAGTAGTCCGGGTTCCACGGGTTGCGCGGCATGACGTGCGCCTCGACGTCGTGGGTGCCGAAGAAGGCCTGCAGCGAGCAGTTCGCCCGGCCGAGCAGCAGCAGGCCGGCCGTGCGGAAGTCGGCGGCGAGGTTGCTGTCGTGGTCGCAGATGATCGGGTTCTTCCGCAGGAACGGCATCGTCCCGTGCGAGAAGGGCATGCCCTTGGCGTGGATCTCGATGTCCTTCAGCAGCATCGGAACGCCGCAGAAGGGTGCGTTCAGGTTCACCTCACGAGCCGCCTCGAGGGCGAGGTCGAAGGACCGGTGCAGCAGGATGTCCAGCTGCGGGTCGAGGCGCTCGATCGCGTCGATGGACGCCTGCGCCAGCTCGGTCGCGGAGATCTCTCCCCGTCGGACCAGGTCGGCCTGACCGGTCGCATCCAGGTCCAGCAGCTCGCTCATTGCCCAGCCTCCCATAATGGTAGGTGAACCATGCCATAACGCTCTCCCGTGATCAACAGGGGATCGCGCGGCCGCCGCGACGGCGGGTCATCCGCGCGATCACCTGGTGATCAACAGTGGGGGCGGCCCGCGTCAGTCGTGCGGCCGAAGCCGGTTGGCGTCCCACACGGCGTACTGGTCGTCTGACGGTGGCGCTGCGGGGTCGGTCGTGTTGCCGTAGACGAGCAGGCTGTGCGCGACCGGCGGAGCGTCGGCGCGCAGCTGCACCCGCGACACCCAGGTGTCCGCGACGACGACCTCGAGGCCGTTGAGACCGGGCAGCACCTCGAGGCACTTGAGGCCGCCCAGCAGGCCGGAGCTGCCGTTCGCCGGGATCGGCGCGTCCGGCCGGCCGATGGAGACGACGTCCCCCATGGCGGCGTCGAGCGGGACGCCGACCAGCTCGAGCATGGCGGCTGCAGCCTGCAGGAACGGCAGGCTGGCCGCCGGGTCCGCCAGCTCGGTCGGCATCTCCCCCGGTAGCTCCCGGGGGACGAACATCTGCTGGGTCATCATCAGCGTCGGCGTCGCGAGCGCGATCCAGAGGTAGGCCAGGACGTAGCCCTTGCTGGCGGCCGTCGTGGTGCGGTCCCACGCCCGCAGCACCGCCGCAGCCGCTTTGGTCTCCTCGACCTGCTCGGCCGCGTCGCAGAGCTGGTCGAGCACCAGGTCGGCCAGCACTGCGCGCTGGCTGAACTTCAGCTCGAGCAGCTCGTCGGGGCTCACCGTGTCGTGCTTGCGCAGCCAGTCACGGGAGACGAACGCCCGCATCTCGGCGACGTCGAACGGGTCCGGCGCGATGGCCGCCGGGTAGTCCGCCGGGTCCAGCGGCGGGTGCGTGAACAGCCACGGCGTCTCGTTGCAGTTGTTCACCCAGCCGGACTCCGGGTCGAGCACGCGCGGCATGGCGCTCGCTGGGTGCACCGCGAAGACCGCGGTGGCTGGGTCGGAGCCGTCGAGCCGGCGCTTGGTCTCCTCCCAGTCGTCGCGCACCGGCGGCGTGCCGCAGAACAGGGCACCGACCGAGCCGTTGGCGTCCCCGGCGGTGATGGTGTACATCGGGAGCCACTGGCGGTCGTGGGTGTCGAAGAGCTCCTTGACCGACGAGGCGAGCGAGAGCTGCCACCAGGTCTCGAGGGCGTGGTACGCCGGTTCGTCGAGCACACCGGCGATGCGCACCGCGACGTCCGTGCCGTCCGGTGCGGTGATCACCGGACCGTGCAGGCTGCGACGCGCGGTGACGACGACCGGCTCGCCGCCGAGCACGTCGACGGTGTGGTCGCTCGTCTCGAGGTCGCGACGGCCGCCGCCGAACGCATACGTCCCATCCTGCACGTCGAGGGCGTAGACGACGAGGTTGCGGATCGGGTTGACCGTGTGGGCCCAGGCGACGCTTGGGCTGTATCCCATCGCCTGCCACGGGACACCGATGAGCGTGCACCCGTGGAAGTCACGACCCGGCGAGATCGTGCGGAACTCGACGAAGCGGTGGTACTTCAGCTTCCACGACAGGTGCGGGTTGATCATCACCATCGCGTTACCGGTCGTGGACTTGCTCCCGGCGATCGCCCACGAGCTCGAGCCGCCCATGCGCGCGCCGTAGAAGTCCTTCGGGTCGAAGGCGAGCATCTCCCCGTCGATCTGGTTGAAGCGCACGAAGCAGCGCAGCATGTGCCCGATCACGTCGCGAGGCGTCACCGGCAGGACGACCCGACGGTCGCCGCCGCGGTGGTCGTCCTCGTCGCATGCAGCGTTGAACCCCTCGCAGAACGCTGCGACCCGCTCGAGCGTCTCGGGCAGCTGCGCTGCCACCCACTCGTCGGTCTTGGCATCCAGCCCCAGCTGCACCGTGAAGGTGTCCTCACCGAGGAAGTCCGCACCCCAGTACGACGCGGCCCTCCCGCGCGCGATGCCGTAGAGCTCGAGCACGTCGTTGCCGACCGCCACCGCTTGCGCGTAGCCGACGCCGCGAACGACGTCCAGGTCGTCGTCGCCGACGATGGTGGGCACGGCCCAGCGGTCCCAGGTGATCTGCATGTGTTGTCGCTCTCCTCAGCTGCTGTAGCTCTGCGTGCTCGTGTAGACGTAGTGATCGTCGCGGTAATCGATGTCGCGCAGCGCGTTCGCGCTCGCGTGCTGGTCGGGACCGAGGACGGACGTCCAGGTCAGCGTCGAGGGCTGGGTCGAGCCCAGGGCCTCGAGACCGGATCGCAGAGTCGACGCGCTCAGGCTTCCGGCCCGCTCGACGCCGGCGCTCAGGAAGTTGAACTCCTCGCAGATGCTCATCTGGAGGTCGAGGGTGGTGGGGTCGGTGCTGGCCTGGCCCACCGCCTTCATGAGCTTCCTGCACGCGGCGGTGGCCGGTGAGGGGTCCCCTGGGTACGCGCGGGCATCGACGTCGGTCAAAGGGATGTAGCCCTCGCTCATGGAACCCGCGAGCTGGCTGGCGTCGATGTTGGCAGCGAAGACGGCGGGCTCCACCGCGACGAAGTAGCGCGGCCGGTAGTTCTGCGAGCCCGCGGTGTGCATGAAGGTCGTGTCCGCGCCGAACACGTGCGTGACGCCAGTGGTCGCGAACTTCAGGACGGCGCTCTGCTCGCAGGAGATCTTGTCCTGCAGGGAGCGCGGGCACTGGATCGTCGCTTCCGGCTGCAGGCCGTGGCGGGCCAGCTCGCGCTTCTGACTGGCCTGCTGGATCGCCCCGTCGTTGTCGTCGAAACCGATCAGGCCGATCTTCACCGGGTTCGCGGAGGGGTTGCCCGGCCGCCCGTTGCGGGTGTCCCACGGGGAGAAGAACCTCCGGGCGACGAGCCGGCCGATCGAGATCCGGTCGAACCGCTCCCCCACCATCTGCGCCAGGTTGAAGAAGAGCGGGAACTGGCGGTACGTCTGGCTGTAGTGCAGCGGGTAGTCCAGGCCGGCTCCCGGGTAGACGAGCGGCGTGCCCGCCTTGCTGAGGCAGTTCAGCAGGGTGTCCTCGATGAGGAAGCCCGCGAGCAGGACGGCGAAGACCGGGTGGTCCTGCGTCCACGTGGTGCAGGCGGCCTGGTTCGCGCTCGCGGTGTCGCTGAGCTCCTGTGCCGTGCTGTAGTCGTGGATGACGAGGATGACCTTGCGCCCCAGCAGCCCGCCGTGCTTGTTGATGTCGTCAGCGGCGGCCTTCAGCCAGGTCTTCGGGTCTCCGTCGTAGGCCACACCCTTCAGGCCGAAGCTGTTCGCGGTGCTGTTGTAGTCGTCGGCGGTCCCGACGCCGATCGAGATCGTCGTCTTCGTGAAGCCGCGCCCTGACATCGGGGCGCCGACTCCCGTCGTACCGCCGACCAGGTCCCGACGGCTGGCGCGTCCGGTCGGCGCGCTCGAGGCCATCGAGCCAGGAACCGACGGCCCGGACGCGTCCGAGGGGACCTGGAAGCCGCTGGTGCTGGTCCCGCCAGGGGTTGCGCTGCCCGTCAAGTCAGCGGCGGAGGTCATGGGCGACGAGCCGCCGCCGAGACCGTCACCACCTGAGCCGGCCGTGGCGGTGCCGCGCACCTGGACCGTCGAGCCGCACGCGGTGGTCAGGGCCGCGAGCACCGCGACCGCGGCGAGCCGCTTCATGACGTCGCTCCCGCCAGCTCGGCGGCGAGCGCGCCCACGAGCGCGCGGACCGCGGACTCGTAGATCCGCTCCTCCCCGAGCTCCTCGAGATGGCGCTGCGCGGCGCCGAGCGGAGTGCCCTCCCGGGCCGTCGCCGTGTCGGGCCGGTGCGCGCGCCCGGCGGCGATGGTCATGTGGCCCACGAGCTGCGATGCCAGGATGCGGTACACCTCGGCGGCCCGCAGCGGCGAGAAGCCGATCGCTTCGAGGACGCTGAGCTCGTCGTTGGTCCGCGCCTCGGCGCCCAGGTGCACGTAGGGCCGCTGCTGCCAGAGCTGCAGCACTGCGGGTCGGCTGATGCCGGCCCGGAAGCTGGCCACGAGGTAGCGCACGAGGTCCTCGGCCCAATCGCCCGTCGAGGTGATCGCCGGCAGCGCGGGCGACTCGGCCAGCACCCGACCCAGCATCAGGTCGATGAGCTCGTCACGGCTGCCGACGTAGTTGTAGAGGGTCGCACTGCCCGTTCCGAGGCGGTGGGCGAGCGCCTGCATGGACAGCGCATCGACGCCATCCACCTCGATGAGGTCCAGGGCTGCCTCGAGCACCTCGTCCAAGGAGAACTGGCGGGGGCGTCCACGACCGGTCATCCCCGCAATATACGGATGTCAGTCGTAAAATCAACCCTTGTCAGAAGATTGCAGACCCTTCACACTTCGAAGTGTGAAGAGTCTGCAGACTCCTGTCGAGGCGCCGGCGCTCAACGGGCACGAGCGACGTCGCGCCGCCACGCGGGAGAAGGTGCTGGTCGCGGCGCGCGCCCTCCTGTCCGAGGGTGGGCGCGAGGCGCTGACCGTCGTTGCCGTCGCCGCTCGAGCAGGCGTCTCTGAAGGAACGATCTACAAGATCTTCGCGAGCCGGGACGACCTGGCTGCCGCGGCGATGCTGCACGTCTCCGAGCTCTGGATCGAGGCCGTGGCGGCGACCCCCTCCACGCACCACCCGCTGCGGCGGATCCTCCGCGCGCACCGAGACGTGGTGGGTGCTCTCCCCGAGGAGGAGGCCCTGCTGCACACGATCGCCGCGGCGCGACCGAGGACCACCACCGACCTCGGCCTCCGGTACCAGGCCCAGGACATGCTGGCGCGCTCCTGCGCAGCCGGCCTCACCCGCTCCCCGCGCTCCACGCTGTCGCCCGAGACCGCGCTGCTGTGGAGCCACGTCTACATCGCGGCACTGCGCACGCTCGGCGAGCCGCGCTCCGACTTCGACCAGCTCACCCGCTACCTCGACACCCTCACCGCCTAGGAGCACACGTGCCGTACACCTACCCAGCCGCGCGCAAGGACGACGTCGTCGACGACTACCACGGTACGGCGGTGGCCGACCCCTACCGCTGGCTCGAGGACACCGAGGCTGCCGACACCCGTGCGTGGTGGACGGCGCAGAACGCCCTCGTCGAGGAGTTCGTCTCCGCCGTACC
>CAMLIA010000193.1 GCA_946479905.1 uncultured Frankiales bacterium | reverse complement strand
GCGCACAGCACGATCTCCGTCCGGTCGACCGCGAAGGCCGGGATGATGACGCTGCCGCCGCGCGCGACCGTCCGGTTGACCACGTCGGCGAGCACGGCAGGGTCGCGGTCGCCGTGCACGCGGTCGCCGTAGGTCGACTCGACCACGATCGCGTCGGCGGCCGGGGGCGGTCCGGGCGGCCGCAGCAACGGGTGCCCGGCCCGGCCGAGGTCACCGCTGAACGCGACGGAGCCGCCGGCTGTCTCGAGGTGCACGATCGACGAGCCCAGCACGTGACCGGCGGGGTGCCAGGTGGCGCGGACGCCCTCGGCGAGCTCCTCGGGGACCTCGAAGGAGACGCCCGCGAACCGCGCAGCCGCGCGCTCGGCGTCCTCGGTGTCGTACAGCGGCTGGGGCACCGCGTGCTTCGACCAGCCGCGGTCCAGCGCGTGCCGGGCCTCCTCCTCGAGCAGGTGCGCGCTGTCCAGCAGCACGATGCGAGCGAGCTCGCCCGTCGTGCGGGTCGCCAGCACCTTGCCCCGGAAGCCGTCCCGGCACAGCTTCGGCAGGTAGCCGCAGTGGTCCAGGTGCGCGTGCGTCAGGAGCACGTTCGCGATCGCGCCGGCGTCGACGTCGAGCGGCTGCCAGTTCCGTCGCCGCAGGTCGCGCTCCCCTTGGAAGAGGCCGCAGTCGACCATCAGGGTCGTCGCCGCGGACTCGACGAGGGTCTTGCTGCCGGTGACGGTGCCGGCCCCGCCCAGGAAGCGGAGGGAGGTGGACTGCCTGCTGTCGGCCATGGGCCCACGGTCCGCGTCCTCCGGGCGCGCCGACAGGGACCTTCGGCCCTGCTTGCACCGACCACCTGCCCGAGACACCCGCCCCCGACCGGACGAGGCTGAGGGCATGACAGAGGTCCTCGTCGGGATCGACGGCTCAGAGGTCAGCGCCAGCGCCTTCGCACGAGGCCTGGCCGAGGCGGAGCGGCGCGGCGTGCCGGTCACGGCACTGCACGTCTGGGAGACCCCCTTGTGGGTCGGGGGCGTCCCCGGGCTGAGCTATGACCTGACGCCGTCGCGCGAGGAGTCCGAGTCCTGGGCCGCGACGCTGCTGGACGACGTCGTGGACAAGGTGCTTGCCGACCGGCCCGTCCTGCCGGGCGTCCCGGTGCGCCGGGAGGTCCGGCACGGCGCTCCTCACCGGGAGCTGCTGGCCGCCTCCCGCGACTGCGATCTCGTCGTCCTCGGGGGACGGGGCCACGGGCACCTGGCCAGCGCGCTGCTCGGGTCGGTCACCAACGAGGTGCTGCACAGCGCGCAGTGCCCGGTGATGCTGGTCCCCGACGCGGCCGCGGCAGCGCAGCCGTGGCAGCGGGTCGTGGTCGGCATCGACGGGTCCCGCAACTCCCACCAGGCACTCACGTGGGCCGCAGGCGTCGCGCGCCGCGACCACCTCCCCCTCGTCGTGGTGCACGCCTGGCTGCTGACCACGCTGCCCAGCCGGCCGCCGCTGCCCTATGTTCCGCCGCTGTGGGAGTACGGAGCCGAGGCGGACACCTGGCTGCGCCACGAGATCGAGCGGCACCTGCCGGACCAGGAGGGGCTGGAGGTCCGGCACGAGGCCGTGCACGCGAGCGCCAGCGCCGCGCTGCTGGACCTCACCACCTCCGACGACCTGCTCGTCCTCGGCGCCCGCGGCCGGGGCGGGTTCAGCGGGCTGCTGCTCGGCTCCGTGGCCCAGCAGTGCGCACGGCACGCGAACGGGACGCTCGTCGTCGTGCGCGAGCGCGCCTGACGATGGTGCCGTGACCGAGCGGCCGTGGGCGCGCCCGCCCGCGGAGGTGGTGGCTGCCCTCGGGTCGCACCTGACCGACGGCCTGGCGGGCGAGGACGCGGCGCGCCGGGCGGCCGCGTCGCCCAACGTGATGGCCGCCGCGTCGGCGCGGAGCGTGCTGAGCCTGGTCGCCGAGCAGCTCAAGGACACCTTCGTCCTGCTGCTGCTCGCCTCCTGCGTCATCGCGGCTGCGGTCGGGGACGTCAAGGACACCGCCGTGATCGCGGCGGTGGTGGTCGCGAACACCGGTCTCGGGGTCCGCCAGGGACGCCGTGCCGAGCGCGCCCTCGCCGAGCTCCGGTCGCTGACGGCCACGTCGTCACGCGTCGTGAGAGACGGGCGGACGACCGTCGTGCCGACCGAGGAGATCGCGGTCGGCGACCTGCTGGTGCTGGCCGCGGGCGACCTGGTCCCGGCGGACGCACGGGTCGTCACGGCGGAGCGGCTCGCGGCCGACGAGGCACTGCTCACAGGCGAGTCCACGACCGCCGACAAGAGCGCGGCGCCGGTCCCTGAGGACAGCGCGGTGGCGGACCGCACCTCCATGCTGCACGCCGGCACCGCGATCACCCGCGGCTCCGCCTCAGCCGTCGTGACGGCCACCGGCGCCGGCTCGGAGGTCGGTCGGATCGCCGAGGCGCTGCGGACCGCCGTCGCACCGGCCACACCGCTGCAGCGCCAGCTCGCGCGGCTCGGCCGCCAGGTCGCCCTCGTCGCGGTCGGCGTCTGCCTCGCCGTCGTCGTCATCGGGCTGGTCAACGGCGAGCCCTGGGAGACGATGCTCATCACCGGGACCAGCCTCGCGGTCGCTGCCGTCCCGGAGTCGCTGCCTGCCGTCGTGGCGGTGTCGCTCGCCATCGGCGCGCAGCGGATGGCGCGCCGGTCTGCCGTGGTCCGCTCGCTGCCGGCCATCGAGGCGCTGGGGTCGGTCACCGTCATCGCCACCGACAAGACCGGCACCCTGACCGAGGGCACGGTCGAGGTCGCGTCCACCTGGACCCCGGGCGAGTCGGAGGCGGACCTGCTCCGCGCGCTGGTGCTCTGCAACGACGCCGCCCTCGTCGAGGACGGCTTCGTGGGCGATCCGCTGGACGCCGCGCTCCTGGTGCTCGCCACCCAGCGGCACGTGGACACCGAGGCCCACCTCGCGTCCTGGCCGCGATCGTCCAGCGAGCCCTTCGACCCGGCGACCCGCCGGATGACCACGACCCACGGCACCGGTGAGGCCGT
The DNA here is from genome assembly GCA_946479905.1 of uncultured Frankiales bacterium. The sequence continues at coordinate 4,600 of CAMLIA010000193.1, read as the reverse complement.
CCTCGTGCTCTGCAAGGGCGCGCCGGAGGTCGTGCTGCCACTGGTTCCCGACGACGCCGCGCGGCAGGCGGCTGCCGACGAGGTCGAGAGGCTGTCCGGCTCGGGCCTGCGGGTCCTCGCGGTGGCCGAGTCACGTCGTACCGACCTCCCGGCAGGGCGTGCGGACGCGGAGGCCGGGCTGCGGCTGCTCGGCCTGGTGGCCCTGCACGACCCCGTGCGCAGCGATGCCCCGGCAGCCGTCGCGGACTGCCGGTCGGCCGGCATCACCCCGATCCTCATCACGGGTGACCACCTCGGGACCGCGCTGGCCGTCGCCCGGCAGGTCGGCATCGCGACCGACCACACGTCCGTCGGCGTGCCCGCCGACCTGAGCCGGCCCGGACCGCTCCCCACGGTGTTCGCGCGGACGGCACCTGAGGACAAGCTCGCCGTCGTGCAGGCCCTGCAGGCGCGCGGCCAGGTGGTGGCGATGACCGGTGACGGGGTGAACGACGCTCCTGCGCTGCGCCGCGCGGACGTCGGCGTGGCGATGGGCCGCAGCGGCACGGAGGTGGCTCGCCAGGCCGCGGACGTGGTCCTGCTCGACGACGACTTCGCGACGCTCGTCGCGGCCGTCGCCGAGGGCCGGCGCGTCTTCGACAGCATCCGGCGCTTCCTGCTCTACGCCATGTCGGGCGGGGCCGCAGAGCTGCTCGTCATGCTCGTCGGGCCGGCGATCGGCCTCACCCTGCCGCTGCTGCCGGCCCAGGTGCTCTGGGTCAACCTGCTGACCCACGGGCCGCCGGGGGTCGCGCTCGGTGCCGGCGCTCCCAGCAGCGGCGTCCTCGACCGGCCGCCCCGGGACCCTCGGCGCGGGATCGTGGACCGCGGGCTGGCGCAGTCCCTGCTGGCGCTGGGAACCCTCATCGCCGTCGTCAGCACCGCCACCGCCCTGGTGGTCAAGTCGGCCGACGGTCCGTGGCAGACCAGCCTGTTCGTCTGCCTCGCGACCCAGCAGCTCGGGGTGGCCCTCGCGCTCATGTCGCGCGGCGCGGGGCGGCACGACGACCGGCCGGTCGTGCTGGCCGTCCTGCTCAGCGCGGCCCTGCTCGTGGCGGCGGTGGCCTGGTCCCCGCTGCGCAGCCTGCTCGGCACCGAACCCCTCGAGCCGTCCCTGGTGCTGGCGCTGCTGCCAGGGTGCGTCGTGGCCCCGGTCGCGGTGCTCCTGCTCGGCAACCGTCGGTGGCGCTGACCTCAGTCGGCGGTGCGGGTGGCGAGCGCCGGCAGCACGTGCGCCGCCCGGCGGGCGGGCCCCACGGTGGCGATCAGCGAGGCGACGACCGTCACGAGGCACAGCAGGGCGGCGCTGGTCCAGAGGATCGGGAACCCGGTGTGGATGCCGGAGAAGGCGGCGCTGCGCTGGTACATCAGCCAGGTCGTGAGGATGCCGAGGGCAGCGCCGAGCACCACGCCCTCGGTGGCGACGAAGCCGCTCTCGATGAGGAACGACCGCTGGATGGTGCGGGCCTGGAAGCCCAGCGCGCGCAGGATCCCGATCGTGCGGCGCCGCTCCCGCACCGCCCGCACCATCACGACGCCGAGCCCGGTGATCCCGACCAGCAGGCCGAGCGCCAGGAAGCCCTCCATGAGCTGGAAGAACGCGACGTTGGCGTCGAAGAGGCGGCGCACGGTCGACGCCAGCGGTGTCGCCACGAGGCTCGCGTCGAGCAGCCGCGCCTGCAACCGGGCGGCGAGCGCCTGCGGGTCGGTGCCCTGCCGGGCGCGCAGCAGTGCGCTGGTGGCCGCGGCGCCGGTCCCGAACTGCTGCTGCACACCGGCGGTGCTGGTGATGAGGGGGTACGCCGCAGGCTGGGCCGGTGAGTAGAACGACGTCGCGTTGCGGAGGATGCCGGCGATGGTCTTGGTGTCCGTGCGACCGGTCCGCGGGTCGGTGACGGTGAACTGGTCCCCGGGGGCGTAGAACTCGCCGGGGGGCCCGCCGGTCGCGCCGAAGAAGGGGTCGACGACGACCCAGCCGTGGTGGCCCTCCAGCCCCGCCCACACGTCGGCGTCGGACGCCAGGCCGGGCAGCCGCTTCTCGAACTCCATCTGGCGCAGCTGCGACGTGGGCACACCGACGACCAGGGTGCTGACGGGATCGGCGGTCCGGCCACCCGGATCCGTCGACCAGCCGACACCGGTGACGAGCGGCACGACCGCGGTGATGTCGGGGTCCTGCACCCGGGCGATGGCGTCCGGCGTCGCGACGTCGATGCGGAGGGCGAAGCCCGAGGTGGCGCTGGCGACCTGGCTGTCGATGCTGTGCGCCAGCACCCCGCCGATCTCGGTGAGCAGCACCAGCACCAGCGTGATGAGGGTGTACATCACGAGAGTGGCGCCGGTCCGGAACGGCCGTGCCAGCGGGTACGTCGTGCCCAGCCGGACCGACAGGCCGGTCTCGTCCGACCGCGAGATGAGCCGCCGGAGCGGGCGCAGCACGACCTGCTGGTTCTGGCTGACCAGCACCACGGAGGAGAAGGCCAGCAGGCTGCCGAGGACGACGTAGACAGCCATCGACGGCGTGTCGAAGACGTCCGGCCGGACGACCGGGGTGAACAGGGTCCAGACCATGACGGTGCCGGCGACGAGGCTGTACGCCGGTCGCTTGCCGAGTCGCTGGGTCAGCCAGGGGGTGAGCGCGGCCACCGCCAGCGACGGCAGCAGGAAGGTCCCGACCGGCGAGCTGGCGGCGACGAGCGGCACCGACAGGGCGGTGAGCACCACGGCGGCGAGCAGACCGCCCTGGCGCATCCGCCTGCGGGTGCGCGCGGCCGGCTCGACGTCGAGGTCGCGGATGGCCGCGATGACGTTGAAGCGGCTGACCCGGGTGCTCGTCAGCACCACGGTGGCCAGGGCGATCACGAACCCCATCGCCGCGCCGTTGGCGAGGCTGGTCGGGGTCGCGCGGAAGGTCACGTCAAGGCCGCTGCCGTCGGCCGACCACGAGCTGAAGATCCGGGCGGCGACGAGGGCGACGACCCGGCCCACGCCCAGGCCGACGAGCACGCCCAGCACGGTCGCGCCGACGGCGTACAACGCCCCCTCGATGCTGAAGGCGCCGACGAGCCGGGAGCGCTTGAGCCCGGCCGCGCGCAGCATCCCGAGCTGCGCGCGCCGCTCCTGGGCGAGCATCACGAAGATGTTCACGAGCAGCAGCGCACCGGCGATGACGCTGAAGCTGCCGATCATGAGGAACAGCGCACCGAGCCCGTCACCGGCGACGTCGGCCGCCCGCAGCACCTCGCGCTTGGGCGTCTCGACGGTGAGCGACGCGGCCAGCGGCCCGAGGGCGCTCCTCGCCTGCCGGACCACGGTCCCGGTGAGCGCGTTCCCCGACTCCACGCCCCCCCGGTTGCTGATCAGCGTCACCCAGCGGGCCGGGGTGCTGCGCAGCGTGCCGGGCGCGACGAACGCGTCCCGGTTCTGGTTGGCGCCGAGGCCGGTGCCGGCCAGCCCCTTCTCGGGGACGACGCGGTCGACGACGAGCGGGACCGCGCGGTGCTGCAGGTACAGCGCGATGGTGTCCCCGGCGCGGGCGTGCAGGGACCGGGCCAGCGGCTCGTTGATGACGACGTGGCCGTCAGCGGGCGCCTTCCAGGTCACGCCGGCCGCCGGTCCGAGACGGCGGGCAGCAGCGACGTCGAGGTCCCAGGCCAGCACCCGCGGCTCGGCCACCTCACCGTCCGCGGTTCGGCGCAGCGCAGCGGACGGGAGCACGCGTGTGGTCAGCACCCCGTCGACGTCCGGGCTGGCGGACAGTGCCGCCAGCCGGGTCCCCGCCGCTGAGGAGGTCGCCACGACCCGCTCGTCGACAGGTCCCAGGGTCTTGTAGGCGGCCTGGCGCACCGAGAAGCCGAGGGTGTCCCCCACGACGAGGGCGCCGACGATGATGGCCGTCCCGAGCAGGGAACCCGTGACGACGAGGGCGGCCTCGGTGCGGCGACGGGCCACCTGCCGGGCCGCCAACCGGCGCAGCACCGGCTGCAGCAGCGCCGTCACGGCGAGGACCAGCACCATCCCCGCGACCGCCAGGCCGAGAGGCACCAGCATGCCCGGGTACATGTCAGGTCACCACCGCGAGCCCCGGTGCGCGGGAGTCCGCGACCAGGCTGCCGTCGCGCATGCGGACCATGCGCTTGCAGCGCTCCCCGATGCCCGGGTCGTGGGTCACCATGACGATGGTCTGGCCGTCATGGGCGTTCAGCTCGCACAGCAGGTCCATGACCTGCTCGGCCATCTTCGAGTCGAGGTTGCCGGTCGGCTCGTCAGCCCAGACGATCGCCGGCTGCGCCACGAGCGCCCGGGCGATGGCGACCCGCTGCTGCTCGCCGCCGGACATCTCGTTGGGGCGGTGTGTCGTCCGGTGCCCCAGGCCGACTCGGTCGAGCATCCGCATCGCCTGGTCGCGGGCCTCGGGGCCAGGGGTCCCGGTCAGCAGCAGCGGCAGCTCGACGTTCTCGGCCGCGGTGAAGACGGGGATGAGGTTGAACGCCTGGAACACGAAGCCCATCGACCTGGCACGGTGCTCGGTCCGGCGGGCGTCCGACATCGCGAACAGGTC
>CAMLIA010000192.1 GCA_946479905.1 uncultured Frankiales bacterium | reverse complement strand
CTTGTCGACGGACCCGACGAAGCCGAGCCCGTGACCGAGCTCGTGCAGCACCACGGACTCGAAGTCGTAGCAGCCGCTCGGGCAGGCGGCGGCGATGCCGTTGGGGTCGGCCCCGAAGTAGTAGAGGCCGGGGTCGTCCGAGAACTCCGCGACGATGTCGGGCTCGCCCGGCGCGCCGTCCCGCCCGGTCAGCGAGTTGGCCAGCGCGTCCGGGAAGTACACGCCGCCGAAGCTCTGGAAGCCCATCGGTCCGGCACCCCCGAGCTGTCCCGACGGCAACGCGTGGAAGCACGCGTCGACCGTGATGGGGACGGTCGAGGCGACGACGTGCGACCAGGTCGCGACGGCGCGGTCGAAGGCCTGCTGCTGCGGCGCCGAGGCGGTCGCGCAGTCACCCGCCGAGCTGGTCGGGTCCTCGTAGGTGACCGACCAGGTGGACATGACCGACCCCGAGACGAGGTTCTGCTGGGACGCGCTGCGTCGCTGCTGCAGGTGTCCTGCGACCGAGCCCTCCAGGCTGCGGCCCGTCGAGACGGCCCGTCCGCGGCGGTCGACCGTGTCGACGGTGACGGCGTGCCCGTCGGACGGGCGGCCCCGGGTGATCGGCAGGTGCTCGCGCGCCTGGGACACCGAGGCCCAGCGTGCGCCCTCCGCACTGGCGGAGACGGGCGGGGCGAGGACGAGGCACGCGCCCACGAGGCCGGTGACGGCGAGTGCAGGGGGAAGCAGGCGCACGCGGGCTCCAAGGTCGAGGGGGTGCCTTCGCGCTGATCCTGTCAGCCCGGGCCGTGCTCTGTCGCCGTGACACCGTCGCTAGGGTTGCGTACTGCCGCACGTCCCCTCGAGGAGCTGCTTCCCGTTGTCCCGTCCCGTCGTCCTCATCGCTGAGGAGCTCGCCCCCTCCGTGCTGGCCGTGCTCGGCGACGGCTTCGAGATCCGGCACGTGGACGGCGCGGACCGGTCGGCGCTGCTGCCGGCCCTCGCCGAGGTCGACGCGGTCCTCATCCGCAGCGCGACGCAGGTGGACGCCGAGGCGCTCGCCGCCGCCCCGCGCCTGAAGGTCGTGGCCCGCGCCGGCATCGGGCTCGACAACGTCGACGTGCCCGCGGCCACGGCCCGTGGCGTGATGGTGGTCAACGCGCCGCAGAGCAACGTGGTCAGCGCCGCAGAGCAGGCCGTGGCCCTGCTGCTCGCCTGTGCCAGGAACATCGCCCCCGCGAACGCCGCTCTGAAGGCGGGGAAGTGGGAGCGGTCGAAGTGGACGGGCGTCGAGGTCGCCGACAAGACCGTGGGTGTCGTCGGTCTGGGCCGCATCGGCGTGCTCTTCGCGCAGCGGATGAGCGCGTTCGGGACCCGGCTCATCGCCTACGACCCCTACATCTCCGCCGCCCGGGCGGGCCAGATCGGTGTGAAGCTGGTGACGCTCGACGAGCTGCTGCGGGAGAGCGACTTCATCTCGATCCACCTGCCGAAGACCCCGGAGACCGTGGGCCTGATCGGCAAGGAGCAGCTCGCCCTGTGCAAGCCGTCGGTGCGGATCGTCAACGCCGCCCGCGGCGGGCTGGTCGACGAGCAGGCGCTCGCCGACGCCCTCGCGAGCGGCCAGGTGGCCGGGGCCGGCATCGACGTGTTCGCGACCGAGCCGTGCACCGACTCCCCGCTGTTCGCCTTCGACTCGGTCGTGGTGAGCCCGCACCTGGGCGCCTCCACCGTGGAGGCGCAGGACAAGGCCGGCATCGCGGTGGCCCGATCGGTCAAGCTCGCCCTGGAGGGCGAGTTCGTGCCGGACGCGGTCAACGTCCAGGCCGGTGGGGTCGTCGTGGAAGAGGTCCGGCCGGCGCTGCCGCTGGTCGAGAAGCTGGGTCGCGTGTTCACCGGCCTCGCCGGCGGCGTGGCAGCGCAGCTCGAGGTCGAGGTGCGCGGCGAGGTGACGGCGCACGACGTCTCGGTGCTCCAGCTGGCGGCGCTCAAGGGCGTCTTCGCCGGCGTCGTGGAGGAGCAGGTCACGTTCGTCAACGCTCCCGCCCTCGCGGCGGAGCGTGGCGTGGCCGTCTCGCTCTCGACCGACCCCGACAGCCCCGACTTCCGCAGCCTCATCACGGTCCGCGGCACCCTCCCGAACGGAGACACCGTCAGCGTCTCGGGGACCCTGAGCGGGCCGCGCCAGGTGGAGAAGCTCACCGAGGTCGACGGCTTCGACGTCGACCTGCTGCCGATCGACCACCTGCTGTTCTTCCGGTACGAGGACAAGCCGGGCGTGGTCGGCACCGTCGGGGCGGCGCTGGGGGAGGCCCAGGTCAACATCGCCGGTGCACAGGTCTCGCGCACCTCCCAGGGCGGCGACGCCCTCATGGCCCTCACGGTCGACAGCGCGGTGCCCGCGGAGGTCCTCGAGGCGATCGCGAGCGCCATCGGCGCGCAGAGCGCGCGTGCCGTCGACCTGACCTGATGCCGCGCTTCACGTCGTACGACGGGACGCAGCTCGCCTACTCGACGGTCGGCCAGGGGGAACCGCTGGTCTGCGTCCCCGGTGGCCCCGGGCGGGCGGTGGCCTACCTCGAGGACCTTGCCGGCCTGTCGGAGCTGCGCACGCTGGTGCTGCTCGACCCGCGCGCGACCGGTCACAGCGACGTGCCGGCTGACCCGGGGACGCTGCGCTTCGACCGGATGGCAGCCGACCTCGAGTCGCTGCGGTCCCACCTCGGGCTGGAACGGCTCGACGTCCTCGGCCACTCCGCCGGCACGCTGGTCGCCCAGGCGTGGGCTGCCCAGCACCCCGGCTCGGTGGGCCGACTGGTGCTCGTCACGCCGAGCGACCACCTGCAGGGCGGCGACCGGGCGGACACCGCGGCGGTCCGTGCGACCTTCGCGCAGGAGCCCTGGTACGCCGAGGCCGCCGCAGCGCAGGAGGCGCTCGAGGACGCGCCGCCGTCGCAGCGCGCCGGCCTGGAGCGGATGACGCGCGCCTTCGGCTACGGGCGCTGGGACGAGCGGGCCCAGGCGCACGCCGCCGGGTCGGACACCCAGAACAGCAAGCGCGCCCTGCTCGGCTTCGCCGCCGGCGAGGCCGACGTCGCCGCCCTGGTGGCGGCGCTGGGCGACGTCACCGCGCCGGTCTTCGTCGTCGGTGGCACGAGGGACGCGATCACCGGACCGTCCTCGGTGGACCGGGTCGCGGCCAGCTTCCCTCAGGCCACGGTCGGCTGGGTCGAGGGCGCAGGGCACTACCCGTGGGTCGACCAGCCCGCCGGTTTCCGGGCGGTGGTGGACCCGTACGTCACGACGTCGTAGGCAGCAGCTGACCTCGTCGCAGCGCGTCCCGCACGCGCGCGAGCGCAGCAGCGGCCACCTCCTCGACCGGTTGCCCCACCTGCTCGGCGAACCCGGCCAGCAGCGTCGCCACCGGTCGGCCACCCGCGGCCAGCTGCAGCAGCAGCGAGGTGTGCTCGTCGAGCAGCACGTCGACGAGCGGGCCCCCGGGGGGATGACGCAGCAGGTGCGCGACCTCGAGGTCTCCGGTGAGGTCCTGCTCCCAGGTGACGCGTGCGCCGGCGGGGGCGGCAACCCGGGACCGCAGCAGGGCGGCGTCGCCCTCCTCGGCCAGCGCGAGACCCGCGACGCGCGCCTGCAGGTCGTCCCAGCGCAGGGCGGCGTTCGTCTCGATGTCGCCGACCACGGGCCTGCCGCCCGACCGCCGGCGAACGAGCACCAGCGCCGCGCGCACGCGTTCCACCCCGGTGCTCTCCAGGTGACGGAGGTACGACGTGGCGACCCGGCCGTACCGGTCGCCGAACACGGGGTCCTCCAGGGAGCCGTAGCCGTAGGCGATCTGGTCGCGCGTGCCTCCTGGCCAGGACACGACGACGACGTCCAGGGCCTCGAGGCCGGCGACCGCCTGCAGCTGCTGCGACCGAGAGCGGGTCGGCACCAGGTCCACCCGGAGGACCGCCGCGCCGCCGGGTGCCAGCACCGCCGGCAGCCCGGCGAGCAGGGTGAGCGCGAGCTCGTCGCCGTCCCGGCCCCCGTGCAGCCAGGTCGACCCCGGGACGTCGTCCGGTCGGGGGATGAACGGCGGCTGCGACACGACCAGGTCGAAGCGCTCACCTGCCACCGGCTCCAGCAGCGAACCGCCGCGCACGTCGACGGCGAGGCCGTTGAGGCCGGCGCTCGACGAGGCGAAGGCGCAGGCGCGGGGGGACAGGTCCGTCGCGACGACCTGCGCTCCCTGAGCCGCTGCCAGCAGGCCGAGCACCCCGCTCCCGGTGCCCACGTCCAGGACGCGGCGGCCCGGCGGCCGGGGCAGGGCCCAGGCCAGCTCGGTCGTCGTCACGCCCGGGGTCATGACCCGGTCGGCGTCGTCCACCGGGTGATCGCTCAGCACGGTCAGTCCCGCGACCGGGGTGAACCGCCACGGCGCCGTCGCATGCTCGTCAGCGCGCCGGACGAACCCGGTCCGGTCCAGCTCCGCCAGCGCCTCGCGCGGCAGGTCCTCAGGGCGCTGCGGGACGCCGAAGGCGAGCAGGGCCGTCAACCTCTCGGCCGGGCCGAGGTCGGACAGCCGCGCGGCGAGGATCGGTCCCCGCGCGCGCTCGGGCACGCCCGGCAGGACCTCCAGGCCCAGGCGGTAGCGGTCCTCGTCCAGCCCCGACCGGCGCAGGCACGACCCGAGCCGAGCCAGGTCGCCGGGCGGCAGCAGCGGTGGGTCGGTCGGCGGCACGCCGCCAGGCTAGGGCCGATCTGTCGGGTATCGGACAAATGCCTGCGCTGTCGCGATCGGGCTTGGCAGGTTGCCCCCAGGGCGCGGGCCTCCGCCGCGCCGACAGGGGGAGCCGATCATGAGCGCTGAGTTCCAGACCGACCAGGACCGCCTCGTCGCCGACCTGCGCGCGACGATCGCCGAGCAGGAGGCCGAGCTGGACGCGCTGCGGGCCGACTCGGCCGGTGTCGTCGCGTCCCGGCGGGCGCTGCTGCGCGGCGCAGGAGTGGTGGGCGGCATCGCGGCGCTGGCGGGCGTGAGCCAGGTGGCCGGCAAGCCGCAGGCCGCTCAGGCCGTCGAGGGTCACAACGTCAAGTACGCGCCCAACACCGCCCCGGTCTACCTCAACCTGACGGGTCAGAAGCAGGGGGTCATCACGGGCGGGGTGCTCCAGAAGGGCCTCGAGGGCTCCATCGACGTCACCTACTTCCAGCAGAAGGGCACCTCCCCGCGCGACGCGGGCAGCGGGCTGCCCACCGGCAGGCGCCAGTACAACCCGATCGTCTTCCGCAAGCGGCTCGACAAGGCCTCGCCCAAGCTCGAGCAGGCCTTCATCACCAACGAGGTGCTCACCCAGGTGAGGTTCCGCTTCTTCCACACCAACCCGGACGGGACCACCGCCGAGCAGTACCGCGTCGAGCTCACCAACGGCAGCGTCATCAGCATGGACCTCTACTCGCCGGAGGAGCTCGGCGGGTCCGGCAGCGGCGCGTCGCCGGGAGTGCTGGAGGAGGTCGGGCTCGTCTTCCAGACCATCACCTGGACCTACCTCGACGGAGGGATCACCACGAGCGACGACTGGTCGAGCCAGGCCTGAGGGGGAGCCGGTCGGGCAGGGGCGTGCAGTGAGCAGGCGGTTCGGGTCCGCGGCGGTGGCCGCGGCGACGGTGGCGCTCGTCGCGTTCCTGGTGCCGCGTCCTGCAGTGGCCGACGTCCCGGTCCGCGGAGCCGGTGTCTGGGTGACCTCGGGCAGCGGTCAGGTCGAGGCCTTCGGCGACGCGCCGGACGAAGGCCCGGTCAGCCCGGGGTCCGACTCGGTCGTCGACCTCGCGCCGACGCCCACCGGCCGCGGCTACTGGGTGCTCACGGCGAGCGGCCGGGTGCTGGTGCGCGGGGACGCCGTGTCGTACGGCAACGCCCCCGCCACGCAGGGCAGCTTCGTCGCCATCGCCGGGACGCCCAGCGGACACGGCTACTGGCTGCTGACCAACAAGAACCAGTTGCTCGCCCTCGGGGACGCCCCGGCCCTCGCGCGGGTGTCCGGCTCGACGAAGTCCACGTCCGTCGACCTGGTCGCGACCCCCGACGGCAGAGGTGCCTGGAGCACGAGCAACAGCGGTGAGGTCTCGTCGTTCGGTGCCGCGCCGGTGCTCTCGGTCCCGAGCAGCAAGAGCGCTGTCGTGGGCATCCAGACCACCCCGACCGGCCAGGGCGTCCTGCTCGCCACCTCCGCCGGCCAGGTCGTCAGGGCCGGCGACGCCGTGCAACGCGGGGACGCGCTCGGCACCCTCCCGTCGGGTGTGGTCGCGATCGACCTGGCAGCGACCTACGACGGCAGGGGCTACTGGCTGCTGCTGTCCAACAGGACGATCCGGGCCTTCGGCTCGGCGGTCGGACTGGGTCCCTCGCGATCGACCTCGGCCGTGGTCGCGCTGGCCGCGACGCCGTGGGTCAACCGGCCGCCGGTGGCCGGCGCGGACAGCGCCACCACGGACGAGGACACCCCCGTCACGCTCGACGTGGCAGGCAACGACAGCGATCCCGACGGCGACGCCCTCACCTTCGCCGTCAAGACCCAGCCGTCGCACGGCACCCTGACGCTGGTCTCCGGGAGCACGTTCAGCTTCGCGCCCGCGCAGGACTGGTTCGGCACGGACTCCGCCAGCTACGAGGTCACGGACCTCTACGGCGCCAAGGCGACCGGCACGATCAGCCTCACGGTCAACCCCGTGAACGACCCACCCGTCGCGACGGACGACACGGCGACTGTCGACGAGGACTCCTCGGTGCTGGTCGACGTGCTGGCCAACGACACCGACGTGGACTCCACGGCTCTGACGGCCTCGGTCACCACGCAGCCCGCGCACGGGGCGGCGGCGGTCGAGTCCGGCGGCATCCGCTACACCCCGACGGGGGACTACCACGGCGCGGACAGCTTCACCTACACCGTGGACGACGGCAGTGGTGGCACCGACGTCGCCACGGTGTCGCTCACGGTCAACTCGGTGGACGACCCGCCGGTCGCCCGGTCCGACAGCTACGACGTCGTCGAGGACGAGACGCTCACGGTCGACGCGCCGGGCGTCCTCGCGAACGACTCCGACGCCGACGGTGACGCGTTGAGCGCCGAGCTCGTGACCCCGCCCGCGACGGGCACCTTCTCGCTCTCCCCGGACGGCGGGTTCACGTGGACCCCTCCGGCGTCGTCGACGACGGCGGACAGCTTCACCTACCGGGCAGTCGGCGCTGGGGCGGCCTCGTCGCCCGTCGTCGTGACGCTCACGATCCGGCCGAAGATCTCCGGTGGGGACGGCGACGCGACGTTCGTCGCCCCGTCGCCCGCGATCACCAACGACGACACCTACGACATCACGTCGTACGGGGATCCCACCAGCACCCTCGAGCTGGGGACCGTCGAGCACTCCGGTGGCCAGGTGCTGTACGTCCCGGACCCGGACGTGCAGGGCACGGAGCACCTCGTCTTCGCGGACGGCCGGACGCTCGACATCCAGGTCGTCGACGAGGGCTGACGCAGGGCCTCTGTTACCCTTGGCCCCATGGCGCGCCTGCTCCTCCTTAGCGGCCGCGACGGGGCCTCTTCCTAGGCCGGCTCCCCGTCGCGGGTTGTTGCGTTGCCGCCAACCAGTCCGACGTAGGAGCACCCGAGTGAAGAACTTCCAGCGCTACCAGGCCTTCCCGCCTGTCGACCTGCCCGACCGCACCTGGCCGAACAAGACGATCGACGCACCGCCGCAGTGGTGCAGCGTCGACCTGCGCGACGGCAACCAGGCCCTCATCGAGCCCATGGACTCCGCCCGCAAGAAGCAGATGTTCACGCTCCTGGTGGAGATGGGCTACAAGGAGATCGAGGTCGGCTTCCCCGCGGCGTCGAGCACCGACTTCGACTTCATCCGCTCGA
>CAMLIA010000191.1 GCA_946479905.1 uncultured Frankiales bacterium | reverse complement strand
CGTTGCCGGCGAGGAAGGCGTCGTGGATCGCGAACGGGCAGGCGTAGACGTCGCCGACGGGGTCGATGAGGCAGACCACGCGACCGGCGCCGCACAGGTTGAGCCCGGGCAGTGCGGACCCGAACGCCGACAGGTGGAAGAACGAGTCGCCGGTGAGGACGCCCTCGCCGTGCGCCACGAGCCAGTCGTAGAGCTCGCGCTGCTGCGCCATCGTCGGGTGCATCTCGTCCCACACGTCCGCGCCGCGGCCGGAGGGACGCAGCCGGGTGAGGCGCAGGGTGGCGCCGTACCGGTCGGCGAGGTCCTTGAAGAGGTCGAGCTGCCCGATGTTCTGGCGGGTGCAGACGACGGAGATCTTGGCGTCCCGGAAGCCCGCGTCGGCCAGGTGCTGCAGGGCAGCGACCGCCATGTCGAAGGACCCGGTCCCCCTGACGGCGTCGTTGACCTCCGCGGTCGCCCCGTCGAGGGAGATCTGCACGTCGACGTAGTCCGAGGCGGCCAGCCGGTCCGCGGCGGCGCGGTCGATCCGCACACCGTTCGTCGAGAACTTCACCCCCACCTGGTGCGCCGTGGCGTAGTCGACGAGCTCCCAGAAGTCCGAGCGCACCGTCGGCTCGCCGCCGCCGATGTTCACGTAGAACACCTGCATCCGCTGCAGCTCGTCGATGACCGCCTTGCACTCCTCGGTCGACAGCTCGCGCGGGTCGCGCCGCCCGGACGACGACAGGCAGTGCAGGCAGGCGAGGTTGCACGCGTAGGTCAGCTCCCACGTCAGGCAGATGGGCGCGTCCAGGCCCGCGGCGAAGTGCTCGACCAGCTTCACGCGATCAACATCCCGGTCTTCTCGAGGGTGGCCAGGGCGGTCCGGAAGGCCGGCCGGTCATCAGCGGGTACGACGGCCAGCGCGTCCTCGACGGACGTGGCCCCGTCCAGCCGGCGGACCACGTCGAGCAGCCGGCGGTCCTTGAGGAAGGACAGCCGGCGGGTGCCGAAGTGGTAGAGCAGGGCACCGAACGGCTCGGGCCGGACGGAGACCTGCGGGTGCAGGGTCAGCACGTCGGGGCGGCTAGTAGACGCCGCACATGCCGTCGATCGAGACGTCCTCGACCAGGGTGTCCTCCTCGACAGCGTCGGCGCCGACCTCGAGCGCGCCCTCCTGAACCACGACGTCCTCGTCCATGCGTGTCTCCCTGTGATGTCCCTGTGATGTAGTCGCGTGACGGCAGTCACAACTCCTGGCAACATAACGGCACTCAGTGCAACTAACAAGGGCAACGTCCATGAAGCAGGGTCGGCCCGCGGTCACCACCCGCGAGGAGCTCGAGCTCGTCGCGCTGCAGCTGTTCGCCGAGCGCGGGTTCGACAGCACCACGGTCGACGACGTCGCCGAGGCGGCGGGCATCGGGCGCCGCACGTTCTTCCGCTACTTCGCGAGCAAGAACGACGTCGTCTGGGGCGACTGGGACATGGCGCTGGAGGTCTTCCGCAAGGAGCTCGCGGCGCTGCCGGCCGACGTCCCGCTGCTGGACGGCCTGCGGGAGGCGGTGAAGGCCTTCAACCTGCTGCCCGAGGGCGCGGAGGACCAGCACCGGGTCCGGATGGCCATGGTGCTCCACACCCCGGCGCTGCAGGCGCACAGCACGCTGCGCTACGCGGGCTGGCGGGCGGTCGTCGCCGAGCACGTCGCCGCGCGCACCGGCGGGTCGCCGGAGGACTTCGCGTGCCAGCTGCTGGCCCACAAGGCGCTCGCCTGCTGCGTCGCCGCCTACGAGCAGTGGCTCGCCGACCCGCGAGCGGACCTGCAGGCCCTCCTCGACGAGGCGCTGCGCAGTCTGGGCGGATCCGACCCGATGTGAGACACAACTCCCTCACCCGACAGGTGGGATCCATCACGTGACCATCCAGAAGACAGGTCCACCCGCCGATGATGGAGGGTGCCCTCCTCCCGGATGCGACTGCTCGTCCCCCTCGGGGTCGTCCTGGTGGCCGCCACGCTCGCGGTCCCCGTCGCCTTCGGCGTCCGGCTGCACGTCGCCGGGCTGCTCCAGGCGGTGCTCGGCAGCGCCCTGCTGGTCGGCTGCTCCGCGCTGGCGCTGAACGGCTCGCGGCCGGTCGCCCTGAGCGCCCGCCGCGCGGTGCCCGCCGTGCTGGCGACGACCGCGGCCAACGCGGTGACACCCGCCGGGATCGGCGGCAACCTCATGATGCTGCGCATCCACAAGAAGTCGGGCCTGTCCGCCGAGCAGGCCGTTGCCGCCGCCGGGCTGCGCACCGCCGTCGGAGCGCTGTGCGCCACGACGATCACCGCCGTCACGGCGAGCACGGTCGGCATGCAGCAGCTGCCGTCCGGTGACACCCGGCTGCGGCTCGCCGTCCTCTTCGTCGCGGCCCTCGGCCTGGCGACCGTGTTCATGCACAAGACCCGCCGCCGCGTCGTCGAGTCGGCCGGCCGCTTCGCCGGGGCCGTCTGGGACGTCGTGCGCCAGCCCCGCTGCGCCGTCTCGCTGGTCGTCGGTTGTGTCGGGGTCACCTTCGCCCAGCTGCTCACGCTGCAGGGCGCGGTGCACGCCGTCGGTGGCCACATCGCCCTCGACGAGCTGCTCGTCACGCTGCTCGGCTCCGCTGCGGCCCGCTCGGCCGTACCGTCCCCCGGCGGTGTCGGGCCGATCGAGGCCGCGCTCGTCGCCGGGCTGACCGCGCTCGGCATGCACTGGGAGACCGCGGTCACGGCCGTGGCCGTCTACCGCACCGCCGGGCACTGGCTGCCGGTGCTCGCCGGCGTCGTCTCCCTCGGCCAGCTCCGCCGCCGCCAGCTGATCTGAGGGCCGTCAGAGCAGCGCGGAGTAGACGAGCTGGCGGAGCGCGTTGCGGATCGGGTAGGTCGAGCTCGGGACGAGCTGGGTGTAGAAGCTCGCGGTCACGCCGGTCGACGGGTCGACCCAGAACGCCGTCGACGCCAGGCCGCCCCAGTAGTACTCGCCCACCGACGAGGCGCTCCGGGCCGGGACCGGGTCGACCACCGTCGCGAAGCCCAGCCCGAAGCCCACCCCGTCGAGCACGGTCTCGGCGAAGCCCCCTGTGTTGCACTGGGCCAGGTCACCCGGCAGGTGGTTGCGGGTCATCAGCTCCAGGGTCCGTGGCGCGAGGAAGCCGTCACCGCCCCGGACGAGCATGGTCGTGAAGCGCAGGTAGTCGGCCGCCGTGCTGATCAGCCCCCCGCCGCCCGAGTGCCCCGCCGGCTCGCGGAAGGCAGCCTCCCCGAGCACGTCGTAGCGGACGGCCTTGCCCTCGACCGCGGCGTACAGCCCCGCCACCCGCTCGACGTCCGCGCCGTCCACCCACCATCGGGTGTCGACCATCCCGAGCGGGTCCAGCACGCGCTCCTTCATCGCCACGTCGAGGGGCTTGCCGGTGATCACCTCGATCACGCGGCCCAGGACGTCGGTGCTGACGCCGTACCCGAAGGCCGTGCCCGGCTGGAACCGCAGCGGCAGCCGGGCCCACGCGTCGCAGGCGGCGGCCAGGTCGTACCCGGCCGGCCAGCCGAGCTCGAAGCCGGCAGCCCGGTAGAGAGCGTCGACAGGGTGCACCTGCATGAACCCGTAGGTCAGGCCCGAGGTGTGCGACAGCAGGTGCCACATCCGCACCGGTTCCGCGGCCGGCACGAGGAAGGGGCTCGTCGCCGACCCCTTGTCCCAGACCTGCACGTCGGCGAACGCCGGGACGAACTGGGACACCTCGTCCGTGAGCTGGAACGCGCCCTCCTCCCACAGCAGCATCGCGAGCACGCTCGTCAGCGGCTTGGTCATCGAGTAGATCCGCCACAGCGTGTCGTCCGCGACCGGCCGCCCCGCCTCGACGTCCGCGAGGCCGTACCGGGACTGGTGCACGACCTCGCCGTGCTGCGCGACCTGCACCTGCCAGCCCGGGAGCCGCCCGTCGTCGACGTAGCTCTCGAGGTGGCTGTCGAGGCGGCTCAACCGGTGCGCGTCCCAGGGCATGACCCGCATCCTGCCCTGACGCGGCGACCGCGGGTCGGCTCAGGGCACAACCCTGATGCGCGGTTTCACCCGTCGCTGGCAAGGTGTCGGCATGACCTCATCCTCCGCACCTGCGGTGCGCGCTGTCGACGTCCGCAAGTCCTACGGCAGCGGCGAGACCGCCGTGACCGCGCTCGCGGGCATCTCCCTGGAGGTGCCCCGCGGCCAGATGACCGCCGTGATGGGACCCTCGGGCTCCGGCAAGTCCACGCTCATGCACTGCCTGGCCGGCCTCGACAGCGTCGACTCCGGCAGCATCGAGATCGGCGGGACGCAGGTCGTCGGGCTCGGTGACAAGCAGCTGACGCAGCTGCGCCGGGACCGGGTCGGGTTCGTCTTCCAGCAGTTCAACCTGCTGCCCACGCTCACGGCCGGCGAGAACATCTCGCTGCCCCTCGACATCGCGGGCCGCAAGCCCGACAAGGCCTGGTACGACGAGGTGGTCCGCGCCATCGGGCTGAGCGACCGCCTCAGCCACCGGCCCTCCGAGCTGTCCGGTGGCCAGCAGCAGCGGGTGGCCTGCGCCCGGGCGCTCATCACCCGCCCCGACGTGGTCTTCGCCGACGAGCCCACCGGCAACCTCGACTCCCGGTCCGGCGCCGAGGTGCTGCACTTCCTGCAGGCCAGCGCGCGCGAGCGCGGGCAGACCGTCGTCATGGTCACCCACGACCCGAACGCCGCCGGGTACGCCGACCGGGTCGTGTTCCTCGCCGACGGGCTGCTCGTCGACGAGATGGACCAGCCGACAGCGGAGTCGGTCCTGGAGCGCATGAAGAAGTTCGAGGTCGCCTGATGCTGCGGGCCACCTGGCGCGGGCTGCTGTCCCGCAAGCTGCGGCTGCTGCTCGCGAGCCTGTCGGTGCTCCTCGGCATCTCCTTCGCGGCCGGCGCCTACGTCCTGACCGACAGCATCGGCAAGGTCTTCGACAACCTCTTCGCCACCATCAACCAGGGGACGGCCGTCACCGTCCAGGGGGTGTCGGCCTTCGGCTCCAACGCGTTCGACGACGGCAGCGACCGGGAGCCGGTGCCGCAGGCGGTGCTCGACCAGGTCAGCAAGGTGCCCGGGGTCAGCTCCGCCATCGGCAGCATCGGCCAGCTGACCACGCTGATCCTGCCGGACGGCAAGGCCTACAAGAGCCACGGGCCGCCGGTGCTGGGCGTCTCCTTCCACGCGGACAGCCCGCAGGAGACCCTGACCGTCGTCCGGGGCACCGCGCCGAAGGGCCTGGGCCAGGTCGTCGTCGACGCCCACACGATCGACAAGCAGCACCTCAAGCTGGGCGACGTCATCGGCGTCATCGGCAACGGACCGCAGCAGAAGGCGACGATCGTCGGCATCGCCCGCTTCGGGACGACGAACTCGCTCGCCGGCGCGACCCTGCTCGCCTTCGACCCGACCTCGGCGCAGCGGCTGTTCGGCACCCCCGGCACCTGGGACGCGCTCAGCGTCGCCGCCGCGCCCGGTGTCTCGGACGACCAGCTGCGCGACCGGATCGCCACCGCCCTGCCGGCGCACAAGTACGAGGTGCTCACCTCGGCCCAGAGCGCGAAGAAGCAGTCCGACGACATCAAGCAGGGCCTGAAGTTCTTCAACACCTTCCTGCAGTACTTCGCCCGGATCGCGCTGTTCGTCGGCGGCTTCCTCATCTTCAACACGTTCTCGATGCTCGTCGCGCAGCGCACCCGGGAGCTGGCGCTGATGCGGGCCCTCGGTGCCAGTCGCGGGCAGGTGCTGCGGTCGGTCCTGACCGAGGCGCTGGCCGTCGGGCTGATCGGCGGCCTGGGCGGGCTCGGTCTCGGCATCCTGCTCGCCCGCGGCTTCCGGTCCGTGCTGGGTGCCCTCGGTGTCGAGATCCCGAAGGGGGCGACCGTCGTCGAGACCCGCACCGTCGTCTACTGCCTGGTGGCGGGCGTGCTCGTGACGGTCGTCGCCGCCGCGATCCCTGCCCGGCGCGCCGGTCGGATGGCCCCCGTGCAGGCGCTGCGCGAGTCGGGCCCGGCCGAGAGCAAGTCGCTGAAGGTCCGGACCCTCGTCGGCGGCGTCATCCTCGCGCTGGGCGTGCTCGCCCTCGCGGCCGGGCTCGCCCAGGGCCAGATCGCCCTCGTCGGCCTCGGCGCGCTGCTGTCCTTCATCGGCGTCACCGTCATCTCGCCGATCTTCGCGAGGCCGGTCGTGGGGGCCCTCGCGGCACCCTTCGCCCGGTTCGGCGTGTCCGGCCGGCTGGGCCGCGGCAACGCCATGCGCAACCCGCGCCGGACCAGCACCACGGCAGCGGCGCTCATGATCGGGCTCGCGCTCGTGGCCGCCATCAGCACCCTGGGGTCGAGCGCGAAGAAGAGCATCGTCTCCGCCGTCGCCTCGTCGATCGGTGCTGACTACGTCCTGCACACCGACCAGTACATGCCCTTCTCCCCGGTGGTCGCCGCCGAGCTCAGCAAGCAGCCGGAGCTGGACAAGGTCGCGTCCTTCACCTCCGGCGAGGCCAAGATCGGGAAGGCCGGTCTCAGCGGGGTCCAGGGTGTCGACCCGCAGCTCCTGCAGGCGGTGCTGAAGCTCAAGGTGCTGCGTGGCGACCTGAACGGGCTGAAGGACGACCAGCTCGCCGTCTCCAAGGGCGAGGCCAAGAACCTCGGTCTGGACGTCGGCGACACCGTGCCCGTGACCTGGGCGAAGACAGGACCCCAGGACCTCACGATCGGTGCCGTCTACGACAACAACCAGTTCGCCGGCGGTTACCTGGTGACGGCTCGGGAGTTCAGCGCCCACGTCACGGACAAGAAGGTCGTCGTGGTCGCGGTGAAGGCTGCCGCCTCGGCGACCCCGCAGCAGAGCCGCGCGGCGATCGAGCGGGGGCTGCGGGCGTTCCCCAACGTCCAGATCGAGGACCAGGCCGAGTTCGCGAAGAAGCAGGGCGACCAGATCAACGGCATCCTCAACTTCATCACCGGACTGCTGATGCTCTCGGTGCTCATCGCCGTCCTCGGCATCATCAACACGCTGGCGCTGTCGGTGATCGAGCGCACCCGCGAGCTCGGGCTGCTGCGTGCCGTGGGTCTGCAGCGGCGTCAGCTCAAGCGGATGATCAGGGTGGAGAGCATCGCCATCGCGGTCTTCGGCGCACTGCTGGGGCTGGCCGTCGGTCTCGGGTTCGGCTGGGCGCTCGTCTCCGCCCTGCACGACGACGGCATCAGCGAGTTCCTCGTCCCCTGGGCGCGCATCGTCGAGGTGCTGGTCGTCGCCGCCCTCGCCGGTGTCCTCGCCGCTGCGCTACCGGCCCGCCGGGGCGCCAAGCTCAACATCCTGCAGGCGATCGCCACCGAGTGAGGCCGCGGTGAGGGCGACGTCGAAGCCGTGGGCGGCGGTGTCGGTCCATGACCGCAGCACCGGCCGGTCGCCCAGCAGCGGCTTCACCTCGGGCACGTGGTCGTGCAGGACCACGGCCCGCAGGACCGTCATGCCACGGGCGGCGGCCCGGTCGGCGAGCTCGTCCAGCAGCAGCCGCGCGATGCCCCGGCGGCGGTAGGGCGTCTCGACGAGGATCCCCACCTCGACGACCCCCGCCTCGCCCGGCACCGGGCCGAGGTCGCCGAGGGCCACCAGCCGCCCGTCGACCTCGACGACCAGGGCGTCGTGCTCGGCGGCCGGGCGGTCCACGAGCAGCCGCAGGTACGACGAGGGCAGCCGGTTCACGGCCCCGTGGAAGCGGGCGTAGCGGCTCAGCACGTCACTGCGGGTGACCAGGGCCTGCAGGGCGGCCGCGTCCGCGGGGCCGGCGCGGCGCACCACGAGACCGGCGGGCAGCTGCTGCGGGATCACGGGGCGAACCTCACCCGCATCTCAGCCGCCGCCACCTCGAGCGGCCGGGACGACCGCAGTCCCTTCGCGACGACGAGGGCGCCCTCCAGGGTGGTGAGCACCGACAGCG
>CAMLIA010000190.1 GCA_946479905.1 uncultured Frankiales bacterium | reverse complement strand
GGCTGAACACGTGCGGCAGGTTCTTCGCCTCGTTGTACGTCGGCACGACGACGGACACGCGGGGGACGGCGTGTGCGCTGATGCTGCGGATCACAGCGTCCACGGTGGGCTCCTTCGGGTCAGAGGGGCTGTCCTCGTCCGAAGCGCCGGTTTCGCCTCTGCTCCCCCCCAGGCTCCGCGCCCTCCCAGTACTGCGAAGAGGGCACTGCAGGCGACCAGGGTCACCCGGGGGATCATCGCTCGCTTCACCGGGGCTCTCACCCCGGCATATACGCAGCGTAGCCATTCGCCTGCAACGAGTGCACCGCCAAACGGCCTAATCCGCTGTGATCGTCCTCACCTGAGCGTTGCACGCGGCTGGTTGCCGCCCGAGACGACCAGGGGGACCCGAAACAGGTAACCCACGGTGACCGATCTCCGCGTCACCCGATGGTGAACGTCCTGCGTCAGCCGGGTCTCAACCCAGCACGAGCCGGAGCGCCGCGACCAGCTGGGCGGTCTCCTCCGGACCCCGCACTGCGGTGCGCCAGTGCTCCGGGCCGAGGCCCGGGAACGTGTCGCCACGGCGTACCGCGACCCCGTGCTCCCGCAGCCGCTCGCGCACGTCGGGCCGGCCAGGGACCCGGCAGAGCAGGTAGGTCGCCTGGCTCCCGGGCGTGACCTCGACACCGAGCTCGCCGAGCGCGGTGGTCAGCTCCTCCCGCTGCTGCGCGACGTGGGCCGCGTCGCGCTCGGCCTGCTTCACCGGCCCCCGCTGCAGGCAGGCGTCCAGCGCGGCCAGGGCGGGCGTGCTCACCGACCACAGCGGCTGCGCGGCCCGCAGGCGCTCGACGAGCGCGGGCTCGGCGAGCAGGTACCCGACGCGGAGGCCGGCCAGCGCCCACGTCTTGGTGAGGCTGCGGACGACGACGAGCCCGGGGAGCCGGGCGCCCGCGAGCGACTGCGGCTCGCCCGGCACGGCGTCCATGAAGGCCTCGTCGACGACCGTGACGCGACCGGGGCGGCACAGCTCCGCGAGCCGCTCGTGGACGATGCCCGTCGGGTTGGTCGGGTTGCCGATGACGACGAGGTCCGCGTCCGGAGGGACGGCCGCGGGGTCCAGGACGTACGGCGGGTCGAGGACCAGCTCCGCCACGTCGTGCCCGGCGGCGCGCAGCGCTGCCTCCGGCTCGGTGAAGCCCGGGTGGACGCACACGGCCCGCTGCGGCGACAGCGCCCGGGCGAGCAGCACGAAGGCCTCTGCCGCGCCGGCCGTGACGAGGACCTCCTCCGGGTCGCGGTCGTGCCGCTTCGCGACGGTGGCCGTCGCCGGGCGGGCGTCGGGGTACCGGGCGAGCTGACGCAGCGCCCGGTCGAGCCGGCCGAGCAGCCACGGCGGTGGAGCGTCGCCCCGCACGTTGACGGCGAGGTCGAGCAGGCCGGGTCCGACCTCCTGGTCGCCGTGGTGCCGCAGCGGGTCGCTCAGCTCGGGGTGAACCACTGCAGCGTCTCTCGCAGGGTGACGACGTCACCGACGACGGTGGCCACCGGTGCCCTGAGGCCGGCCTCGGCGACGTCCGCCGCGAGCCGCTCCAGGGTGCTCACGACGACCCGCTGGTGGGCGGTGGTGCCCTGCTGGATGCAGGCGGCTGGGGTGCTGGGCGCCCGGCCGTGCCGGATCAGGCCCTGCGTGAGCACCGGCAGCCGGTCGTGGCCCATGAGGATGACGAGCGTGCCCGGCCCGGTCGCCAGCGCCTGCCACCTGACCTGGCTGGCCTCGTCGTCGGGGTCGAGGTGGCCGGTGACGATGCACACGTCCTGGGTGTAGCCACGCGCCGTCACCGGGATGCCGGCATAGGCAGCGGCCGCGATCGCGCTGGTCACCCCAGGCACCACGAGGAACGGGATCCCTTGCGCTACAAGGGCTTCCGCCTCCTCGCTGCCCCGTCCGAAGACGAAGGGGTCACCGCCCTTGAGCCGCACCACGCGCTTGCCGGCCTGGGCGTGCGCGACCAGCTGCGCGTTGATCTCGTCCTGACGTGGGGCCGTCCCCGTCCAGCTGGTCTTGCCGACGTCGATGACCTCGGCGCCCTCCCGGACGTGCTCGAGGATGGCGGGGTCGACCAACCGGTCGACCAGCACCACGTCGGCCTCGCCGAGCAGCTGGGCGCCCTTGAGGGTGAGCAGGCCGGGGTCGCCCGGCCCCGCCCCGACCAGCGCGACGGTGCCAGGCGTCATCGGACCTTCGCGACCGCGACCGTCGCCACGTCGCTGGTCGCCTTCGTCTTGGTCAGCGTGCCGTGCAGCATGGCGGCCGCTTCCGCGACCGACGGCGTCCCGACCGCCTGCTTCGCCTTCTTGCTCGGGGTGGGTACGTCGACGGCGGCGAGCTCCTCGGCGGTGTGGCTGTGCAGGTTCCACCCGCGCCGCACGCACAGGGCGCGCAGGCCGGTCTCCTGCGCCTTGCTGTCCAGCGTGGCCACCGCGATGACCTCGTCCACCTTGTCGCCGAGCGTCTCGAGGACCAGCGCCTCGAGCTCGTCGACCGTCACTCCCGCGCGGGCGCCGATACCGATCACGAGCATGCCGCTGCCCTTTCCACGAGACGGAGCGCCAGGTCGGGGGCCCCGGCAGGGTGCAGGTGGACGTAGGAGGCCAGCACGTGCTGTCCGCTCGTGAAGCCCTCGAGCGTCCCGTCCTGCAGCTGCCAGGCGGGCCGGTCGCCGCAGCGCGGGTCGACGGTCGTGCGGTGGAACTCGTGGCCGACGAGGACCGCGCCCTCCGCCGCGGCGACCGTGTCGGAGTGGGCGACCACCGTCCGGTAGCCCAGCGTGAGGGTGCTCGTCATGGAGGCGGTGGCGTCGACGTACCCGACCATGCCCGTGCCGTCGAGGGCCTTGCAGAGCAGCAGCAGGCCGGCGCACTCGGCATAGGTGGGCCGGTCCGCCGCCAGGTGGGTGCGGACCGCTGCGAGGAAGCGGGCGTTGGCAGCGAGCTGCTCGGCGTACACCTCAGGGAAGCCGCCCGGCAGGACCAGAGCCCTGGTCTCCGCCGGGAGCTGCTCGTCACGCAGCGGATCGACGACCACCACGTCGGCGCCGGCGGCCGTGAGCGCCTCGGCGGTCTCGGCGTAGGCGAACGTGAAGGCCGGTCCGCCGGCGAGCGCCACGACGGGGCGGGCGGTGCGCTCCACTCGGGGCGGCTGCCACGGGTCGACGGCGAGCTCGCCTGCGGTCGAGGCGATCTCGAGCACCTGGTCGAGGTCGACCCCCGCTCCGACGATGCGGCCCAGCCGCTCGACAGTGGCCACGGCCTCCGGGTGCCGTTCGGCTGCCGGCACCAGCCCGAGGTGCCGGGACGGCGTCTCGACCTGCGCGTCGCGGCGCAGCACCCCCACGACGGGGACCCGGTCGGCCAGGGCGTCGCGGAGCATGCCCTCGTGCCGGTCGGTGGCGACCCGGTTGAGGATGACGCCGGCGACGTCGAGGTCCTGGTCGAAGCTCATGAAGCCGTGCACCAGGGCGGCCACGCTGCTCGACTGGGAGCTCGCGTCGACCACGAGCAGCACGGGCGCCCCGAGCAGGTGCGCGACGTGGGCCGTCGACCCCTCCCCTGTCGAGCCGCGGCCGTCGAAGAGCCCCATGACGCCCTCGATGACGGCGACGTCGCAGCCCCGCGCGCCGTGCAGCAGCAGCGGCGCGACGAGGTCCTCCCCGACCATGACCGGGTCGAGGTTGCGTCCCGGACGGCCGGCGGCCAGACCGTGGTAGCCGGGGTCGATGTAGTCCGGTCCGACCTTGTGCGGGCTGACCTGCAGGCCGCGCTGGCGCAGCGCGGCCATCAGCCCGGTGGCGACGGTCGTCTTGCCTGCGCCGCTGCCGGGCGCGGCGATGACGACACGAGGGATGCTCACCACTCGATCCCCCGCTGGCCCTTCTGGCCCGCGTCCATCGGGTGCTTGACCTTGGTGGTCTCCAGGACGAGGTCGGCGATCTCGATCAGCCGAGGGTGCGCGTCGCGGCCGGTGATGACGACGTGCTGGGTGCCGGGCCGGTTCGCCAGCGCGTCGACGACGTCGTCGACGTCGAGCCAGCCCCACTTCAGCAGGTACGTGAACTCGTCCAGGACGAGGAACCGGTAGGTCTCGGCGGCGAGGTCGCGCTTGATCTGCTCCCAGCCCTCCCGGGCGTTCGCGGCGTGGTCCTCGTCGGTGCCCTGCTTGCGGGTCCAGGACCAGCCCTCGCCCATCTTGTGCCAGGTGACCGGGCCGCCCTCGCCGGAGGCGCCGAGGACCTTCAGGGCGTTCTCCTCGCCGACCTTCCACTTCGCGCTCTTGACGAACTGGAAGACGCCGACCGACCAGCCCTGGTTCCAGGCCCGCAGCGCCATCCCGAACGCGGCGGTGGACTTGCCCTTCATCTCGCCGGTGTGCACGACGAGCAGCGGGCGGTTGCGTCGCTGCCTCGTGGTCAGCCCGTCGTCCGGGACGACGGCAGGCACTCCTTGGGGCATCTCAGGCCGCCTTCACGACGCGGGTGAGGCTGTCCGCGGACAGCTCCTCCAGCCGGTAGGTCCGGGCGTCGAGGTGGCTGCCCAGCTGGGTCGCGAGCCCGAGCCGGACCCGGCCGCTCTCGCAGTCGACGACGACGGTGGCCGCCGCGAGCCGCTTGAGGTGGGACGCCGCCAGCTCCGGCGAGGGACCGCTGGTGTGCCGGCCGTCGGTGACGACGACGACGAGGGCGCGCCGGCTGGGGTCGCGCACCTGCTCCACGCGCAGCAGCTCCGCAGCGGTGAGCAGGCCCGCGGTCACGGGCGTGCGGCCGCCGGTCGGCAGCTCGGCGAGCCGCTTCACGGCCGCGTCGACGCTCGACGTGGGCGGCAGCAGCACGTCGGCGCGGTCCTGCCGGAAGCTCACGAGCGCGACCTTGTCACGACGCTGGTACGCGTCCGTCAGCAGGCTCAGCACGGCGCCCTTGACGGCCGTCATCCGCTGCCTGGCCGCCATCGAGCCGCTGGCGTCGACGACGAAGAGCACGAGGTTGCCCTCCCTGCCCTCCCGGACGGCCTCGCGCAGGTCGCCGGCGTGCAGCACGAGGTCCCCGTCGCGCCCGCGCTGCTGCTGGTGCGGCGCCGCCGCGCGCAGGGTGGCGGTGAGGTGGATCGAGTGCACCCGCGCCGTCGGCGTACGCGCCCCCGTGAGCCGGCCGGACCCGCCCTCGGCGCGGGACCGGCGCCCGGCCGCTCCCTGCCTGCGGTTCACCCCGGGCACCGTCAGCGCCACCGGCGTGAACGCCTCCCCCGTCGCCTGCGTCATACCCGTTGAGCGTGGCTCGGGGGGCAGTTCCGAGGACGTTGCGTCGGGCGCGGGGGTGTCGTCAGAGGAGGGCAGCGCGCTGCCGTCGGGGTCGTCGTCGGGGTCCGGCTCCGGCGGGACCGAGTCCAGGGCGTCGTCGAGCTGCTGCTCGTCAAGGCCAGGCGCGTCGAACGGGTTGCGGCGCCGGCGGTGCGGCAGCGCGAGCCGGGCAGCCGTCCGCACGTCCTCGGTGGTGACCTCGTCGCGGCCGGCCCACGCCGCGAGCGCGATCGACGCCTTCGCCGTGACCAGGTCGGCGCGCAGGCCGTCGACGTCGAAGGCCGCGCACACCGTCGTGATCTCACGCAGCGCCTGGTCGGTGAGGACCACCTGCGGCAGCCGCTCGCGCGCGGCGGCGATGTGCGCGGCGAGCTCCTCGTCCGCGGCCTTCCAGCTCGCCGCGAACCCCTCCGGGTCGGCCTCGTAGGCCAGCCTTCGGCGTACGACCTCTGCGCGCTCCTCCGGGTCGCGGGTCGCTGCGACCTCGACGGTGAGCCCGAACCGGTCGAGCAGCTGGGGCCGGAGCTCGCCCTCCTCCGGGTTCATCGTGCCGACGAGCAGGAAGCGGGCCGCGTGCTGGACCGACACGCCCTCCCGCTCGACGTAGGACGTGCCGAGCGCGGCGGCGTCGAGCAGCAGGTCCACGAGGTGGTCGTGCAGCAGGTTGACCTCGTCGACGTAGAGGACACCCCGGTGCGCAGCCGCCAGCAGCCCCGGCTCGTAGGCACTGACGCCCGTCGTGAGGGCCTTCTCCAGGTCGAGCGACCCGACCAGGCGGTCCTCCGAGGCCCCGACGGGCAGCTCGACGAGCCGCGCCGGGCGCTGGACCAGCGGCCCGTGCGCGTCGATGCAGGTGTCCTCCGGGGCGCACGAGAACCGGCACCCCTCCGGGACCGTGACGGCCGGCAGCAGCGCGGCCAGGGCACGCACGATCGTGGACTTGGCGGTGCCCTTCTCACCTCGCACGAGGACGCCGCCGACGGCCGGTGAGACCGCGTTGACGATGAGGGCGAGGCGCAGGTCGTCGAGCCCGACGACGGCGCTGAAGGGGTACACCCGACGCTGCCTTCCTGGGGTCCGCGCCCCGGGTAGAGCCTCCGACGGGTGGAGTGTCTGGCTCTCCTGGTCGCCCAGGATCACAGTGGCGGGACCGCGCCGGCTCTCCGGCTTCCTCCCTGACCGTCGCTTGCCCTCGCGACTCTATCGTCCTCACCCGTTTCGGCTTTGCACGAAGTGTCATCACGCGGGAGGAACGCCGGAATCGCCGACCACGCCAGGTACGCGATCAGTCACCGAATTGATTGCAACTAGTCACATGTGAGTTGCGATCTCATCACGGCAGGTCATGCCCTCGCAGCGTCGCGGTGGTGCGGTGGAAAGGCGCCGGGTTCCGGCCCGGACCACGTACTCAGACGACCCGGGGGGATCGTATGAACAGTCGTATCAGAGTGGGCCTCGCCGTTGCGGCGCTGGCTGTCGGCTCGTCGACAGCTGGCATCGCCGCATCACCGGCCATGGCCGCCTCGAAGTCCGCACCGGTCATGACGGTGCTGACGCCGTCGAGCGTGACCGCTGGCTCCACCAACAACCTGCTGGCGTTCAAGGTCCAGGCCAAGCAGTCCTTCACCAACGGCTCCGTCACGATGACCGTCCCAGCTGGAGGCTGGACGGTCCCGAACAGCGCGGCCGGCGTGGTCTCGACCCAGAAGGGCACCTGTGCCAACGCGCCCGCCGTGATCTCAACGGCGACCACGTTCGGCGGCAGCGGCGTGAGCTGCGGGACCAACAAGTACTTCGTGGTCATCTACAAGACCACTGCGCCCACCGCTGCGGGGCCCTACAACTTCGCGTACTCGTTCACCTCGAGCGCGGGCAGTCAGGCCGGGACGCTGACCGAGACGGTGAGCGCCGCGACTGCGAGCCAGCTGCAGTTCGTCAACGCCACCATCGACAACACGACGGCCGGGACGGCGCTCAGGACGAACTCCGGGGTCAACGCTCCGAAGGTCAAGATTCTTGACCAGTACGGCAACCAGACCTCGTCCAACGCGACGGTGGTCATGTCGCTGGTGACAGGAACGCTCAGCGGCACGACCTCGGTGGCAGCCGTCAACGGCGTCGCTACGTTCAGCGCGATCAACGTCCATGCTGCGGGCACCGGCTACAAGCTGCGCGCGACGTCTGGTGCGCTCACCACGGACAGCAATGCGTTCGACGTGACCAACGCCGCGCCGTCGTCGTTGAGCCTGGCCCTGACCCACGGCACCGTCTGTGCCGGGGCCAGCGACCCACAGACGATCTGCGCGAACTCCACTGACACCGAGAACGCCGTCGCGACCGTCACTGACACCTACGGGAACCCGGTTAGCGGGCGCACCGTGAACCTCACCACGGACGGCGACACAACGCCGAGCACGCCGCTGACCGACAACGCCGACGGCACGTACTCGGGCACCATCACGGCTAGCTCCACGGTGGACCAGGAGAACATCACCGCCACCGACTCCGTGAACTCGTCGCTCACCGACACCAAAGTCCTGACCGAGGTCTCCGAGTTCGCACTCACCGCAACGCAGGCGCCGCAAGGCGACTGGTACGACCCTGCTTGGCCGTTTACGACGAACTATGACTACTGCTTGTTCGGCGGCTGCGTCCTGTTCGACTACGCCGACACCACCGGCGCGAACAATGGTTCAGCGGA
>CAMLIA010000189.1 GCA_946479905.1 uncultured Frankiales bacterium | reverse complement strand
CCGCCTAGCCTCGCGGGCGTGAGCGAGCAGCTGGACCTCGGCGTGACGCCGAGGCGCCGCACCCGCAAGCCGCTCGCCATCACCGACGACCGGCCGGTCGCCCGGCTGGTCGTCGACACGGGCGTGCCGCACCTGGACCAGCCGTTCGACTACCTGGTGCCTGCAGGGCACGCGGCCGCCGAGCCCGGCTGCCGGGTGCGGGTCCGGTTCAGCGGCCGGCTCGTCGACGCGTTCGTGCTCGAGCGGCGCGCCGACAGCGACCACCCGGGCACGCTGCTGCCCCTGCAGTCGCTGGTGAGCCCGGAGCCGGTCCTCACCCCCGAGGTCGCCCAGCTGGCCCGGGCGGTCGCCGACCGGACGGCCGGGTCGATGTACGACGTGCTGCGCCTCGCCGTCCCGCCACGGCACGCGAGGGTCGAGGCCGAGCCGGCACAGGACCCCGCCGCCCCGCCGCCGGTGCCCGGCCCCGGAAGCTGGGAGCGCTACCCGCACGGGCCCGACTTCCTCGGTACCCCCGGCATCCGCGCCGTCTGGTCCGCGCTGCCCGGCCCCACCTGGCCGTCGGAGATCGCGCTGGCGGTCCAGGCCGCCGTGGCCCGCGGCACGGGGGCGGTCGTCGTCGTGCCGGACGCCCGCGACGTCGAGAGGGTGTCCGCGGCGCTGGTCGACGTGCCGCACGTGGCACTGCGCGCGGACCTCGGACCCGCGGAGCGCTACCGGCGCTGGCTGCGGGTGCTGCGCGGTGAGGTGCGGGCAGTCGTCGGCACCCGCGCGGCCGCCTTCGCGCCGGTGCAGAACCTGGGCCTCGTCGTGCTCTGGGACGACGGCGACGACCTGCACTCCGAGCCCCGCTCGCCGTACGCCCACGCGCGCGACGTGCTCGTCCAGCGCGCCCACCTCGCGGGCGCCGGCCTGCTGATCGGCGGGTTCGCCCGCACCGCCGAGGGCCAGCTGCTCGTCGACACCGGCTGGGCGCGCGAGCTCGCACCCACCCGGCAGGCGCTGCGGGCCGTCGCCCCCAGGGTCGTCGGCACCTCCGAGGACGACCTGGGCCGGGACCCGGCCGCGCAGGCGGCCCGGCTGCCGACCCTCGCCCACACGGCTGCCCGGCAGGCCCTCGACGCCGGCGAGCCGGTGCTCGTCCAGGTGCCGCGCCGCGGGTACGTCCCCTCGCTGGCCTGCATCCGCGACCGCACGCCGGCGCGCTGCCCGGGCTGCCACGGGCCGCTGCAGCTGGCGAGCGGGCACGCCGTGGCGGCGTGCCGCTGGTGCGGCCGGATCGCAGGGGACTGGCGCTGCCCGGCCTGCGACGGGCGCCAGCTGCGGGCCACGGTCGTCGGCTCACGGCGTACCGCTGAGGAGCTCGGCCGGGCCTTCCCGTCCGTACCCGTGCGCACGAGCGGCCGCGACGAGGTGCTCGCGACCGTGCCGGCCGGGGCCCAGCTCGTGGTCGCCACGCCGGGCGCGGAGCCGGTCGCCGAGGGCGGGTACGGCGCGGTGCTGCTGCTCGACCCCTGGGCGCTGCTCAGCAGGATGGACCTGCGCTCCGGCGAGGAGGCGCTGCGCCGCTGGATGGCCGCCGCCGCGCTGGCGCGGCCACAGGGGAGAGTCGTCGTGACGGCCGACACCGGCGTGCCCCAGGTGCAGGCGCTGATCCGCTGGGACCCCGCGGGGGCGGCGGCCCGAGAGCTCGCCGACCGCACCGCGCTGGGCTTCCCGCCGGCGACGCGGATGGCGAGCGTCAGCGGGCCGGCCGCGGCGGTGGCGGAGCTGGTCGGGATGCTGGACGTCGAGGTCCTGGGCCCGGTCGCCGACGGCGACGGCGAGCGCGCCTTCCTGCGGGTGCCGAGGCCGGAGGGTGCCGCACTCGCGCACGCCCTCAAGGCCGCAGCGGGAGTCCGGAGCGCCCGCAAGGCCGAGCCGGTCCGCATCGAGCTCGACCCGCTGTCGCTCACCTAGGCTGGGAGCATGGCGCTGCGACCGATCCGGCTGTTCGGGGATCCGGTCCTGCGCACCAAGGCGGAGGTGGTCACCACCTTCGACAAGGAGCTGCGGGTCCTCGTGAAGGACCTCACCGAGACCATGCAGGCCGCGCCGGGCGCCGGACTGGCCGCCCCCCAGATCGGCGTGAGCCTGCGGGTGTTCACCTACGACGTCGACGACGTCGTCGGTCACCTCGTGAACCCCGTCCTGCACTTCCCGCACGACGAGGAGCAGGACGGTCAGGAGGGCTGCCTGTCCATCCCCGGGCTGTCGTGGGACTGCCGGCGGATGGCCGAGGTGATCGCCCACGGGCAGAACGAGTACGGCGACCCCGTCACCGTGCAGGGCCGGGACCTGCTGGCCCGGTGCATCCAGCACGAGACCGACCACCTCGACGGCGTGCTGTTCGTGGACCGCCTCGACCCGGAGACGAAGCGGCTCGCGTTCGCGGAGATCCGCGACGCCGACTTCGAGCACCCGCCGGTCGTGAAGGTCAGCCCGCACCCGCTGTTCGGGCAGGCGCTGTAGGTGCGGCTGGTCTTCGCAGGCACCCCCGCCCCCGCGCTGCCCTCGCTCGAGGCGCTGCTCGCCAGCCGGCACGAGGTCGTCGGGGTGGTCACCCGACCGGACGCGCCGGCAGGACGGGGACGGGCACTGCGACCGAGCCCGGTCAAGGAGCTCGCGGCGCAGCACGGCCTGCCGGTCCTCACCCCACGGCACCCGCGGGAGGAGGACTTCCAGCAGCAGCTGCGCGCTCTCGCCCCTGACGTCTGCCCGACCGTCGCCTACGGCGCGCTGCTCCCGCGCCCTGCCCTCGACATCCCGCGCATCGGCTGGGTGAACCTGCACTTCTCGCTGCTCCCGGCCTGGCGCGGCGCGGCCCCCGTCCAGCACGCACTGCTCGCCGGTGACGAGGTCACCGGTGCCACGACGTTCCTCATCGAGGAGGGTCTCGACACCGGGCCGTGGTTCGGCATGGTCACAGAGGAGATCCGCCCGACCGACACGGCAGGCGACCTGCTCGCCAGGCTGGCCGACGCCGGAGCGGGGCTGCTCGTGGCGACGCTCGACGCCCTGGAGGACGGCACCGTCTCGGCCCTGCCCCAGCCCGGCGAGGGGGTGAGCCTGGCGCCGAAGCTCACGGTCGACGACGCCCGGGTCGACTGGACGAGCCCGGCGCTGCGGGTGGACCGCCTCGTCCGGGCGTGCACGCCGGCGCCGGGGGCCTGGACGACCTTCCGCGGCAAGCGGGTCAAGCTCGGGCCGGTCACGGTCTCCGGAGCCCAGCTCGACCCCGGTGTCGTCGAGGGCGACCTGGTGGGCACCGCGACCCGCGCGGTCCGGCTCGGCAGCGTCCGGCCGGAGGGCAAGGGCGACATGAACGCGGCGGACTGGCTGCGGGGGCTGCGGACCGAGCCGGGGGAGCGGTTCCTGTGACGGGGCGGGCACGCCGGGACCCCGTCAGGCTCGTGGCGTACGACCTGCTCAAGGCCGTCCGCGAGGACGACGCCTACGCCAACCTCGTGCTGCCGCGGCTGCTGCGGGACCGTCGCCTCGAGGGCCGGGACGCAGCGCTGGCCACCGAGCTCGGCTACGGCACCCTGCGCGCACAGGGCCAGCTCGACGCGATCCTGGCGGCCTGCGTCGACCGGCCGCTGGACAAGGTCGACCCGCCGGTCCTCGACGTGCTGCGGCTCGGCGCCTACCAGCTGCTGCGGACCAGGATCCCCACCCACGCCGCGGTGTCGACGACGGTCGACGTGGCGCGCACCCGGCTCACGGCCGGCCCCGCCGCGTTCGTCAACGCGGTGCTGCGCAAGGTCGCCGCCCAGGACCTCGCCGGGTGGCTGGCGCAGCTGCAGCCGGCCGACGAGATGGACCGGCTGGCGCTCGAGACCGCCCACCCGCGGTGGATCGCCCAGGCCTACCGCGACGCCCTGCGGGGCGATCTGGAGGAGACCCGCCGGGCGCTGGCGGCCGACGACGAGCGCCCCCAGGTCCACCTGGTGGCCCGCACCGTCGACCGCGGCGACCTGCCCGGCGTACCGGGACCGTGGTCACCTCGAGCCACCCGGCTGGAGGAGGGTGGTGACCCCGGCGACATCCCGCAGGTCCGGGACGGCAGCGCCGGCGTGCAGGACGAGGGCAGCCAGCTGATGGCGCTGGCACTCGCGAACGCGCCGCTCGAGGGGAGCGACCGGCTCTGGGTGGACCTCTGCGCGGGGCCGGGAGGGAAGGCGGCTCTGCTGCAGCAGCTCGCGCCCGGGACCCTGCTCGCGGTCGAGCTGCAGCCGCACCGCGCCGTCCTCGTGCGGAAGTCCGGCGTCCGGGCCGTCGTGACCGCCGACGGGAGGCGGCCGCCGCTCGCCGACGGCAGCGCCGACCGGGTGCTGCTGGACGCCCCGTGCTCGGGCCTCGGCGCGCTGCGCCGGCGCCCGGAGGCCCGCTGGCGGCGGCAGCCGAGCGACCTGCCCGGCCTGACCCGGCTGCAGGGCGAGCTGCTCGACAGCGGCGTCCGGCTGCTGCGCCCCGGCGGGGTCCTGGCCTACGTCACCTGCTCGCCGCACCTGGCCGAGACGGCAGTGCCCGTCCTCGACGTGCTGCGCCGGCACCCCGGGCTGACCCAGCTGGACGCACGTGGGCTGCTCCCCGGCGTACCCGACCTCGGCGACGGGCCGAGCGTGCAGCTGTGGCCGCACCGCCACGGCACCGACGCGATGTTCCTCGCGGTGTTCTGCAAGGCCTAGGCTCGCGGGCGTGCAGATCTTCCCGAGCATGCTCGCCGCGGACTTCGCCCGGCTGGCCGACGAGGCGGGCCGCGTCGAGGGCCATGCGGACTGGCTGCACATCGACGTCATGGACTACCGGTTCGTGCCGAACCTGACGCTGGGGCTGCCCGTGGTCGAGTCGCTGCTGAAGGCGACCACCATCCCGCTCGACTGCCACCTCATGATCGAGGACCCGGACCGCTGGGCGCCGTCCTACGCGGAGGCCGGAGCGGGCAGCGTCACCTTCCACGCGGAGGCGTCGAAGGCGCCGCTGCGGACGGCCCGGACGATCCGCTCCGCCGGCGCCCGGGCGGGGATCGCCCTGAACCCCAGCACTCCGATCGAGCCGCTCGTGGACCTGCTCCCGAGCTTCGACATGGTGCTCGTCATGACCATCGAGCCGGGCTTCGGCGGCCAGGCGTTCATGGACGAGACGCTGCCCAAGATCCGCCGGGTCCGGGAGGCCATCGGCGACCGCGACATCTGGCTGCAGGTCGACGGCGGCGTCACCGACGACACCATCGGGCGGGCCGCCGAGGCCGGCGCGAACGTCTTCGTCGCCGGCAGTGCCGTGTACGGCGCGGCGGACCCCGCGGCGGCGGTCGACCGGCTCCGGGCGATCGCGCAGGGCTGAGCCGTGGGCGGCCGGATCCTCCTCGTGGACGACGGCGGCGACCAGGCCCGGCACCTCGCCGCGGAGCTGCACGCCCGCGGGCACGACGTGGACCGCGCCACGCCCGCGGAGGCGGTCCCGCGCGGCGTGGTGACCCGCCCGGACCTGCTCGTCCTGGCCGCGGGTGACGGGGCTGTCGAGGTCCTGCGCCTGCTGCGGGCGGACCCGCTGACCGGCTGGCTGCCGGTGGTCGCGCTCGCCGACGAGGACGACCCGGCGGCACGGGCCCTGCTGCTCGCGTCGGGCGCCGACGACTGCGTGACGGTGCCGCACGACCCGCTCGAGCTCGTCGCGCGGATCGAGGGGACGCTGCGACGGACAGCGGACGTCCGGGCGCTGTCGCCCCTGACCGGGCTGCCGGGCAACCACCGCATCGACGTCGAGGTGGCGGCCCGCGCGGCGAGCGGCGAGCCCTACGCGGTGTGCCACGTCGACCTCGACGACTTCAAGGCCTTCAACGACGCCTACGGGTTCTCGCGGGGGGACGCCCTGCTGCTCCTGCTCGCAGGGTGCCTCCAGCGGGCGGCCCTGCGCGTCCCCGACGCCGGTCCCTTCGTCGGGCACATCGGCGGTGACGACTTCGTCGTGGTGTGTCGCCCGGAGCAGGCGGAGCTGCTGGCCTCGGCGGCCCTGGAGGAGTTCGCGCGGCTCAGCCCGCAGCACTACGACCCGGACGACCACGCCCGCGGGTACCTCGAGACCACCGACCGGCGTGGTGAGCTGCGCCGGCACTCCCTCGTCTCCGTCAGCGTCGGCATCGCCCTGCACGGCGGCGGCGGCAACGACCACCGCCGGATGGTGGCCACGGCGGCTGAGATGAAGACCGTCGCCAAGCGGCAGAGCGGGTCCTTCGTCGCGGTCGACCGGCGAGGGTAGTCCCGCTCAGCGGGACCCCCACCGCCGCCCCGGACTGCCGCCCCGCCTAGGCTGTCAGCGAGCACGGGCGCTCCGCCCCGGAGCACCAGCCGGGGAAGGATCGGGCGTGTACGACGGACCGCTGGCCAGAGCGCACGAGCTCGGCCGCAGCGTGCTGGGGCGGACCAGCCCGAACCCGCCCGTCGGCGCCGTCGCCCTCGCCGCGGACGGCAGCGTGGTCGGTGAGGGCGCGACGCAGCCCCCAGGTGGCCCGCACGCCGAGCGGGTCGCGCTGGCGGCTGCGACCGCACCCGTGCACACGGTCGTCAGCACCCTGGAGCCGTGCAACCACACGGGGCGGACCGGCCCGTGCGCCCAGGCGCTCATCGAGGCGGGAGTCGCGAGGGTGGTCTACGCCCACGCCGACCCCCACCACGTCGCCGCCGGTGGGGCGGAGACCCTGCGGGACGCGGGCCTCGAGGTCGTCCGCGTCGGCGGGCCCGAGGACGCCCTCGCCTACTGGCTGCACAAGCAGCGGACCGGGCGGCCCTTCGTGACCTGGAAGCTCGCCGCGACGCTCGACGGCCGGTCCGCCGCCGCCGACGGCACGTCCCAGTGGATCACCGGCGAACCTGCGCGGGCCGACGTGCACGTGCTGCGCTCGCAGGTGGACGCCATCGTCGCCGGCTCCGGGACCGTCCTCGCCGACGACCCGCAACTCACCACCCGCCCTGACCCGGGTTGGCAGCCGCTGCGCGTCGTGGTCGACCGGCGCGGCCGGGTCCCCGCGACCGCCCGCGCGCTCGGTGAGGGCTCGCTGCACGTCACCGACGACCGGGACCTGCTCGGCGACCTCGCGGACCGCGGTGTCGTCCGCGTGCTGCTGGAGGGCGGCCCGACCCTGGCTGCGGGCTTCTGGAGGGCCGGCCTGGTCGACGAGGTCGTCGCCTACGTGGCGCCCGCGCTGCTCGGCGCCGGACCGCACGCGGTCGGCGACCTCGGCATCACCACCATCAGCGACATCGCGCGGCTGCACCTCACCGACGTCACCCGGCTCGGCGAGGACCTCCGCCTCACGCTCAGAAGGGCTGCCTGATGTTCACCGGCATCGTCGAGGAGCTCGGCGAGATCACCGGCTGGGACGAGCTCCCGGACGCCGCGCGGATCACGGTCCGCGGCCCGCTCGTCACCAGCGACGCCAAGCACGGGGACTCGATCGCCGTGAACGGGGTCTGCCTCACCGTCGTCAGCAACCTCGGCGAGTCCTTCACCGCCGACGTGATGAAGGAGACCCTCGACCGCTCGTCGCTCGGCGCGCTGGGCCTGGGCAGCCGGGTCAACCTGGAGCGGGCCGTCCGCCTCCAGGACCGCCTCGGCGGCCACCTGGTCCAGGGCCACGTCGACGGCACCGGCCAGATCCTCGACAAGACGCCGAGCGAGCACTGGACGGTCGTGCGCGTCAGCCTGCCCGAGGACCTCGACCGCTACGTCGTCGAGAAGGGCTCCATCACCGTCGACGGTGTCAGCCTCACCGTCACCGCCGTGTCGCCCGGGTGGTTCGAGGTCAGCCTCATCCCCACCACGCTCGCCCTCACCACCCTGGGCCCGAAGGGTCTCAGTGACCCCGTCAACCTGGAGGTCGACATCACCGCCAAGTACGTCGAGAAGCTGCTGGGAGCACGATCATGACGCAGGGCCTCGACTCCATCGAGCGGGCCATCGCCGACATCGCCGCCGGCAAGGCGGTCGTCGTCGTCGACGACGAGGACCG
>CAMLIA010000188.1 GCA_946479905.1 uncultured Frankiales bacterium | reverse complement strand
CGTCGGCCGCCGTCGTGGCGGCGCCGCAGGAGCCCCGCACGCTCTTCCACACCGTCGCCCGCCAGGTTAACGGCGCCGCCCGCCAGAAAGTCGTCGGCACCCTCGAGGCTGAGGCCCGCTACCCCGGGGACACCAGCAACTCGTTCAACGTCGGTGATCCCGTCGACTCCCCGCCCGTCTACCTGGGCGCCGCCAACGCGTCGGCCAAGGTGAGCCCCACGTCGGCCGAGGGGCTGGCGCAGGCGGCCCGCTACAGCATCAGCCCGGTCCTCGACCTCGGGCCCGGCACCAGCGCCGACCACCTGGTCGTCGACTACGAAAGGGCCACCGCCGCGCTGCTCGCGACGGTGAGGGTGCGCGACGCCGACGTGGCCGGGGTCCTGAAGATCCAGAGCGTCGTCGCCACCGCGAAGCTGACGGCCGACCACGACACCCACACCGCCGTCCAGTCGCTGGTCGTCAGCGGCAGCACGGTCGGCGGTCAGCAGGTCGCGATCACCAACGACGGCGTGGTCGCGGCCGGCACGCCACTGATCCCGGGAACGACGCTGAGCCAGGCAACCGACGCGGTCAACGCGGCCCTGGCCGGCGCGGGCATCGCCAGCGTGCACACGGTCGGCGGCGTTGCCAAGCACACCAGCCGGTCCGCGCAGGCCGACACCGGCGGCCTGCAGATCGTCATGAGGTCCCCGGACCTGCCCGGTGGAGTGTCCGCCAACGCCCTCACGATCACCCTCGGGGGCATCGCGCTGACCGAGCTGGACGCTCTCGCCGTACCCTCGGTGCCCGTCGTGCTGCCGCCCGACCTGCCGGGTACGACGGGACAGCCGCCCACGACGGTCACGACCGTGATCCCAGGAACCCCAGGCGTTCCCGGCGGCCCACCGACCCAGCAGCAGCCTCCTCAGGTCGCGCCCACCCAGGCCGCGGCCTTCGAGATCCGCGGCCGCCGGATCTCCGGTCAGACGGCACTGATCGCGTTCGGGGGGTGGCAGCTGCTGTCGCTCGGCACGGCCACCCTCTACGGCTTCGTCGAGCGGCGCCGCCGGCTCGTGCAGCTCGGGAGGACGCCGTGAAGACGGTCGAGCGGATCACCTGCACCCGTTGCACGGCGCCCTACGCGCCCTCGCTCACCCGCAACCGCTGCCCGGTCTGCGACACCCCGGCCACCGACGAGGTGGCGACCGTCCGCGCCTGGGACGACCCCGACGACCGGATGATGGCCATCGTCATCGCGGCCACCTTCGCCAACGTCCTCCTCCTCGCGATCCTCACACTGGTGGTGCTGTCTTGAAGCTCTCCGACCTCGTCACCCCCGCCCTGGTCGTGGAGCGCTCGGCCCTGGACGCCAACCTGGCGAAGATGGCCGCGGCGCTCCCGGGGACC
The DNA here is from genome assembly GCA_946479905.1 of uncultured Frankiales bacterium. The sequence continues at coordinate 6,751 of CAMLIA010000188.1, read as the reverse complement.
AAGCTGCGCCCGCACGTGAAGGCGTTCAAGACCACAGCCCTCGCCCGCCGGATGCACGCGCTCGGCCACACCGGCTTCACCTGCGCCACGGTCCGCGAGATGGAGGGCATGGCAGCGGCCGGGCTCGGAGACGACCTGCTGCTCGCCAACGAGGTCCTTGACGCCCGCCGGCTCGGAGCCGTCACAAGCGCGCGCGTGACGGTCGCCGTCGACAGCGAGATCACGGTCGACGCGGCGGCGGCTGGGGGAGTGCGGGAGGTGGTCATCGACGTCAACGTCGGGCTGCCGCGGTGCGGCGTCGACCCGTCCGCGGCCGGGGCGCTGGCCGACTACGCGCGCTCCAAGGGGCTCGTCGTGCGGGGCGTGATGGGCTACGAGGGTCACGTGATGCTCGTCGAGGACCGGGAGGAGAAGCGGCGCCAGGTCGAGGAGTGCATGGCCCTGCTGCTGAAGGCCTCTGCCGACGTGGGCGGCGACCTGGTGTCGGCGGGTGGCACCGGCACCTACGACCTGAACACCTGGGCCAACGAGATCCAGGCGGGCTCCTACTGCCTGATGGACACGACCTACGCCCACGCGCACGCGCCGTTCCAGCAGGCCCTCACGATCCTGGCCACCATCATCTCCGCCAACCCCGGCGGCTGGTTCGTCGCGGACGTCGGTCTCAAGAGCCTCGGCATGGACCACGGCAACCCCACGATCGAGGGCGCCTCCGTCTGGTACTGCGCGGACGAGCACACCGTGTTCTCCGCCGAGGGTGGCGCGTTCGCCGTCGGCGACCGGATCCGGGTGGTCCCCGCCCACATCGACCCGACCGTCGCCCTGCACGAGCGGATGCACCTCGTCGACGGCGACGACGTGCTCGAGACCTGGCCGGTGGACCTCCGCGGCTGGTGAGCTCGGGTTCGAGAGTCGCCTTGGAGTGGTCTTCGGGGTCGCGGGACCACTCCATCGCGACCCTGGGCCCGCGCTAGCGTCGCAGCCATGGACGTCGGACTGCTTGAAGGGGCGTTCTACGCAGGCGACCCGCACCGCGTGTACGACGAGCTGCGCGCGAGCACGCCGGTCTTCCGCGACGACACGTGCGGGCTGTGGGGCCTCGCGTCGTACGAGGCCGTCGCGTTCGCCAGCCGGCGCCCTGACCTGTTCAGCAGCGCCGGGGGCTCCCGGCCGCTGACGGGCCCGCTGCCGCACATGATCGACATGGACGACCCGGACCACCACCTGCGCAGATCGCTGGTCAGCAAGGGGTTCACGCCCCGCCGCATCGCCGCGCTCGAGCCGCAGGTGACCCAGATCGTCACCGACGTCCTCGACGCCTTCGACGGCGGTGACTTCATCAGCGAGGTGGCGGCCCTTATCCCGCTGTACGTCATCGGCGACCTGCTCGGGATCCCCGCGGCAGACCGTGCGCAGCTGCTCGCCTGGAGCGAGGACATGCTCGCCGGCCAGGGCGACCGGAGCGAGGCCACCCTGCAGCGGACCTACGCGGCGGTCGGGGCCTTCCGGACGTACGCCGCCCAGCTCGTCGCGGACCGCAGGGCCTTGCCGGGTGAGGACCTCATCAGCGTGCTGGCGCACGCGGAGGTCGCCGGTGCCCGGCTCACCGACGACCAGGTGATCAGCGAGACGCTGCTCGTCCTCATCGGCGGCGACGAGACCACCCGGCACGTCATCGGTGGCGGCGTCGAGCAGCTGCTGCGGCACCGGGAGCACTGGGACGCGCTGCGCGCCGACCCGTCGGCGATCCCGCTCGCCGTCGAGGAGATGCTGCGCTGGGTCTCGCCGATCAAGAACATGTGCCGGACCCTGACCGCGGACACCGAGGTCGCCGGCGTGACGATCCCCGCGGGGGACCAGGCCCTGCTGCTCTACGAGTCGGCCAACCGGGACCCCGCGCAGTTCGCGCACCCGGACGTCTTCGACCCCGGCCGCATCCCCAACGACCACGTCGCCTTCGGGTTGGGGCCGCACTTCTGCATGGGCGCCTACCTCGCCCGGCTGGAGACGCGGGTGCTGCTCGAGCAGCTGCTGGTGCGCCTCCCGGACCTCGCGCTCGCCTCCGACGCCGCGCTCCCGCGCCGGCACAACGCGTTCATCAGCGGCATCGAGCGGATGCCGGTCGTCTGCTGACCTCCGTAGCGGTCCGACGCCTGCGTCCGATGGGATGTCCCGATGCGCAAGTGGCTGGTGCTGGTCGTCGTCACGACCGTCGTGGTGGCCTCGGGCACCGTCTACTGGCAGCACCGGCAGGCCGAGCAGCGCCGTCGGGACCGGGCTGCCTCGCTCGCCGTGGCCACCGCTTTCCTGTCGCTGTGGAAGCGCCAGCAGTACGACGCCATGGGAGCGCTCACGGTCGACGACCCGGACGCGGGTGAGTCCTACGTGAGACTCGCCAAGCGGCTGCAGGCCTCGAGCGTGCTGCCTCATCCCGGGACCCTTGCCGCCGACGGGAAGCGGCTGGCTTACACGGTGGCCGCCCAGCTCACCGGGCTCGGCGAGCTCACCTGGAGCAACGAGGTCACCACCGCGAAGACCCGGAACGGCTGGCGGGTGGTCTTCACGTCCGCGACCGTCTTCCCGGGTCTCCGCAACGGTCAGCTGCTCACGCGCTCAGACCCGCTCGTGTCCCGGGGCGACCTCACCGACCGGCACGGCACGCCCCTGCGGCCGGCCAGTGCCGACCTGGCCGCGAACGTCCTCGGCAGCGCGGGTCCGACCAAGACAGGTCTCGAGCGGATCTACGACGAGCGCCTCACGGGCACGTCCGGCGGCGACGTCCAGGTCGTCGAGCGGTCCACCGGCCAGGTCGTCCGGCTGGTCAAGCACTTCCCGGCACGTGCCGCGGCTGCAGTCCGCACGACGCTCGACCTCCGCGTGCAGCGAGCCGCCGAGGCTGCTCTGGCAGGGGTGTCCGGTCCGGCGGGGCTGGTGGCCATCGACGCCGCGACAGGGGAGGTGCGCGCGATCGCGAACTCCCCGATCGTGGGCCTGCCGCCCGCGCTCAGGTCGGAGGCGCCGGGGTCGACCTTCAAGGTCGTGGTCGCCGAGGCGGCGCTGTCCCGCGGCCTGTCCCCGGCGAGCCGGGTGTCCTGCCCGGCGCAGGTCGTCTTCGGGGGCAAGGCCTTCCGGAACGACGAGCCGCTGCCCGCCTCGATGACCTTCGCCACGGCCTTCGCGCGCTCCTGCAACACGGCGTTCCTGCAGATCGCCGACGGCTTCCCGAAGGGAACCGTGGGGCGCACGGCGCAGCTGTTCGGCTTCGGCCGCGGCGACCTGCTCCCGATCGGTGGCGAGGGAGGGGAGGTCCCGACTCCGGGCAGCACCTCGGAGGCGTACGCCGACATCATCGGGCAGGGCCGGGTGGAGGCCTCACCGCTGCTGCTCGCCGCGATGTCGGCGGCGGTCGCCTCGGGCAGCTGGCGGATGCCGCACCTCGTGACCGCACCCACGCCCGGCAGTCCGGTGCCGCACGCCGCAGCGCTGCGGGCCCTGATGCGCGGCGTCGTGACGTCAGGGACGGCGGCGCGGGCCGGGCTGCCCGCGGGCACGGCCGGCAAGACCGGCACGGCCCAGTACGGCACGGGCACGCCACTGCCCACGCACGCCTGGTTCACCGGGTTCCGCGGCGGTCTCGCGTTCTGCGTCTACCTCAAGGATGGAGCGTCGGGCGGCGCCGCAGCGGCACCGGTGGCTGCCCGCTTCCTCCGCCTGCTGTGACGTCAGCAGGTTCAGCCCGAAGAGGGAGGGTTGTGCGATAGGGGAGGAGTGGTAGGACATGGGCATGACGAAGTCCGCACTGGTCCCGACAACGGTCCTCATCGTGGACGACTCGCCCGACATGCGGATGCTGGCGCGGGTCTACCTGGAGGGCGCCGGGTACCAGGTCGTGGACGAGGCCATCGACGGCCACGACGCCGTCGAGAAGTTCCGGGACCTCAACCCGCCGCCGGTGCCCACGGTGATCCTGCTCGACAACATGATGCCCAAGCTCACCGGCATCGAGGCGGCCGCCCAGATCCTGGCCCACATGCCCGACCAGCTGGTCGTGATCTTCACCGCGTACCCGGGTGAGTCCCTCACCGAGGAGGCGAAGCGGCTCGGCGTCGCGGCGTGCGTGTCGAAGACGGACCTGGCCAACCTCCCCGAGATCATCGACGGGCTCGTCGCCTCCCGGGGCTGAGCCGGCGCGAAGGTCAGTCGCGGATGCGGCGGACCCCGGTCCACCACAGGGCGGTGCTCAGGCCGACGCCGCCCCACCAGACGCCGACGGTGGCCAGCACGGTGCCGAGCGTCCCGCCCGCGCGGATGGCAACGGCCACGGGGTTCGCCGAACCCGACCTCGAGATGAACAGCGCGCCCGCGTAGGCCACCAGGGCGTAGGCCACGTGCCAGGACACCGCAAGGCGCAGCAGCGGTCGCCAGCCGGGCAGCGGACCGACGGGGCTGGGTCGCACCGTGAGGCTGGGGCCGTGCAGGGTGGCGAGCCAGCTCTTGACCAGGGTCGGGCGGTGGTGGAAGTCGAGACGCACGTCCTCCAGGGTGGCAAGCCCTTGCCCGGGACGTGGCCGAAATCGGCGGAGATGGCCCAGAGGGACCAGGAGTCGTCCTACGTGCGGGCAGCCGTGGGCTGGTTGACCAGGGACACCGTCACGGGCGGGGTGTACACCTTGCGGGCCTCACTGGCGCGGCGCATCGACTCGATGCCCTGGTCGATCGACAGCAGCGGTGTCGTCCGGTAGAGCCGGAGCGCGCCCGAGGAGCCCACCGCGATGCCGAAGGCGGCTGCGTCCTCAGGGCTCGGGAAGTCGATCACCCCGATCAGGTCGACCTCACCGAACGCGTAGTACATGCACTGCAGCTTGCCGCCGCAGGCCTGCAGGGCCGGCGTGATGCGGTCGATCACGTTGGCCTGCGAGTCGATCTGGCTGCTCCAGGACTGGGGGGTGTACCCGACCTCGATCAGGTAGTTGGCCACGAGGACTCCTCTGGGACGGGCCCGCCGCCGACGGCGGACGTCCCAGCGTGCGTCCTTCGGTTTCGCGGCCGCAATGGCCCAGAAGGGCCTGTCAGGGAGCGGCGCGGTTGACGAGCGGTGTGTACGGCCGGCAGGGCTCGTTGCGAAGGCTCGGGCAGGCGGGCTGGGCCGTCGGCACGTCGACACCCGGGACCACGGGCAGCACGAGGCTCGACGGCATCGTCGGCGAGAACGCGATCGAGACCGTCCCCGTGCCCTTCGGCTCGGTCAGCGGGAAGGACCAGATCGGCTGCGTGCCGTTCGGCGCGGCGATCGTGACGCGGATGCGGGTGCCGGCACGGTACGCATGGCCCTCGTAGTAGAGCGGGATGACGACCTCGACGAAGCGGCCGCGGGGCATCGGGCGCGCGTCCGCCGCGAGCATGCTCGGGACCGGCTCGAGCAAGGTGCTCCGCTGCTTGAAGATCGTGTCCGTTCCGGTCGCCAGGGCGCGCTCGCTGGCGCGGATCCACCCGTTCTGCACGAACGTCTCGTGGTCACCGGCGACCTCGCTGATCGTCGCCTGCAGGTCCACGTCAGGCGTCGAGGACCGCACCCAGAGGTGCACGGCACCGGCACCGACCACGGTCGTGTCGGTCTTCAGCGGGGGAGTCAGGTAGGAGACGGCGGTGCCGGCCGGGTTCGCCTTCCAGCTCCACTGCCACTGGGACGCGTTGCCCCACAGGCCACCGCTTCCTGTGTTGGGTCCGAAGTCGTTCGGAGGAAGCGCCTTGGCATCGGCGGTGAAGGCGTCGACGCCCGTGCCGCCGACCCGGTCGGACAGGGCGCCCTTCGGGCCGAGGAACCACGTGCGGGCGATGGTCCCCGGCACCGGCAGCGCCGCGAACGAGCGCTCGAAGCCCGGGTAGGGGTTGCCGGCCGTCGAGTCACCGGTGGGTGAGGTGCCGGCGCCGTTGTCGAACAGCACACGCACCGACGGCAGCTTCTCGAAGGCGGCGAGCGCCGCGTCGTAGGTGGGGATCGCCTGGATCGGGTCCGGTGGCATGAGGACCGCGTCGTCCTGCGGCAGGCCCATCGCGCCCTGGTAGATCACGGGGCTGGCTGCCGCAGTCACCGCGGCGTTCTCCATCGGCGGCTGGTGGGCGACGTAGAGCGACAGGAAGTCGTACCAGCGGTTGTAGGTCTCCGGGTCGAGGGAGTCGATGTGCGCGCCGTTGGTGAAGGTGAACCACTTCTTCTTCGTGCCGGTGAAGTGCGAGACCAGCGCGGGGCAGTGCCCGCCGGTCTGCTCGTCCTCGAACTGGCACGCCATGAACACGGGCACGTTGATCTTGTGCACGAACGTGATCGGGTCCAGCGGGTCGGCGACCTTCGGGACGTAGTGCGCGTTGGCGCGGATCTTGGCCAGCAGGTCGGCCGCCTCCGGGTGCAGGGCCTGGTTGGCCTTGCAGACCGTGTCGCCGTCCTTCAGGCGCTGCTCGGCGTACCCCTGGGTGCCCTTCCTGCCCTGTCCCGCCGGCTGGGCCTGGGCCTGGCGCTCCTTGGCCCACGCCACGGCGAAGCCGTCGTTGCGGATGCCGCCGGGGTACAGCGTGGTGGCGGTGGCGTCGATGACCGACAGCGGCGAGATCGCCTCCAGGGACGGCGGGTGCGTGGCGGCCGTGAACAGCTGGCTGATGCCGCCGTAGGAGATGCCCATCATCCCGACCTTGTGGTCCCGCACCCACGGCTGCCGGGCGACCGTCTCGACGATGTCGTAGCCGTCGATGCTCT
>CAMLIA010000187.1 GCA_946479905.1 uncultured Frankiales bacterium | reverse complement strand
GTCGGGACATACGCGCCAGCCTCGAGCCGAAACCCATGGATGACCACTTCGGGCAGGAGTTCGACGCGCCAGAACAGCGGGACACCGGCGGCGGCGTACTCCGCAGGCTTCAGAAAGCGGTCGGTCTTCGCCGTGCGGGGGCTGACCACCTCCACGACGAGGCCGAACCACTCCGGCCCGACCGGGTAGCGCTTCGAGGTGTCGGTGACGGGCGCGCCCGAGCGCACGACGGCGACGTCGGGTACGCGACCGTCCGTGCCCAGCGGCAGCGCGAACTCGTTGATCGCGAACCACCCCTCCGGCGCCTGCTGGTCGAGGAGCTTCATGAGCCGCCAGCTCACGAGCTGGTGGAGCTGGCCAGGGGGTGGGGTCACGACCAGTTTGCCGTCCACGACCTCGTACCGCCGGCCGTCGTCCGGCAGCAGATCGGCAAGCTCCTCGAAGACCCAGGGCCGGTCCAGTGCGGGCAGCAGCTGCACGTCGTCCTCCACGTCGGCATCGTCCCACCTGGGTGCGAGGATCGAGGCGATGTTCCTCGCCGGCATGCTCGCGCACTTCAAGGTGCTCGTCGCCGCCCTGGCCGTCGCGGCACCTCCGTCCAGCCTGTGCGACCTGCAGGACAGCCGGATCACCGAGTCCAGCGGCGTCGCCGTCGGTCCGGAGGCGATCTGGACGCACAACGACAGCGGTGACAGCGCCCGCTTCTTCGCCCTCGACCGTCAGTGCCGGACGCTCGCGACGTACACCCTGTCCGGCGTCGAGGCGACGGACTGGGAGGACATGGAGCGGGCCGGCGGGTACCTGTGGCTCGGCGACATCGGCGACAACACCAGCACCCGCAGCGAGATCCAGGTCCATCGCGTCGCCGAGCCCCGGGTCGCGGCGGGCACCCACGTCGTACGCCCGACGACCTTCCACTTCAGGTACGACGACGGCGCGCACAACGCGGAGACGCTGCTCGTCCAGCCGCTGACCGGGCAGGTGCTCGTCGTGACCAAGTCGTTCGTCGGCAACGCCGGGGTCTACGCGGCGCGGCTGCCGCTGTCGGCCTCGGGCGTCAACGTGCTGCACAAGGTCGCCGAGCTGGCGCTGACCACCGCGACGGGTGGGGACGTGAACGCGACTGCCACGCGGGTCGTCGTCCGCACCTACACCGAGGCCTATGAGTGGACGGTGACCGGCGGCGACCTGGTGCGTGCCTTCCGCACGGCGCCGACCCGGACCGCGCTCCCGCAGGACGTGCAGGGCGAGGCGATCGGCTACGACACCGACGGCCGCAGCTGGATCACGACCAGCGAGGGCCCGGGCGCACCGGTGAGACGCATCTCTCGCTGAGGGCGCTCAAGGGGTGGGCGACGGTGACCGAGGACGGTGGGATGACCCAGCCCAGCGCCCCTCCGCAGCTCAGCCCAGACGGGAAGTGGTGGTGGGACGGCACGGCCTGGATCCCGGCTCCGCAGCAGCCGGCGGACTTCTACGCACCGGTGCCGGTCCAGTCGATGGGCTACGCGCCGACGGCGCCGGTCGCACGCCACGACGGGCTGGCGATCACCAGCCTGGTGCTGTCGGTGCTGTGGCTGATGGGCTTCGGCAGTGTCGCCGCGATCGTGACCGGTCACCTGTCGCGGTCGAAGGCCAAGCGCGAGGGACGCGAGCCCAGCGGCGTGGCGCTGGCGGGACTGATCCTCGGCTACGTCGGGGCGGCCTTCCTCGTGGTCGGCATCCTCGCGGCGATCGCCATCCCGGTCTTCCTGTCGCAGCGAGACAAGGGCGTGGCGGCCGAGGTGAAGACCAGCCTGCGCAGCGCCGCGACCGCCGAGGAGACCTACTACACCGACCACGAGCGGTACACGACCGAGATCGCGGACCTCGCGGCCGTCGGGTACTCCCCGGCAGCGGGCGTCGAGCTCGGCATCCTGCGTGCGGACGCGTCCGGCTACTGCCTCGGGGCCACGAAGCTGACGCGGACCTACTTCTACGACAGCGGCACCGGCAGGCTGAGCACTAGGTCCTGCTGAGCCCGGCGACGGCCCGCTGGATGCCCTCTTCGGTCTCGTTGCCGAGGTGCTCGAAGATCACCTTGATCGCGGGTGCGCCGACCTTGGCGATGCCCTTGAGCTCCAGGTGCGCGTCGTAGGTGACCTCACTCCCGGTGCCCTTGGGAACGACGGTGATGGTGTCGGTCGAGGTCGCGGTGTCGTTGCGGCCGACGAGCACGATCCTGCCGGGCTCGAGCGACTCGAGCGTGTAGTCGAGCTCGGTGGTGACGCCGGCGATCTTCGAGACGTTGTGCCACGTCGTACCCACCTGGACCGGGCCGGTGCTCGTCTGGACGCACGTCTGCGTGCCCGGGTCCCACTGCTCGGCGTTGGCGAAGTCGGCGAGGTAGGCGACGACCTGGTCGACGGGCTTGTCGACGGCGAAGGTGCGGGAGACGGTGACCATGGTTCCTCCAGGTTCAGGGGCGGATGCCTGATCACCTTCCCCGTCGCGCACGGGTCACGCCCGTCGTGATCTTTGCGGCACGGCTGCCACATGTGAGCGTCGGCCGGCCGCAAAGATCGCGCGGGGGAGGCGACGCTCAGGCCGGCCGACCGTGATCTTTGCGGCCCGGGCGCCAGCGCTGAGCGTGGGCGGGCCACAAAGATCGCCGGCGCACGCGTGCGCGGCGCCCCCTCAGGTCTGGCCGAGGGCCTTCGCCAGCTCGTCGCGGCCCATCTTGGAGCGGCCGGGGAGATCGCGCTTCTTGGCCATCTCGTACAGCTCCGCCCGCGTCTTGGGCCCCTTGGCGCCGGTGCGCTTGCGCTGCGCCACCGCCGCGCCCTGCTTGCCCAGGGCGGTGCGGGTCGCCTTCGGCATCGAGGCGATGGACTTCTTCGCCCGCGCGCCGGCCTGCGCCTTCTTGACGTTCTTCCTGGCGGCGCTGACCTGCCGCTGGCTGGCCATCAGCTCTTGCTCGCTGTCGCCTTGCCGCCCTTGCGGCCGGCGGCCTTGTGCTGCGCGGTCGTGCCGCCCTGATGGCTCGAGCCGCCCTTGCCGGACGCCTTGCCGCCGTTGTGGGAGGCGTTCGGGGAGTTCGCGATCTTCGCTGCGCGCTCCTTCGACATCCCCTTGTCCTTCAGGGCTTCGTACTGCTTCTCGTTCTTCACGTTGGCTGGCATCTCGCTACCTCCTTCACGAGGTGGCTTCCCGCTCTCGCGCGGACGACACACCCGTCAGGGCATCGCCGGCGGGGCCAGCGGCAGGTCGTGCTGGGCCGCCCGCGCGATCTCCGACGGCAGCGGCCACGGGTTGGGCAGGCAGCCGTCGAGCTCGGTGCTCTGCTGCGCCATCACCGGCGCCCGCACCCCCGGCCGCGGGCACTGCCGGGCGGGGTGGTGCAGCCCGAGGAGGTGCCCGAACTCGTGGTTGACGAGCATCTGGCGGTACGCCGTCAGGGTGCCCGTCCACTTGGGCGTCGCGTGCCGCCAGCGGTCGGCGTTGAGGACGACGACCGGGCCGTTCTGGCAGGAGTACTTGCGGTAGACGTCGTAGGGACGGCACAGCCGCTGGGCGTCGTCCGCCTCGACGAGCACGACCCGGAAGGCGGCCGTGTCGTCGTGCACGAGCCGGAAGCCGGCGCGCTGCCAGCCGCGCGGGTCGTGCAGCGTCCGGTCGACGACCGCGACGAACGAGGCCGGCCCCTCGACGCGGTACCGGACCACGACCGGCCCCGGCCGCGGCCGCGTCACGCTCGGCGCCGGCGTCGGCGTCGGCGTCGGGGTCACCGTCGGACGCACCGTCGGGCGCGCCGTCGCGGGAGCCTCGGGCCGGCAGCCGGCGACGAGCAGCAGCAGGACGAGGAGGGCGGCGCGCACCTGTCCGGTCTACCCGGCCAGCCAGGGGACCGCGCCAGCAACCAGCGCGTCGCGGTAGGCCGCGGTGCGCTCGGCCACGGTGCCGGCGAGCAGCCCGGCGAGCTCCAGGCTCACCATCCCGTGCGAGACCGCCCACAGGTAGGTCGCCACCACCTCGGCGTCACCTGCCCGCAGGTCGCCGCTGTCCATCGCCGCCTGCACGCAGGCCACCAGCGGTGCGAACGCCGCGTCCGCGACCTCCTTCGCCTCGGCGTCCGGGGCGGTCCGGCCGAACATCAGCCCGTAGAGGTGCGGCGTCGCCAGCGCGGCCTTGCGGTAGGCCATGCCGACGTGGCCGAGCGCCTCGAGGGGCATCCCCGTGCGGGCCCGGGTCAGCGCCCGGCCGAGCCGCAAGAACCCCTCGCGGTACATCGCGGTGAGCAGCGCGTCCTTGTCGCCGAACAGGTCGTAGACGGCGGTCGTCGAGGTGTCGGCAGCCGCGGCCACCCGGCGCAGCGTCAGCGCTCCGACACCCTCAGCGGTCAGCAACCGGCCCGCCTCGTCGAGCAGCCGCCGGCGCAGCGCCTCGTCGTACGTCTTGACACGTCCCACACCCCGAACCGTAACATCGTTTTTCTATAACGTTGTTTCGATTCATGGAGCGTGTCATGGACGGCTGGACCCTCCTCATCGCGGCGCACGCCGGCGGGGCGGTGCTGGCCCTGCTGCTCGGCACGGTCATGGTGACCAGGCGCAAGGGCACCCGGGCGCACCGCCGGCTGGGACGGGTCTGGATGGTGCTGATGTACTGGGTCGTGCTGAGCTCGTTCGGCATCACCCGGCTCCACCCGGGACGGTTGTCGTGGATCCACGGCCTGTCCGCGTTCACCTTCGTCAGCCTCACGATGGCGTGGCGAGCAGCGCGGCAGGGCGACGTGCGCGGCCACCGCGGCTGGGCGCTCGGCTCCTACGGCGGCCTGCTCGGCGCCTTCGCCGGCGCAGTGGCCGTACCCGTCCGGCTGATCCCGCGGACGGTGGTCCACCAGCCACTGGGCGCCGCCACCGCGTGCGCGGTCCTCGGCCTGGCAGCGGTGACGATCGTCCGGTTTGTCGGGAACGCGACAGCGCAGCGGGCACGGCCGGTCACAGGATGTGCACATCACCCGCCGACCTGAGCCCGGCGGTCGGGGCACACGGACGTGCCCCGACCGCCCCTCCGGACACGGACAAACCGCGACGACCTCGGCCGCCCAAGGCCGACCGAACCGGGTGGAACCCGCCCAGACCGTCACCCTCAGTCTCGCCCCACCGGTTCGGACCGGTTCCCCCACGCGGCGATTGCTGTCTGTGAACGACTCGAAGTGACTATGTCGCTACACAGAGTGGCCGGGCACTCTTTGCGGACTGTTACCCGACGAGCACGTTGCGTGAGGAGCCCTACACATGCGCCGAACCACTCTCCGCCTGGCGGTCTCACTGGCCGTCGTGGGCGCAGGAGCCGTGGCCTGGCCCGCCTCGAGCGCCGTCGCCCCGCTGCCCGACATGGCCGCCATCGACCAGGTCATCGGTGCGCCGGCCGCCTGGAACGCCGGCGCCAACGGCCAGGGGATCGACGTCGCCGTCCTCGACACCGGTGTCACGCCGGTCCCGGGCCTCACCGGCTCGAACAAGCTGCTCTACGGGCCGGACCTGTCGTTCGACTCGCAGAACCCCGACAAGGCCTTCGTCGACGGCTACGGCCACGGCACCGCGATGGCCGGCATCATCGCCGGCAACGACGAGACCGCCGGTGGCTACCAGGGCGTCGCCCCGAACGCACGCATCGTCAGCGTCAAGGTCGGCGCCTCCACCGGTGCCGCCGACGTCTCGCAGATGATCGCCGGCATCGACTGGGTCGTGCAGCACGCCCACGACCCCGGGATGAACATCCGGGTCCTCAACCTGTCGCTGGGCACCAACGCGGTCCAGTCCTACCAGCTCGACCCGCTGGCGCACGCGGCTGAGGTCGCCTGGCGCAAGGGCATCGTGGTCGTCGTCTCCGGCGGCAACGACGGCACGGCCACCAACGTGGTCGCCGACCCGGCGATCGACCCCTACCTGCTGGCCGTCGGCGCGTCCGACCCGGTCGGGACCGTCGCCACGGCGGACGACACCGTCGCGTCGTTCTCGCAGCGCGGCACGGGCAGCCGGCACGTCGACCTCGTCGCCCCCGGCGCCTACGTCTACGGCCTGCTCTCGCCCGGCTCGGTGCTGGCGACCCAGTACCCGAACGCCATCTTCGGCGGCCGCTTCCTGCGCGGCTCGGGCACCTCACAGGCGGCCGCGATGGTCTCCGGTGCAGCCGCTGACCTGCTCAGCGTCCGGCCGAACCTGACGCCCGACCAGGTGAAGGCGCTGTTCACGGGCACCGCCGCCCGCATCAGCAGCCCGAACCCGAACTTCGTCGGCGCCGGCCTGATCCAGCTCCCGGCGGCGCTCAACGCCCCGACGCCGAGCTACGCGACGCAGACCTACCCGGCGAGCAGCGGCAACGGCTCCCTCGAGGGCGCCCGCGGCAGCAACCACGTGGCCCTCAACGGCGTCTCGCTGACCGGGGAGAAGGACATCTTCGGCAGCACCTGGTCGTCCGCGGCGATCGCCGCCGCCGAGGAGAACGGCAGCACGTGGAGCGGCGGGGTCTTCAACGGCTCCACCTGGTCCGGCAGCACCTGGAGCGGGTCCACCTGGTCCGGCAGCACCTGGAGCGGCAGCACCTGGAGCGGCTCGACCTGGTCCGGCAGCACCTGGAGCGGCTCGACCTGGTCCGGCAGCACCTGGTCCGGCTCGACCTGGTCGGGCTCCACCTGGAGCGGCTCGACCTGGTCCGGCAGCACCTGGAGCGGGTCCACCTGGTCCGGCAGCACCTGGTCGGGCGACGTCTGGATGGGCGCGACCTGGAACTAGTGCCGCGCGGCAACAGCTGAACTGCTGACAGCGACACAACAGCACAAACGGACTATGGGCGAAGTGCGAGGGATCGGTGACCCTGCAGAGGGTCATCGACCTCGCACTTCGTCCGTCTCCCCCCGCGGCCGTCATCCCAGAGCAGGAGGAGCACCCGTGGGCAGCCCGGCACCGAACCCCGTGCGGTCGGTGCTGCTGCTCATCTCGGCCCTGCTGGCCATCGGGATCAGCATCGACGTCGGCCTGCTCGACCAGACGTTCACACCGTCCGACGGCGCGATCGCCCTCGTGCTGGTCGCCGTCGCCTTCGCCGTCGGCGAGGCGGTCGTCATGCACGTCGAGCTCGGCAAGAACGCCCACTCGGTGTCGCTCGCCGAGCTGACCCTGACCGTGGGCCTGTTCTTCCTCCACCCGCTGGAGCTCGTCGCGGCCCGGCTGCTCGGCGGCGGCCTGGTCCTCATCGTGGTGCGCCGGCAGCGGCCCCTGAAGCTCGCCTTCAACCTCGCGCTCTGGACCTGCGACGTCGCCGCGGCCGCCCTGGTCTTCACCAGCCTGGACGGCCACCTGCAGGCCTCCCCCGCCCGGATGGCGGTGAGCGCCGGAGCGGCCTCCCTGACCGCCGCCCTCATCGACAGCCTCGCGGTCAACATCGTCATCGCGGCGACCAGCCGCGAGCTCGACCTGACCCGCGCGCTGCGCTTCCTCGGCACCTGCCTGCTCAGTGCCGCCGGGTGCGTCACGGCCGGCCTGGTGTGCGTCGCCGCCCTGACGCTCTCGCCCTGGTTCGTCGTACCGATCTCGATGGTGATGGCGCTCTACCTCTACGCCTTCGCGCGGCTCGCGACGCTGCGGGCGCAGATCACCAACGTCCGGGTGCTGAACGACTTCGCCGACGAGCTCGGCCGCACCCGGCACGGCCAGGACGTCGCCCGCACGGTGCTGCGGCGCACCGCGCAGGTGCTGCGCGCGGACCGGGCCACGCTGTACGTCCTGGACGCGCTGACCGGCACCTGGCACCTGTCGGACCTGCGCGAGGACGGGCTGTCGGTGCTGGAGGTGCTGTCGGACGAGGCGCCGGCGGTGCTGCGCCGGGCGCTGGAGGACGACAAGCCGCTGGTGCTGCGGTCCGGTGTCCGGCACCCGTCGGGGTCGCAGCTGCTCCGTCAGCTCGGGGTGCGCGACGCCGTGCTCGCGGCGGTGCGCGGTGAGCAGGACCTGCAGGGCGTCTTGGTCGTCGCGAACCGGCAGGGCGAGGTCAACACCTTCAACAACGACGACGCGCTGCTGCTGCAGATGCTCGCGCGGCACGCCGGCGCGGCGCTGTCGAACAGCCGCCTGGTCGAGCAGCTCGACCACGACTCCCAGCACGACCCGCTGACCGGGCTCGC
>CAMLIA010000186.1 GCA_946479905.1 uncultured Frankiales bacterium | reverse complement strand
AGCTCGGACTTCCACTGCCGGCCGCTGACGGTGTTGGTGACGAGGATGAGCGTGGTCGCGCCCGCGCGAGCCATCGCGGCCGCGCCGACGAGCGTCTTGCCGGCACCGCAGGGGAGGACCACGACCCCCGAGCCGCCGAGCCAGAAGCCGTCGACCGCGAGCTGCTGGTAGTCGCGCAGGTGCCAGTCGTCCTGCTTGAGGGTGATCTCGTGCGCCTCGCCGTCGACGTACCCGGCGAGGTCCTCCGCGGGCCAGCCGACCTTGAGCAGGGCCTGCTTGAGGCGGCCGCGCTCCGACGGGAAGGCGATGACCGTCTCGGGGTCGAGCCGCGCGCCGAGCATCGGGCTGACCTTCTTCGACCGGACGACCTCCTCGAGGACGGCGCGATCGCTGGTCCGCAGCACCAGGCCGTGCACCGGGTCCTGCTCCAGGCGCAGCCGACCGAAGCGGTCCATGGTGTCGGCGACGTCGACGAGCAGCGCGTGCGGCACGGCGTACCGGGAGAACCGGACGAGCGCGTCGACGACCTGCTCGGCGTCGTGACCGGCGGCGCGGGCGTTCCAGAGCCCCAGCGGCGTGAGCCGGTAGGTGTGGACGTGCTCCGGCGAGCGCTCGAGCTCCGCGAACGGCGCGATCGCCGCGCGGCACTCACCGGCCAGCGGGTGGTCGACCTCGAGGAGCAGCGTCTTGTCGCTCTGGACGATGAGCGGTCCGTCAGTCATGCGGGGCTTCCTCGATCTCGGCGACGCCGGTGATGCGGTGCAGGGAGAACGTGCGGTCCTCCTGGCGCAGGTGGTCGTACGCCGTGACGTAGCCACCGTCGATCGTCTTGGGCTCGACGACGCGGGACGTGGGTCGGCCCTGCGCATCGACATAACCCAGCCACACCTGCCGCCCTTCCCGCACCGCCTGGTGCAGGAAGGCCGACGCGTCCGACACGGAGCGGACGGTGACCGGTGCGCGGCGGTTGGCGCGGGCCGCGAGGTCGCCGGCGCGCAGCGCCCCGACCGCGAGCCGGGCCTGCTCGTCGGGCATCGGCTGCGCCTCGCCGTGCCGGGTCGGTCGCTGCCGGGCGGGGGTACGACGTGCGTCGCCGCGGGCGACCAGCAGCGCCCCGTCGGGTGCCTCCGCAGCCGGTGCGTGCCCCATGCTCCGGAGCACCTCGAGGACCTGGTTGATGGACGCCGCGCTGGTGACGACCGTCGGGGCGATCCGCCGGAGCCCCAGCACCTCGGCGCGCTTCGAGGCCAGCACCTCGGTGAGCAGCGCCTCGTCGTCGCAGCGCAGGTAGCTGGCGCTCGTCCCGACCCGGAGCCGGCCGTGCCGCCGGGCGACGTCGTCGATCAGGTAGGAGAGGCCTTGTGGCACAGGGGTTCTCGACCTGCTGCGGAACAGCTCGTGCAGGTCGGCGCTGCTGCGGCCGGCGTCGAGGGCGCGGCGCACCGACGCCTCGCTGACCCGGAAGACGGTGGCGCCGCCGGTCGACTCGACGTCGGCCACCAGGGCCAGCTCCCTGGCGAGCTCGCGCTCCAGGGGGCCAGGCGCGACGACGGTGAGGTCGGGCTGCACGAGCACGTGGTCGAGCGGATCCGGGAGCAGGTCGCGCAGCGCCCGGGCCGCGTCCCGGTCGTGCCCGTCGAGCAGCAGCCGGGCGAAGGACGACAGCCCCTGCCGGCCGCTGAGCCCGAGGGCGGCGACCTCCCCGAGCACCCAGCTCGGGAGCACGTCCCGCAACCGGCCGCCGCGACGCGGGGCCCGCCAGGCGAGCACGGCCACGACGACGTCCTCGCTGACAGCCGTGCCCGGTGGCGTCTCGCGGAGCAGGTCGAGGACCCGACGCCGGTCGGTCGGCGCGCTGGACCGCTCGACCTCCTGCGACAGCGCCGCGAGCGCCTTGTCGCGCTCGTCGCGCATGCCCACGAGCGTCGGCATCCTCGTCATGCCGATCCACGCCCGCACCAGCTCGAGCCAGCGGTCCTCGGTCGGCATCGCGACCCACCGGTCGAACGCCGGTGTGGGCAGCCAGTCGGGGTCGACGCTCGGCGTGTGGTCCAGCAGGCCGGCGGCGAACGCGACCTCGACGAGCAGCGCGGCAGCGGGCTCGGTGACGTCGAGCTCCTTCGCGGCGCGCTTCAGGTCGCGCACGCCGAGCCCGCCGGACCGCAGCACCGACGGGGGGTCCTCGGCCCAGCTCTCGAGCAGCTTCTCGACCTTGCCGACGACGTCGGCGGCCTCGTGCGCCGCGGCCCGGTCGACGTCCTTGACGCCCACCTTCGTGGTCGTGAGCGGCGGGGGCTGCTGGGCCGCCGAGGGCGTACCCCGCATCATCAGCCCGATCTCGCGCGGCAGCTCCACGGTGTCGTCGTCGATGGCGACCAGCAGGCCGTGCGCGAGCAGCCAGCGGACCGGGCTGTCGAGCTCGTCGGGGGTCGTGACCCGGCGGGCGTCCCGCACCTTGCCGTAGGGCGGCCCGCCGGCGAGCTGGCGCAGCACGGCGAGGACCTGCGGGTCGGCGCCCTCGAGCAGCCGGAGCACCTGCTCGTCGTCGGTCAGGGTGGCGAGCACCGCGTCGCGGCCGTCGACGTCGAGGAACGCCTCGAGCGCGGCGAGCCGGTCGCCGGTGTGATCGGCGAGCAGCACGGCGAGCGGCCGGCCCAGGCCGGTGCCGCTCGCCAGCACGTCCCGCACGCTGCCGACCAGGTGCCAGTCGGGGTGACCGCCCCAGATCAGCGCCAGGTCCTCCAGTGACGCGGCCGCCTCCGGGTCGGCCAGGGGCAACGGGCCCTCCGACAGCGCCAGCGCCTCCAGCAGGCTCAGCCGGTAGGCGTCCAGGCCGTCCAGGGCGCGCAGCACGGACAACCGGACCGCCGCGCGGGACGCGAGCACGCCGAGGTCAGGGGGGATGGGCACGGCGAGGTCGGGACGGGCCTGCAGCAGCCGCGCCAGCCGCTCGTCCGGCCAGGCGCGCAGAGCGTCCGCGAGCGAGCGCGGCGCCTCTGTGGTCATCCGGACAACGGTAGTCGCGGTTTCGGTCAGGTGCCTGTCCGGGAAGGAGCCTGTGCATGCCTGATGACCTCGTGACCACCGAAGGCGTCGACGAGGAGGCGCCCGACAAGCCGGCGACCGACCCGGCGGGCCCGGGCGGGGCGCTCCCGGACGAGCCGCCCGCCTCCCCGACCCCTCCGGTGCCGGGCGGTGCCGGCCAGCAGCTCGAGGAGGGCGAGGGCTGACCGCAGGCCCCTAGAGTCCGGCGGGTGGACCCGGTCGAGCAGCTGCTGCAGGAGCTGGCCGAGCTCGGGTCGGTGCTGGTGGCCTTCAGCGGCGGGGCGGACAGCGCCTTCGTGCTCGCAGCGGCCGTCCGAGCGCTCGGGCCCGGTGCGGTCGTGGCGGCCACGGCAGTCAGCCCCTCCCTCGCCCGGTCGGAGCTGCCCGCCGCTCAGGACTTCGCGGCCTCGCTCGGTGTCCGCCACCTCACCCCGACGACGCGGGAGCTCGACAGGGCGGGGTACGCCGCCAACGGCCCGGACCGGTGCTTCCACTGCAAGGCGACGCTCATCGACACGCTCCGGCCGCTCGCGGCCGAGCTGGGCCTCGCGCACGTCGTCACCGGCACCAACGCCGACGACCTGCAGGCCGGGTTCCGCCCGGGCATCCGCGCGGCGGCGGAGCGCGGAGCGGTCACCCCGCTGCGGCGGCTCACGAAGCAGCAGGTCCGGGACGCCTCCCGGGAGTGGGGGCTCGTCACGTCCGACAAGCCGGCCCTGGCGTGCCTCGCGAGCCGGATCGCGTACGGCCTCGAGGTGACCCCGCAGCGGCTCGCCCGCGTGGACCGCGCCGAGACGGCCCTGCGGGCGCTCCTCGCACCCCGGGACGTCCGGGTCCGCGTGCTCGAGGACGGCGTGGCGGGCAGCGTCGCGCGGGTGGAGCTGGACCCCGAGGCGCTGGGCCGGTGGGACGAGCGCGCCGCGTCCGTCGTCCGGGCCGAGGGGTTCGCGGTCGTCCACGTGCAGGAGTTCCGCAGCGGGTCCCTGAACGACCTGCTCGCCTGAGCGGCGGGTGGCGGGTGGGACGGGCTAGCCTCGTGGCACGACCACCCAGGCGAGACGAAGGACCCACGACGTGCCCACCGGCAAGGTGAAGTTCTACGACAGGGACAAGGGCTTCGGCTTCGTGGCCCGCGACGACGGCGGCGACGTGTTCGTGCCGAAGTCGGCCCTGCCCGCCGGCGTGGAGGAGCTCAAGCCCGGGATGCGCCTGGAGTTCGGGGTCGCGGCGGGCAAGAAGGGCGAGCAGGCCCTGTCGGTGATCGTGCTGGACGCCCCGGCCACCCTGGCAGGCGCCCGGCGCCCGGCCGAGGAGCTGCAGGTGATGGTCGAGGACACCATCAAGCTCATCGAGGCGAAGGTGCAGCCGGCGCTGCGCCGCGGCAAGCACCCCGACCGCGAGACCGGGAAGCGGGTCGCCCAGATCCTGCGCGCGATCGCGTCCGAGCTGGAGTCGTCCTAGCCGTCAGCTCGAGCTCTCCACCAGCTCGAAGCGCCAGATCCCGAGCACCCGGACCAGGTCGGCAGTGCTCGTCCCCGAGCCCGTGACCTGGTGCACCTCGAGGAACGCCGAGGTCGCGTTGCCCAGGTCGACCGGGAACGAGACGTAGCGGCCCTTGTGGATCGTGCCGTTCTCCCGGGTGACGGGGTCGTAGATCACCCAACCGGTCCTGGCCAGCTCGCGGTCGACGTCGATGCCGACGGTGTCGCCGGGCCGCACCTCGACCTGCGTCACCCTCGGTCCGTCCGCCGGGCAGTCGTCCTGGTGGGTGAAGGTCCGGCCGTGGAAGCAGTAGTTGGACGCGCGCACGTGCACGGAGTGCCCGTGGGTGACGACCGTGACGCCCGGCGAGGGCTGCCGGCAGCCTGCCGTGGCCAGCAGCAGCGCCGCGCCGACCCCCACCTGGAGGAGGCGGTGGGGAGGCATGCGGGTGCTCCTGCGGGAGGGTGGTGGAATGGTCGGGTGCCAGGGATGCGGCGGAGGCTCCGCGGACTGACGTCGAGGGTAACCGGGGGGCCGGCGGCCGCTCCGGCGGACGCAGCCGAGCCCGAGATCAGCGACACTGGATCCGTGCCTGATCTTCTCGATGCCACCCTGCGCGACGCCGTCGACCTCGCGCGCTCCGCCGCTGTCGAGGCGGCGGGCAGCGCGGTCGGTGACTACCTGGGCGCCGAGCTCGAGGACGAGCTCGTCGTCACCCACGCCTTCGCGACGACCGACAAGGCCTACGCCGGCTGGCGCTGGAGCGTCACCCTGACCCGCGCCGAGGGGTTCGACGAGGTCACCGTCGACGACGTGGTGCTGCTGCCGGGTGAGGGCGCGCTGGTGGCGCCGCCGTGGGTCCCCTGGAGCGAGCGGGTGCAGCCCGGCGACCTGGCTCCAGGTGACCTGCTGCCGCCGGCGGCGGACGACCCGCGGCTGGTGCCCGCCTACACCGACACCTCCGACGAGGTGGCGGCCGAGGCCTTCTGGGAGCTCGGGCTGGGTCGCCCCCGGGTGCTCGGGCTCGAGGGCCGCCTCGACGCCGCCGACCGCTGGTACGACGGGGAGCAGGGCCCGTTCAGCCCGATGGCGAGGCAGGCGCCGGGCCAGTGCCTGGACTGCGGCTTCCGGCTCCCCCTGGCCGGGGGGCTGAGCGCGCTGTTCGGCGTCTGCGGCAACGGCCTCGCGCCGGACGACGGCAAGGTCGTGTCGCTCGACCACGGCTGCGGGGCGCACAGCGAGACCCGCGTCGACAGCTCCGTCCCGTCGTCGGGGATGGTCGTCGAGGACGAGGAGCTCGAGCTCGTCGTCGTCGCGCCGGCACCCGACGAGGAGACGCCTGACGGGCACGCCAGCTGAGAAGTACGGTTCGCTCATGGGTCTGCTGAACAAGATCAAGGGCGAGTTCGTCGACATCGTCGAGTGGACGGACGACACACGCGACACCATCGTCTGGCGCTTCCCGCGCTACGACAACGAGATCAAGAACGGCGCGCAGCTCGTCGTGCGGGAGAGCCAGGTCGCGGTCTTCGTCAACGAGGGCCAGATCGCCGACGTCTTCACCCCCGGGACGTACAGCCTCGAGACGAAGAACCTGCCGATCCTGTCGACGCTGAAGGGCTGGAAGTACGGCTTCAACAGCCCCTTCAAGGCGGAGGTGTACTTCGTCAGCACCCGGCAGTTCACCGACCAGAAGTGGGGCACGCAGAACCCCGCGATGATGCGCGACGCCGAGTTCGGGATGGTCCGCGTCCGCGCGTTCGGCACCTACAGCATCAAGGTGGACGACCCGGCCGTGCTGCTGCGCGAGCTGGTGGGCACCGACCCCAGGTTCCAGACGGAGGAGGTCGGCGAGTTCATCCGGCAGTCCGTGGTGTCACGGGTCGTCACGGCGCTCGCCAGCTCCGGCGTCGCCGTCCTCGACCTGGCCGCCCACCAGAACGACATCGCCGACAAGCTGGCGCCCATCATCAGCGAGGACCTCAAGCACCTCGGGCTCACGATGCCGCGGTTCGTCATCGAGAACGTGTCGCTGCCGCCCGAGGTCGAGGCGATGGTGGACAAGCGCAGCGAGGTCGGGGTCATGAAGGGCGCCCTCGACGACTACACCAAGCTGCAGGCGGCGACCGCCATCACCGAGGCCGCGTCGAACCCGAGCGGCATCGCCGGCGCCGGCGTCGGGATCGGGGCCGGTGCCGCGCTGGGCGCCCAGCTGGCGAACGCCCTGCAGCCCACGGCCGTACCCGCCCCTGCTCCGGCTCCTGGAGCCGCTGCCGCCGCGCCGCCGCCACTGCCGGGGACGACCCAGTGGTACGTCGGGGAGAACGGCCAGCAGGTCGGACCGCTCTCGCCGGCGGAGGTCGCGAGCCGGCCCGGCATCACGCCCGACACCCTGGTCTGGAAGGCCGGCATGGCCCAGTGGACCCGGCTGGGCGACGTGCCGGAGCTCGCCTCGGCGGCCCCTCCGCCGCTGCCTCCCGCGTGACAGCGGCGCCGACCGGGCAGCACCAGTACGCCTGCACCTCGTGCGGTGCCGCCCTCGAGTTCCAGCCCGGCACCTCGAGCATGGTCTGCCCGTACTGCGGCGCGAAGGTCGCCATCACCACGGCGGTGGACAGCGCCAAGCACGACTACGTCGCCTACGCGAACCAGCCGCACGCACCGGTGCAGTCGCTGCCACCGTTCACCGTCAGCTGCCGCAACTGCGGGGCCAGCCAGACGACGACGGCGATCGCCGGCCGCTGCCAGTCCTGCCGCGGCTCGATCGTCGTCACCGACGACCTGGGCGGCGAGCTGAAGGCGCCCGACGGGATCGTGCCGTTCGCCATCGACAACAAGCAGGCGGCGGCCTGCTTCAGGGAGTGGTCGTCGTCTCGGTGGTTCGCGCCGAACGCCTTCAAGAAGGTCGGTACGACGGAGTCGATGCGCGGGGGCTACCTGCCGCACTGGTCCTTCGACGACAAGACCACCACCGACTACACCGGGGAGCGCGGCGAGCACTACTACACGACCGAGACCTACACCGAGAACGGCCAGACCCGGACCCGTCAGGTGCAGCACACCGCCTGGTACCCCGCCGCGGGCCGGGTGCAGCGCGACTTCGTCGACGTCCTCGCCCCCGGTGTCACCGTGCCGGACGCGGAGACGCTCGCGGATCTCGGGCCGTGGTCGACGGCGGGCGCGACGGGCTACGAGTCGGAGTTCCTCTCGGGCTTCGACGTGCCGCGGTACTCCGTGATGGCCGACGTCGGCTTCGGCTACGCGAAGCGGGAGATGGCGGAGGTCATCGAGGGCGACTGCCGGGCCGACATCGGCGGCGACGAGCAGCGGGTCTCCTCGATGACGACCTACGACACCGACCTGCTGTTCCGGCTGCTGCTGCTGCCGCTGTGGTTCGCGACCTACGTCTTCGCGGGGACGACCTACCACGTCTACGTCAACGCCAACACCGGCGAGGTGATCGGCGAGCGGCCGTACTCGAAGGTCAAGATCGCCCTCGCGGTGGCGGCCGCGCTGCTGGCCGCGGCGATCGCCTACTACCTGTACCAGCGCGGGCACACCAGCTCTTCCGCCTGACGAGAACGTGTTCTACCGTCGCTCCGTGGACCTCGACTACGGCGTGATCGACGCGGACAACCACTACTACGAGGCGCTGGACGC
>CAMLIA010000185.1 GCA_946479905.1 uncultured Frankiales bacterium | reverse complement strand
TCCACCGAGGAGGCGCAGCAGGACATCGGCAACTTCGTCGCGGGCAAGCTGCGCGACTACGTGCGCGACGGGACGACCTCGCTGTCGGTCAACCTGCCCGCCGTGGCGCTGCCGCGGGAGGCCGAGCAGTCGCGGCTGCTCCACCTGCACCTCAACACCCCGGGTGTGCTGGCGTCGGTGAACGGCGTCCTCGCCGAGCACGGTGTCAACATCGAGGGCCAGCAGCTGTCCACGAAGGGGTCGCTCGGCCTCGTGGTGACCGACATCGGCGGGGCGCCGACGGCTGACGTGGTGGCCGCGCTGCGGGCGATGCCGGAGACGGTCCGGCTGCGGGTCCTGTCGTGAGGGAGCTCGCCGCGATCGTCGGCGACGAGCACGTGCTCGTCGACCCGGACCTGCGGGCGTCCTACGAGACCGACTGGACCGGCCGGTTCACCGGTACGGCGCTGTGCGTCGTCCGGCCCGGTACGACGGACGAGGTCGCCGCGGTCGTCCGCGCCTGCGCGACGGCCGGCCTGCGCATCACGGTGCAGGGCGGCAACACCGGGCTCGTCGGCGGGAGCGTCCCCGCCGGCGGCGACGTCCTGCTGTCGCTGACCCGGCTGACGTCGCTCGGCGCGGTGGACCCGTCGTCGTCTCAGGTCACGGCGGGAGCCGGCGTGACGCTCTCCGCCCTGCAGGGCGTCGCGCGCGAGGCCGGGTTCGACTTCGGCGTCGACCTCGCGGCCCGCGACTCCGCGACCGTGGGCGGCCTGATCGCGACGAACGCCGGTGGCATCCGGGTGGTGCGGTACGGCTCGATGCGCCAGCAGCTGCTCGGGATCACCGCGGTGCTGGCCGACGGGTCCGTCATCTCCCGGATGGCAGGGCTGGAGAAGGACGGCACCGGCTACGACCTGCTCGGCCTGCTCGCGGGCTCCGAGGGGACCCTCGCCGTCATCACAGAGGCGCGGCTGCGGCTGGTGCCGCGCTACCGCGCCCGTGCCGTGGCGCTGCTCGCCATGTCGTCGACCGCCGCAGCGGTGGCCGTGCTGCCGGGCCTGCGGGCCGCGCTGCCGTCACTGGCTGCCGCCGAGCTCTTCTACGCGCCCGGCCTGGCCCTGGTGCGCAAGCACGGCGGCCTGCCTGCGCCGTTCCCGGAGGAGCACGAGGCCTACCTGCTCGTGGAGTGCGCCGACCTGACCGATCCGACCGCGCAGCTGGTCGGCGCCGTCGAGGACGCCGAGGGGCTCGTGGACGCCCGGATCGCCGACGACGCCGCCGGCCAGCGGGCGCTGTGGGCCTACCGGGAGACGCACACCGAGTCGATCAGCGCCGAGGGCGTGCCGCTGAAGCTCGACGTGTCGGTGCCGGTCGCCTCGCTGCCCGCGCTGGTGGACCAGCTCGGCCCGACCATCGCGGCGGTCTGCCCGGCCGCGCGGCCGATCGTGTTCGGGCACGTCAACGAGGGCAACCTGCACGTCAACGTGCTGGACACCGGGTCGGCCGCGGAAGAGGTCAGCGACGCCGTGCTGCGGCTGGTCGCGTCGTACTCCGGCTCGATCAGCAGCGAGCACGGCGTCGGCCGGGCCAAGGTCCCGTGGCTCGCGCTGTCCCGGTCGACGACCGAGATCGACGCGATGCGCGCCATCAAGACGGCCCTCGACCCGACCGGCCTGCTGAACCCAGGAGTCCTGTTCGAGGCCTAGCCTGGAGGCGTGATGCCCGAGCAGGAGCCGACGCCCGCGGTGCGGGTCCCGAGCGCGAAGGACCGGCTCCAGAAGCTCGTCGCGCCCGTCATCGCGGCGGCGCTCGCCGTGGGCAAGTGGGGCGCGGTCCTGTTCAAGCTGAAGTTCTTCACGCTGTTCTTCAGCATGCTGGCCTCGATCGGCGCCTACGCGTTCGCCTTCGGCTGGCAGTTCGCGGTCGGCTTCGTGCTGCTCATCTTCGTCCACGAGATGGGGCACGTCGTCGTGCTCCGCGCGCGCGGCATCCCGGCCGGCCTGCCGGTGTTCCTGCCGTTCCTCGGCGCGTTCGTCGCGATGAAGGAGTCGCCGCGCACGGCGTACGACGAGGCGCTCTCCGGCATCGCCGGGCCGGTGTTCGGGGCCGTGGGGGCTTTCGCCGTGCTCGGGCTCGCGGGGTTCGAGGACAGCGACTTCCTGCGCGCGCTGGCCTACACCGGCTTCCTGCTGAACCTGTTCAACCTGCTGCCCTTCCTCCCGCTCGACGGCGGCCGGACGGCGGCGGCCGTCAGCCCCAAGCTGTGGGTCGTCGGGCTGGCGGGCCTACTGGTGTACGAGATCTACCGGCCGAGCCCGATCATCCCGCTGATCCTCGTCCTGGGCGGCCTCGAGACCTACCGGCGCTGGCGCGGCCGGGACACCGCCGCGAGCCAGGCCTACCACGCGCTGACGGCGCAGCAGCGCGTGCAGGTCGGCTCGGCGTACCTCGGTCTGGTGGTGCTGCTGATCTGGGCGATGCACGCCTACCCGGTGCCGCCCAGATGACGGATTGAGAACGTGGGAACGCCCCGGCCGCGGGGCTGGTTGGAGTGGGCATGTGGAGCTTCGGCAAGACGACTGAGCTGGTGACCCCCGAGTCCGCGCTGCCGGGCCGCGCCGAGGAGATGCTGGTCGTCAACCAGCACACCGTCCTCGGTACGCCCCTGAAGGGCCCCTTCCCGGAGGGGCTCGAGACGGCGTACTTCGGCATGGGCTGCTTCTGGGGGGCCGAGCGCTTCTTCTGGAAGCTCGACGGGGTCTTCTCGACGGCGGTCGGCTATCAGGGAGGGCACACGCCCAACCCGACGTACGAGGAGACCTGCACGGGCCGGACGGGGCACACCGAGGCGGTGCAGGTCGTCTACGACCCCGCGAAGGTGAGCTACGAGACGCTGCTCAAGACCTTCTGGGAGAACCACGACTCCACCCAGGGGATGCGGCAGGGCAACGACGTCGGCACCCAGTACCGCTCGGCGATCTACACGACGACCGAGGCGCAGCTGGAGGCCGCCCGCGCGTCCCGGGAGGCCTACCAGCAGGCCCTCACCGCGGCAGGCCGCGGCACGATCAGCACCGAGATCCTGCCGGCGGGGCCGTTCTACTACGCCGAGACCTACCACCAGCAGTACCTCGACAAGAACCCGAACGGCTACTGCAACCACGGCTTCAACGGCGTGACCTGCCCGATCGGGCTCAACGTGCCCGCCCAGGTCGACGTCGCCCCTCCTGGCGAGTAGGCGGCGTTGTTCGTGTCGCGTGAGATGAGTGCCGCGCCATCGCGTGAAGTTGCTGCGTGGAGCGGCACGCATCGGCCCTGCGCCACATGAGTGCTGCAGGTCCGCGTGAGATTGCTGCGTCGAGCGGCACGGATCGCCTGGCCCGCGTTCCCGAGGTCGCTGACGCCCTCAACTCGCGGCATGACCCAGGGCTTACCCAGGGCCACTGAGGAGGACGCACGCAAATGGCGTGAAGGTGCCCTTCACTCTGGTGAGCGCGCGTGGAGCGGGCCGTTCATCGCTATCCGGCTGTGGACGGTGCGTTCCCGCGGGAACGCACCATCCACAGGTAGCGCTACTTGGCGCTGCGGGAGCAGGTCGCGATCCGGAGGACCGCTTCGGCGCGGGTCTCGCCGGCGTTGAGCATCGCCCAGCTGCGGACGAGCTCGCTGAACTCCTCAGCGGTCAGGTCGCGCAGACCGAAGCGGTAGTCGTCGACGAGGCGGAGCAGCAGAGCGACGAGGGCCTCGCGTGCTTCGTCATCTGCTCGGCGCTCGGCGCCAGCCTGCATGAGCAGCTTTCGTCGCCGTTCGCTTCAGGTGTGACTGGACATGCAGGGAGCGTACGGACGTGCGCATCGGGTTATCGACCTGTGGATGGCACGTTCCCGCGGGAACGTGTCGTCCACAGGTCAGGCGGCCTGCTGGCGGAGGACCCAGACGGCGTGGTCGAGGTCGAGGCGTCCGCCGGCTGACGGGGTGAACGTCGCGGCGGGGAGCTCGGCGGCCGCGGCGATCCGGAGGGCGGGATGGTGGAGCAGGCGGGTGCCGTCGGCGGTGCGGACCTCGAGCGTGCGGTCGGTGCGCAGCTGGAGCTGGTAACCGTCGGCGTGGATGAGGGTGTGGTGGCGGCTGCAGACCAGGACGAGGTTCGCGAGGTCCGTGCGGCCGCCGTGGCTCCAGTAGACGACGTGGTGGGCGTGCAGCTTGGTGGTGCGGGTGCAGCCGGGCATCCGGCAGCGCTCGCCGTCGAGCTGGCCGAGCAGCCGCCGCAGCGACAGCGGCACCTCGCGCGACGTGCGGCCCTTGTCGAAGGCGGTCACGTCCACCGGCACCAGCGGGCCGCCAGGAGTCGCGACCCGGCCGGGTGGCAGCAGTGCACCCTCGCGGGTGCGGGCCCAGCCCGACAGCGGGTCCACGCAGACCCGCAGCCGCTCCTTCACCCCGATCGGCAGCGGCCCTGGCGCGTCGAGTGCGCCGAGCGCCAGCCGCACCAGCGCGTCGGTCCACGTCGGGGTGTCGGGGATCCCGGCGAGTGCGGCGGCGCGGCTGCGGGCGAGCTCACGCTCCTCGCGCTGATGACGGACCCGCCGGTTGTGCTCGGCGACCTCCATGCAGGCGTCGTGCCAGGCGCGGGCCGCGGCGGCTTCCTCCTCGGTCGGCACGATGCCGCAGCTGGCCCGCACCGGCATCGGCGGCTCGGTCCGCTCCTCCAGCTCCGGTTCCTCGGGCAGGGGCACCGGCAGCGCCGCGACCTCGGCCCGGGCCGTGTCCAGGACCCGCTCCATCCCGGCCAGCACGAGGGTGGCCTCCTCGGGCTCCAGGACGAAGGTGATCGCGACCCTCCCGTCCGGCCGGGTCCTCACCGACGGCCGTCGACGCGCGGCCGCCCGGTCCGGGTCGGCAGCGTCCTCCTCCGCGGCCTGTGACAGGCGGACCGCCTGCACCAGCCGCTCGATCTGCGCGCCGCTGCAGGCCGCGGCCAGGTCCAGCCAGGTCTGCTGCTCGGCGACGGTGCAGACCCGGGTGATCGCCCGCACCTGCGTCCAGGTCAGGGCGCCCTCGCCGAAGCGAGCCGCGACCAGCGGCAGCTCACGGAGGGCCAGGGCGACCCGGACCCGTTCCCGGGCCGCGCCCAGTCCCATGCCGCACCGCCACGACAGCCAGTGCGCGCAGGACAGCACGCCCACCCCGCCCCATGCGCCGCGGCTCTCGAGCTCCCCGATCAGCTCGAGCAGCCGCGCCTCACCGGCTGCGACGCGGGCCGCCCAGGTGGCCACCTCCTCCCGCAGCTCGTCATCGGTCAGGGCAGCAAGATCCGTGAGCGCCATGGCTTCATCATACCCGAACATGCGTTCGATAACCATCGAGAGTGCCTGGAAATCAAGGGAAGTCGCGAAGGAACGTCCAGTCCGGGTAGGCGGAGGACAGCACCCGGACGTGCGACGACCAGGCCTCCGGCGCCAGCGCTTCGGGCTGGGAGAAGGTGATGCCGTCACCCGCGACGGTGAAGCCCCAGGAGAAGCCGAGCACCGGCGCGAGAGCGCGGGACATCACCCCGTCCGGGACCGCGCACAGGAACGCGTGGGCCGTCCAGGTCAGGTCCTCGCGCGGGAACCGGAACGGAGCGTCGAACAGCTCGGGGCGGAGACCGAAGAACGCGAACGGCGTCGCGACCTCGCGGAACAGCGCCAGCGGGTCGGGCTTGAAGACGTCGTCGTCGTCGGTGGAGCGGACCAGCTGCACCCAGCCCAGACACGCGGCGTAGCCGTCCGCGTCGAGCGCCACAGTCGCTCGGCAGACGGGGTACCCGAGTGCGGCGTCCGGCGGCAGCGACGGGTCGAGCAGGTCGCAGCCCAGGGCAGCAGGGTCGTCGTTGGCGGTCACCGAGACGTGCACCGTCCCGGCCGCACCGCGCAGGCTGAAGGGCAGGTCCACGGACCCGAGACTGCCACGACCTGCGAGCATGAACGGGTGCCCGTACCCGCTGTCGTCGTCCTCTGGGTGGCGGTCGTGCTGGGTCTCGACACCGGCGCGTCGCTCGGCCAGCAGCGGCTCCTGGGCCTCGGAACGTGGGCGCTGCTGCTGCTGCTGCTCAAGCGCGAGTCACACGTCACCAGGGTGCAGGTCGGCGTGGTGGTCGCGTTCGCCTCGCTGGTCGAGTACGTCTTCGCGGGCTGGCTCGGCGTCTACGTCTACCGGCTGCACAACGTCCCGTGGTTCGTCCCTCCGGGGCACGGCCTCGTCTACCTGGCGGCGTTGGCCATCGGTCGGTCGGCGTGGCTGCACCGCAACCGCTGGTTGGTGCCGGTGACGCTCGCTGCGGTCGGGGGGTGGGCGGTCTGGGGGCTGTTCCTCAGCCCCACGCTCGACGTGCTCGGGGCGTTCTGGGCGGTGTGCCTGTTCGGCTTCAGCCGGTGGGGGCTGTCGCGCAGCGTGTACTGCGGGGCGTTCCTGGTCGTGAGCTACCTCGAGATCACCGGCACGTCACTGGGCACCTGGGCCTGGCAGCAGCACGACCCGCTCACCGGGTGGATCGCCATCGGCAACCCGCCGTCAGGCATCGCCGGCGGCTACGCGTGGTTCGACGCGGCTGCCCTCGCCCTCACCCCGAAGCTGCTCGCCCGCTGGGAGACGCGGCGGCGCGAGCTCACCGGAGCAGTGACCTCGGGATGACGCCGTGGCGGATGCGCTGCGGGTGGTCGCCGACGGCGAGGTAGGCGAGCTCCCGCTTGCCCGTCGTGTCGAGCACGGCCACGGAGTCCGCGGCGCTCAGCGAGATCCAGCAGGTGTCGCCCAGGCCCTCGGTCGTCCAGTACGGCTTGCCGTAGGAGTGGCCGGTGCTGGCGGTGTCGAACACCTTGTACGACATGGTCCTGCGGTCCACCAGCGCCGCGTAGTCGTCCATCGTGCCGGCCGCGCACAGGGTCGTACCCGCCTTGTTGATGGACAGGCCGTGGTGGGCGGAGTCGTTGACGTACTGCTCCAGCGGCATGTCCGGCACCCTGTTCGGCAGCGGGACGACCCGGGTGACGCGGCCGGTGCGCGGCTCGGGCTGCGAGCCGCTGGTGTAGTCGACGCGGCCGTTGAGGTCACGGGCCTGCGTGTCGAACTCGACGAGCCCGTGGAAGTACGACACCTGGAAGTAGACGAACCGCTCGTCCGGTGCGATCGCCATCGGCCGCACCGCGCTGCTCATGTCGGGGTAACCGGCCTCGGCCAGCTCCTTGCCCATGTCCCACCGCTGCAGCACCCGGAAGTCCTTGTTGCGCACGATCTCGAACCAGCGGTCCCCCTTGGCGCCGTCGTGCACCGGACCGATCTTGACCGGCCCGAAGCCGCGCTCGTCCCCGGGCGTGTAGACCTTGCCGATGCTCGCGTGGAAGATCCGCGACCCGTCCTTGGTGTAGTTGCTCTCGTGCGGGGTCTCGCCGCTCTCGAAGGTGCGCAGCCGCTGCCCCATCCGCACCCTGCCGTCGTTGACCATCGAGTACTCGATGACCTGGCGGGACGTGGAGTCGCTCACGAGCAGCCGGGAGCCGTCGGGGGACAGGCCCATGTGGTCGGTGCGCTGCCCGTCCATCTGCTCCTCGTGGACGATGCTGTCCGTGCGCCCCGCGACCGCTCGCGCGACGTCGATCCAGACGACGTCTGCGAACGAGGGCCGGCTCACCGCGAGGTAGCGGCCGTCGCGGGTCGTGAACATGTCGTCGACGTACTGGTCGTGGCCCTCGCCCGGCCCCTGCTGGATCGCGTAGTAGTACGCCAGGTCGACCGGGTTCGTCCGGATGTCGGTGAGCTCCTGGTCCTTGTCGGGGATGAGGTTCACCCCGCGCTTGAGGACCTTCAGCGTCCGCGCGTCGACGATCGAGGCGGTGCCGGCCCAGTTGTTCCCGACGAACATCACGTCGCGCAGCCCCGCGGGCGCGGCCTTCGACGGCAGGACGGGTACGACGAGAGCCGCCGTCACGGCAAGGGCGGCGGTCAGTCGGGGCGTGCGCACGCGAGAGCTCCTCGGTCGGTCGTCTGCCAGGACAACGACCGAGCTACCCGTTGGTAGCGGCCAGACCGGCGAGGACCTCGTCGTGCAGCAGGCCGTTGCTGCACACGACGCTCCCGCCCTCGGGGGTCGGGTCGCCGTCGAGCGAGGTGAAGCGGCCCCCGGCCTCCTCGACGATCACCTGCAGCGGCGCGAGGTCCCACAGCGACACCTCCGGCTCGA
>CAMLIA010000184.1 GCA_946479905.1 uncultured Frankiales bacterium | reverse complement strand
TGGTTCATGGACTACCGCAACGCCGACGGCTCGATCGCGGAGATGTGCGGCAACGGTGTCCGGGTCTACGCGCGCTACCTCGTCGAGGCCGGTCTCGAGTCCGAGGGCCACCTGCAGCTCGAGACCCGCGGCGGCGTCAAGGAGGTCGACGTCAAGGACGGGACCGTGCTCGTCGACATGGGCCCGGCCGTCGTCGGCGATCCTGTGGACATCGACGGGATCCCCGCGACCTTCGTCGACATGGGCAACCCGCACGCCGTCGTCCACGTGGCGTCGGTCGACGCCCTCGGCGTGCTGGACCCGGCCCGCAAGGACCTCAACGTCGAGTACGTCGAGGACGTCGCGGAGGGCCATCTCCGGATGCGCGTCCACGAGCGCGGCGTCGGCGAGACCCGGTCCTGCGGCACGGGCGCGTGCGCGGCGGTGGTCGCGACCGTGCTGCGGCACGGGGTCCCGCGCGGGTCGGCGTTCACCGTGGACGTCCCCGGCGGGCGGCTCACGGTCACCTGGCGGGAGGACGGGCACGTGTCGTTGGAAGGACCTGCAGTGATCGTGGCGGAGGGGGAGTGGCGTGACGCCTGAGGAGTGCGTGAAGGGCATCGCCGGTGCGGTCGGCCGGGTCGGTGGCGAGTGGATGTTCGACGCCACGGTGCATGCGAAGGGCGCGGAGCTCGGGCTCGACCCGTGGGCGTGGTACCACATCGGGCGCGGCGGCGTCCTCGGCGGCTGCGACCCGTCCGTCGTCGTCGCGGCGTTCGGCTTCTTCAACCCGGCCGTCCAGGTGAAGGCCTGGAACAAGGGCCTCGCCGTCCTCGAGCCCCGCAAGGCCGCCGAGCTCTACGCCGCCGAGTGCGCCGCCTTCGGCACCCGCCGGTTCGGGTCGCTCGACAGCGCCGGCCGGCTCGCCGACCTGCTCACCCAGGCCCTCGACACCGCGTCGATCATGGCGCTGCCCGTCTTCGCCGGCTGGCGCAACCTGCTCCACGCGTACGACGGGGCGACCGGCCCGGAGCGGCTCGCCCTCGCCCTGCAGGCCGCCCGGGAGCACCGCGGGGGCTCGCACCTCGTCGCAGTGGCCGGCTACGGCGTACCGCCCCTGCAGGCGCTGCTGTCCGGGCGCAACGGGGCTCCGAACGCGCAGTTCTTCGGCTGGCCCGAGCCCTACCCGGACCCGGAGGCCGGCAAGGAGCGGATGACCGCGGCCGAGCGGGTGACCAACGGCATGGTCGCGGCCGCGTTCGAGGTGCTGACCGACGACGAGCGCGCCGAGCTCACCGCGGGACTGCGCGCCCTCTGAGCGCTGCGGTGTTCCGCTCCCCCCGGCCGATCCATCCCGGCTGATCTTTGCCCGCCTGGTGCCCTGGGCGCGCCGGCCGCCCGGGCAAAGATCGCGCGGCGGCCGTCGCCGTCAGCCGATCTTTGCCCGGGCAGCACGCTCAGCACCGGCGGCAGCCGGGCAGAGATCGGGGATGCCGGCTCGAGAACGGTCGAGCGCTGCCCGACCGGGCACACCACCTAGCCGCCGCAGATCGTCTCGATCCAGGTGGTGAGCGTCTCGTCGCCGGCGCTGATCAGCCCGGGCGAGGTCTCCACCACGCCGTCGCCGGCGACAGCCGCGTCCAGCGACCCGCGACCTGGCTGCGCCCAGGTCACGAGCGCGGCGGAGCAGTCGGCGACCCGCAGCCGCACGGACAGGCTGCCGTCGCCGCGCGCAGCCAGCACGAACGGGGTGTCCACCGCGATGACCCGCAGGCCGCCGTTGACGGTGACGGACGTGATCGTGCGCTGCGACCGTGCGCGGTTGTGCAGCGGGACCGTCGCGATGAGGTCATTGCCGACCGGGAAGCCCCGGGCGGCGTCCCTCACCAGGCTGTCGGCCGGTGAGAACAGGCCGCAGCGGTCCCCGATCTGGACGGCGAGAGCGGCCCGCAGCGTGTTGTCCGGCAGCAGCTGCAGGGCCTTGACGTCGCCCCGGTAGGTGCGCACCCGCAGCACGATCGGAGCGGCCAGTCCGTCGAACATCGACTCGCGGCAGCGGTACGACCCGCGGAAGGTCACGGTCGTCGGCTCATCCGACCGGAGCCGGCCGTCCTCGGCCAGCATGGTCGGGTACCCGAGGGCACCGAGCCGCGCCGACAGCACCGTCAACGGGTGCCGACCGGTGCTGAGCACGATGAGCTCGAGGCTGTCGACGTCGTCCGTGCCGACCGGCGGCACGTCCCCACCGGACAGGACCACGGACACCTCGGCGAGCGCCTGGCGGTCCAGCCGCTGGCCGGTGCGGATCCGGTCCACGGCCCAGATCCCGCCGCAGGTCGTCGCGACGATGATCGCGCACAGCCACGCCACCCGCCGCTGCGCGGGCGTCAGGCGCCGCTGTGGGCGGTTCGGCTCCTGCCCGATGACGTCCGACAGGGGGCCGGGCGCCGCGGGGTCGGTGATCGTCACGACCGGGGGCGGCGGCTGCGCGGCCATGGTCGCACCCTAAAGCCGTTCGCCGCCGAGCGGCAGCAGTGCGACCATGGGAGGGAGATGACACACCCGTACCCCGCCACACCTGACCGCGACGCCTCGATCCACCTCGACCCCGACATGGACCTGCACGACCTCGAGGGGGAGGGCTTCGAGCTCGAGGAGCGCAACGCGCTCCGCCGCGTCACCGGCATCCGGACCGACCTCGAGGACGTCACCGAGGTCGAGTACCGCGCGCTGCGCCTCGAGCGCGTCGTCCTCATGGGCGTCTACTCGCGCGCCGAGGGCGACGACGCCGCGGAGACCTCGCTGCTCGAGCTGAAGGCGCTCGCCGAGACCGCCGGCTGCGAGGTCCTCGAGGGCCTCATGCAGCGCAAGGACATGCCGGACCCGAAGTCCTACGTCGGCTCGGGCAAGGCGCAGGAGCTGCGTGACGTGGTGCTCGCGACCGGCGCCGACACCGTCATCTGCGACGGCGAGCTGTCACCCGGTCAGCTGCGCGCGCTCGAGGACATCGTCAAGGTGAAGGTCATCGACCGCACCTGGCTGATCCTCGACATCTTCGCCACGCATGCCACCAGCCGCGAGGGCAAGGCCCAGGTCGAGCTGGCGCAGATGACCTACATGCTGCCGCGGCTGCGCGGCTGGGGTGAGTCGCTGTCCCGGCAGGGCGGTGGCGCCGGCGGCTCGGGCGGCGGCGTGGGGACCCGCGGTCCGGGTGAGACGAAGATCGAGACCGACCGACGCCGGATCCGCTCGCGGCAGGCCAAGCTGGCCCGCGAGATCAAGGAGATGAAGACCGCCCGCGAGGTCAAGCGCCAGGAGCGCCGCCGGCACTCGGTGCCGTCGGTCGCGATCGCCGGCTACACCAACGCCGGCAAGTCCTCGCTGCTCAACCGCCTCACCGGTGCGGGCGTCCTCGTCGAGAACGCGCTGTTCGCGACCCTCGACCCGACCGTGCGCCGGGCGCAGACGCCGACCGGGCGCGAGTTCACGCTGACCGACACCGTCGGCTTCGTCCGCCGGCTGCCGCACCAGCTCGTCGAGGCCTTCCGCAGCACGCTCGAGGAGGTCGCGGAGGCCGACCTCATCCTGCACGTCGTCGACGGCAGCCACCCCGATCCGGAGGGCCAGCTGCAGGCGGTGCGTGCGGTCTTCGCCGAGATCGGCGCCCAGGACGTCCCGGAGGTGGTCGTCGTCAACAAGTGCGACGCCGCCGACCCCCTTGTGCTGTCGAGGATCACGCGCCGCGAGAAGCACGTCGTCCTGGTCTCCGCCCGCACCGGTGCCGGGCTGCCGGAGCTGCTCGAGGTGCTCGAGCGCGAGGTGCCCCGGCCCGAGACGCTGGTCCGGGTCGTGCTGCCCTACAACGCCGGCAGGCTGGTCGCCCGCATCCACGAGGAGGGCGAGATCCTCACCGAGGAGCACCTCGAGGAGGGCACCCGGCTCGAGGCCCGCGTGGGGCCGCAGCTGGCGGCGGAGCTCGCCGACTTCCTCGTCGCCTGAGGGCCCGACCAGGGTCAGTGGCCGTCGTCGCCGGACGGCGTCGACGGGTCCTCACTGGCGGGCCCGTCGGGGCTGTCGGCGTCGTGGCCGTCGGACACCGACGGGGTGGCGCTCGGCAGCCGGGTGCCCTCCTGGCGGTCGTCCCCGGCGGCGGGTCGCTCGGACGGCTCGGCCGGCTCGGGAGCCTGGCGGGGCCCCGAGGGCTGGGCAGTCTCTGAGGGCTCGGCAGCCTCTGAGGGCTCGGACGCCTCGCTGGGCTCGGGCTCCTCGCTCGGCTCGACCGACGAGGGCTGCGGGTCCTCGCTCGGCACGGCGGTCGGCGTCGGGGAGACCGCAGGCCTCGCGGGCTTCGGCAGGTGCAGCGGCGTGAGGGCGTCGACGGCGTCGGACACGATCCGCTGCGCCGGCGCGGGCAGGGCGTTCGCGCTCGCCGCGCCGAAGACCCCGCCCGCGACGAGCAGCGAGCCCACCGCGAGGGGGATCGGCAGCAGCCTGCGCCGCCGGCGCGCGGGGAGGACGGCGGGCAGCACCTGGGTGCCGGCCGGCAGGCCGTGCTCGAGCATCCCGGCCAGCGCGGCGCTCGGGACCGGCGCGGCGACCCTCGCGAGGCTGCGCGTCTCGGCGACGAAGGCCGACAGGGCTTCCTCGTCCTCGACCACGTGACCACGCAGCAGCGCGTCCGCAGCGCGATCGTCGAGGGGCCGGCTCATGTCTGGGTCATCGTGCGGGGGCCTCACAGGGTTACTCCACCTGGGTTGCTCTCCAGCGTCGCGCGCAGCCGGATCAGGCCACGGCGCTGCAGCTGCTTCACCGCACCGGGGGACCGGCCGAGGGCCGTCGCGACCTGCTCGACGGTCAGGTCGCCGAGGATGCGCATGACGAGCACGTCGCGCTGGTCGTCGGGGAGGGTGGCGAGCAGCTCACGGACCCGGTCCTCCTGCAGCGCCAGCATCGCGTCCTCCTCGGAGCTCGGGGAGGTGCGCGGGTCGCCGGCGACGTCGTAGGGCAGCGCCGGCTCGCGACGGCTCCGCTTGCGCAGGTCGTCGACCAGCCGGGCGTGCGCGACCGAGAACGTGAAGGTCCGCAGGCCGGCGGCGCCGCCCTGCAGCGTGGCCAGCCTCGGGAAGACGGTGAGGAAGACCTCGCTGGTGAGGTCGTCCGGCTCGCTGGCGCCGCGGACCCGCAGGTAGCTGCGGACGCGCGGTGCGAGCTGCTCGTAGAGAGCGCGAAGCGCCCAGGCCTCGCCGGCCTGGGCTGGGGGGAGAAGCTCCTCGAGGAGCGAGTCGCTCATCACGCTCCGGACAGCGGCAGAGCGGGTCACCTCGACCCGCTCTGCCATCGTGCCAGGGACCGTCGGGTCAGCCGTCAGAACCCGCGGAGTCACCGTCGGGCTCGCTGTCGTGCTCGGGGCTGTCGGGGCTGTCGTGCTCGCTGCCGTCGTCGTGCCGGGCCTCAGGCGCGTCCGTGGGGTGCGGGCGCGGGGAGCTCTGGTCGAGGCCGCCGTTGCCCTGGCCGTCGTGGTGGCCGTCGCGGTGCTCTGCCTTGAGCTGGCCGCAGTGCAGCCCCTGGTCGTCCGCGTTGTCGCTCGGGTCTGCCGTGGGCGTGGCGATGGTCCCGGGGCAGGTCGGTCGAGGGGCCTCGGAGTCCGTGGGCTCGGCCGTCACCGCGGTGTCGGAGGCCGCGACGGCGTCCTCGGAGGTGCTGTCCTCGCTCGGCTCGCTGGTCGGCTCGCTGGTCGGTTCCGCCTCGGGGGAGTGAGTGGCGGTCGCGGGGGCGTCGGTGTTCAGGCTCACCGGGCTTCCCGGGACCGCGAGGGCGGCGCCGGTGACCGCGAGGCTGACGGCGGCGAGACCGCCGACGACGACGGCGCGGCCGGCCTGCGACGCGAGTCCGAGCTTGCGAAGGAGGTGGGGGCTCATCGAGATCTCCGTTTCGGCAGCCCCGCCGACGGGGTCGGGGAGGGGCATTGCTGGCTGCCGGCGAGGGATCGCCGGCAGGTCGCCTTTTCGGCGGGGACGTTCGGGTGATCGTCCCCGCCGGCCGAAGGGTTACTCGGTGCGTGCTCAGACCTTGTTCAGACCTTGCTCAGACCTTGCGCAGCACCGTCACGACGCGGCCGAGGATGGTCGCCTCGTCGCCCGGGATCGGGTCGAAGGCCGCGTTGTGGGGCATCAGCCACACCCGGCCGTCCTTGCGCTTGTAGGTCTTGACCGTCGCCTCGCCGTCGATCATCGCGGCGACGATGTCGCCGTTGCTCGCGGTCGGCTGCTGTCGCACGACGACCCAGTCGCCGTCGCTGATGGCGGCGTCGATCATCGACTCACCGACCACCCGCAGCATGAACAGCGTGCCCTCGCCGACGAGCTCGCGGGGGAGCGGGAAGACCTCCTCCACCGCCTGCTCGGCGAGGATCGGGCCGCCCGCGGCGATGCGGCCCAGCACCGGCACGTACGCCGGCTGCGGGAAGGCGGAGTGCTCCTGGCCGTCGTCCAGCCCCATCTCGCTGGGCAGCCGGACGTCGACAGCCCGCGGCTTGGTGGCGTCCCGGCGCAGGAAGCCCTTCTTCTGCAGCGTGATGAGCTGGTAGCTGACGCTGCTGGTGCTCGCCAGCCCGACCGCGTCGCCGATCTCGCGGATGGTGGGCGGGAAGCCGCGGCGCTCGACGCTCTCCCGGATGAACTCGAGGATCTTGCGCTGCCGGGGCGTCAGCCCCTCGTTGTCGGCCGGTCCGTCCGGCAGGTTGTGGATCTGGGTGGTCTTGGGCGGGACGCCCGCCTTCCGACCGGGCTTCTGCCGCTCCGTCTGGTCCACGCTGCACGTCCTCTCGAACTCTTTCTCGAATGCCCAGACCGTAGTCCGATGCGGCACAAGTCTCAAACATCTGTTCGACGTGTCGTGGATTTTGTCGGGGCGCGGTGTTAGACATTGGCTCAGACGTTCGATCGAACCTCCGTTCGAGCAGCCCGCAAGGAGAGCCCTCATGAACAGCACCCTTCGCCTCACCCGCCGTGGTCGGCTCGTCGTCATCGGCCTGCTCGCGACCCTGCTGCTCGTGGCCTTCCTCGCGGGTCGCTCGGGCGTGTCGAGCGCGGCGACCGAGACGGCGCACCCGTCGTACCAGCAGACGACCGTCCAGCCGGGCGAGACGCTGTGGGCCGTGGCCAAGCGGGTCGCGCCGCGGCACGACCCGCGCGCTCTCGTCGACGAGATCCGGGCGCTCAACCACCTGCAGTCGGCCTCGCTGCAGGTGGGTCAGCAGCTGCTGCTGCCGCGCACCTCCTGAGTCCTGTGGACAGCGGCCGGCAGGCCGCGCGCGCACTCCCTACGGTGCGCACGTGCCCACCCTGCCGCCCAGCCCTTACCAGCAGTGGTGCCCGCCTGCGCTGACGGATGCGGCCGCTCCGCTCACCGAGGTGTCGCGGCTGCTGCGCGCCCTGTCCGACGACGCGTCCGGCGTCGCCCACTTCTGCGAGAGCGCCCCCACGCCGGGGGTGCAGGACGCACTGGAGCGGTTCCTGTCGGTCTACGCCGGCACCGCGTTCGCGCTGTCCGTCACCGCCGGCGACCTCGGCTACGCCCTCCGGCTGGCCGCCGAGGCCTACCGCGGCACCGAGCAGGCCCTGCACGACGCCGCGATGGCGCAGAGCCCCCGGACCCGGGAGTGACGCCCCTCGCGCAGGCCCGGCCGGAGCAGGTGCTGCGGGCGGCGGCGCTGCTCGGGGCCAGTGCCGACGAGCTGGGTACGGCCATGAGCGCGTGCCGCCGCTCGGCGCACGTGCAGTGGGTGGGCCGTCCCAACGAGCAGTACCAGGGCCGGCTCAGCGGGCTCGCCGACGGGCTCACCGGGGTCCGCACCGCCTTCGGCAGCGCCTGCGAGGCGCTGCTCGCCTACGGCCGCGCCCTCGCGGAGGCCCAACCGCTCGCGGAGGAGGCGGCCCGGCTGGCCCAGGCGCCCGTCGGCGAGGCACTGATGGACCGGGCCCTGCTGCTGCAGGACACCGCCGAGCAGGTCGAAGCGGCCGCTGCCGCCCGGCTGGTGGCGGTGCTGCACGACCTCGCCGACCAGGCGCCGCGGGTCAGCGGCTGGACCCGGGCCGGTCACCACGCCGCTGACTTCGCGCAGGGCCTCGACGACGCGGTGAAGGGCATCGGTTCCACCGTGCTGGCCGCGGTCCGCTCGCTGCCGGGCGTCGGGTCCCGCGCGCACCGCGCCGCCGCCCGGCACCAGGTGGTCGCGACCGTCGAGGACGCCCTGCAGCCGTGGAAGCAGGTGC
>CAMLIA010000183.1 GCA_946479905.1 uncultured Frankiales bacterium | reverse complement strand
CGGGCAGCCCGGCGATGTCGTCGCGGTAGTAGCTGACCATCGACTGCTGGCCCTGCGAGGAGCCCTGGGCGGCCCCGCTGATCACGGCGACCGGGTTGGGCAGGTCGCGGGCCCGCTCGACCGTGGTGACGACGAGGGCCTGGCCGCCGTCGGTCTCCTGGCAGCAGTCGAGCAGGTGCAGCGGCTCCACGATCCACCGGCTGCTCTGGTGGTCCTCGAGGGTGATGGGCTGCTCGTAGAACCACGCCTTCGGGTTGGTCGCGGCGTGCTTGCGGTCGGCGACGCTGACAAGGCCGAAGTCCGCGCTGGTGGCGCCGTACTCGTGCATGTACCGCTGGGCGAACATCGCCACCCAGGAGGCCGGCGTCATGAGCCCGAAGCTCGACACCCAGCCCATCGCGATGCCCTCGGCGGTCGGCTCACCCCGGTGGGCCCCGGACCCGAAGCGGTGACCGGAACGCTCGTTGAAGGCGCGGTAGCAGACCACGGTGTCCGCGACGCCGGTGGCGACGGCCATCGCCGCTTGCTGCACGGTCGCGCAGGCCGCGCCCCCGCCGTACCCGATCTTGGAGAAGAACGTCAGGTCCCCGAGCCCCGCGGTCTTGGCGACCTCGATCTCGGAGTTGGTCTCCATGGTGAAGGTGGTGAGGCCGTCCACGTCGGAGGGCTTGAGGCCCGCGTCGGCGACCGCCGCGAGCACGGCCTCGCCGGCGAGCTGCAGCTCCGACCGGCCGCTGTTCTTGGAGAACTCGGTGGCGCCGATGCCGGCGATGGCGACCTTGCGGGCGAAGCTCACGCCGGCACCTCCAGGGTGACTGTCGCGATGACGTGGTCACCGAGGGAGTTGGAGCCCTTGACGTCGACCGTCACGAGCTGACCGTCGACGGCGGTGACGGTGCCGCGCATCGTCATCACGTCCCCGGCGTAGTTCGGCACGCCCAGCCTCAGCTTGGAGGTCTTGATGACCGACAGCGGGCCGAAGTGGTCGGTGACGTACCGCAGCACGTAGCCGTTGCTGGTGAGGATGTTGGTGAAGATCGTCTTGCTGCCCTTGACCTGGGCCGTCGCGACGTCGTGGTGCACGTCCTGGTAGTCGCGGCTCGCGATCGCGGTCGCCACGATGTTCCGGACGCTCGCGTCGATGGTGAGCTCAGGCAGCTGGGTGCCGACCGTGGTCATGAGACCGCCTTGAACGTGGGACGGAGCTCGCCGCCGGGGACCTTGGTGAACGCGACCTCGACCTGCTGGCCGATGTAGGTCGTCTCGGGCTTGGCGCCGGCGGCCCACTCGCTCACCAGCCGGACGCCCTCCTCGAGCTCGACGAGCAGCACCGTGTGCGGCAGCTCGACGCCCGGCAGCTTCGGGTAGTGGTGGGTGACGTGGCTGTACACGACGCCGCGCCCGCTGCTGACCGTGAAGCCCATGTCGGTCGACTGGCACGACCGGCAGATCGGCTGCGGCGGGTGGTGCAGCGTCTTGCACTGGTTGCAGCTGCCGATCCGGAGCTCGCCGGCCGCCACGCCGTCCCAGAAGAACTGGTTGTCGCGGCCGATCGCCGGGGTCGGCCGCGCCCCGGAGTCAGGCTTCTTCTCGGGCG
Source organism: uncultured Frankiales bacterium (assembly GCA_946479905.1). The sequence goes on along the minus strand of CAMLIA010000183.1, from coordinate 6,748 downwards.
GCGTGAACTTGAGCATCCGCATCCGGCCGATGCCGACCAGCTCGCCGTCGTCGGTGAGGTAGTCGTGCTTGACCGTGACGAAGTAGCCCCGGCCGAGCGCCGTCTGCTTCTCCTCGGACAGGTCCTCGGCGACGGACCGGACGCTGATGCGCTCGCCGTGCTGGAGCTCCCGGTAGTACTCGTGCTCGTAGTTCGTGGCGACGACGCTCGTGTAGCCGGCCTCGTCGAGCAGCCGCATGACGTCGTCGTGCGCGCCTGCCTCCTCGCGCGGCGCGTCCATGATCCAGGTCTGCAGCATGCCGGGCGGGGCGATGAGGTGGCCTCGCGTCTGCGCGGCGAACTCCTCGTCCAGGTAGGCCTTGTTCTGGTCGTCGAGGGCCTGGCACCAGTGATGGACCATCGGCAGGTTGACGGGGTCACGACCCACGCGCAGCGGTCCGGGCGGCCCGCCGAGCTGGGTGCGTGCCTGCGCGATCAGGGCAGCAGCATCGGTCGCACGATCTGTCACGGAGCTCCTCGGGGTGATGTCGCGACCGTAACCAGCGCGTTCCGCACCGGTCAAGAACCTGTTCTAGTTTTCGCTCGCTGCCCTTGTTCGGGACGAGAACACGTTCTACATTTGCGCCACGACTCTGGACGAGGAGAACTCCCGCATGACTCAGCCTGCCCGCGACGCCGTCATCGTCGGCGCCACCCGCACCCCCATCGGCAAGCGCAACGGGCAGCTGGCCGGTCTGCACGCGACCAAGATCCTCGGCGCGGCCCAGGTCGAGGTCATCAAGCGGGCCGGCATCGACCCCGCGTCGGTCGAGCAGGCCATCGGTGGCTGCGTGACGCAGGCCGGCGAGCAGGGCTCCTCCATCACCCGCAACGCCTGGCTCGGTGTCGGCCTGCCCTGGACGACGGGCACGACGACCGTCGACTGCCAGTGCGGCTCGGCCATGCAGGCCAACCACATGATCGAGGGGCTCATCCTCTCGGGAGCGATCGACGTGGGCATGGCCTGCGGCGTCGAGGCGATGAGCCGCGTGCCGCTGGGCGCCAACGTCATGAACGGCCCCGGCAAGACGCACGACACCGACTGGGACCTCGACATGCCCAACCAGTTCGAGGCGGCCGAGCGGATCGCCAAGAACCGGGGCATCACGCGCGACGACATCGAGGAGCTCGGTGTCCTCTCCCAGGCCCGCGCCAAGCAGGCCTGGGACGAGGGCCGCTTCGACCGTGAGGTCTTCGCGATGGAGGCGCCCACCTTCGACGCCGAGGGCAACGTCACCGGGACCCAGATCGTCGACCGCGACGGCGGCCTGCGCGAGACCACCAGGGAGGGCCTCGCCAAGCTCAAGCCGGTCCTCCCGGACGGCATCCACACGGCCGGCACGTCCTCGCAGATCTCCGACGGAGCGGCCGCCGTCCTCTGGATGGACCGCGCCCGCGCCGAGGCCGAGGGGCTGAAGCCCCGGGCGCGCGTCGTCGCCCGGGTCAACGTCGGCAGCGACCCGTACTACCACCTCGACGGGCCGGTCGACGCCACCCGCGAGGTGCTCAAGAAGGCCGGCATGTCCATCAGCGACATCGACCTCTTCGAGTGCAACGAGGCGTTCGCGTCGGTCGTGCTGTCCTGGCAGCGGGTGCACGACATCCCGATGGACAAGATCAACGTCAACGGCGGCGCCCTCGCCATCGGTCACCCGGTCGGCTCGACCGGTTCGCGCCTGATCGTCACCGCGCTGCACGAGCTCGAGCGCACCGGCAAGGAGTTCGCCCTGGTCACCATGTGCGCCGGCGGCTCGCTCGCGCCGGCCACCATCATCCAGCGCCTCTAGGGACCCGGCCGGCGTGCATGCGGGCAGCCACCTGCGGGTGGTCCCTTCCCCCATGCACACCTGACCCGGTCCGCGCCGGGCTCCTGAGCGTGCCCAACCGGCGCTCTCGGGCCGGGCGCGTGCATGAGCGAAGGCACCCCGCTTCGCGGTGCAACCGGCGAGCGCTCAGGCGAGGCGGAGCAGGGTCGGCGCCCCCGGCTCGACGACGACCACGCCCTGCAGCTCGAGGTGCCGGACGTGCGCCATCGTCTCGGCGAGGGCGGCGCGCAGCATCAGGCGCGGCAGCTCGTCCCACGGCCGGTTCCAGGTCATGGCGCGGCACAGCGCCCACGGCGTGACCGGTCCCGCCGCGAGCACCTCCTTGATGTCGGCGAAGCGCTGCTCGTGGTGGCCGAGCAGCTCCTCCACGCGCGCGTCGACGCCGGTGAACAGGCCGCGGTGGGCCGGGAGGACCTCGGTCGGCTCGTCCCCGGTGAGCAGCCGCAGGGAGCTCAGGAAGTCCCCGAGCGGGTCCCCGTCCGGCTCCTCGAAGCCGTACAGCCCGACGTGCGAGCTGATGGTCTTCAGCAGGTGGTCGCCCGTGAGCAGCCGGCCGTCGACCCGCAGGCAGAGGTGCCCCGGGGTGTGACCCGGCGTGTGCAGCAGCTCCACGCGCCGGTCGCCGAGCTGCAGCACCGAGGTGTCCAGAGGCCGGTCCGGCAGCTCGGGCATCGGCATGCTCATGAACCGCGAGGCGGCGCGCACCTCGTCGACGTCGCACTGGCCCGCACCGGCCTCGAGCAGCTTGGCCTGGGTGTCGGCGTCGAAGCCCTCGGGGTCGTCTGCGAGCAGCTGCCGGTGCCGCCGTACGAGCTCGATGTCGGCCTCGTGCAGCCCGACCCAGCACCCGCTGGCCGCCCGCACCCTGCCGACCAGCCCGAGGTGGTCGGGGTGGTGGTGCGTGACGAGGACCCCCTGCACCTCCTCGACCGACGTGCCGCACGCGACGAGGCCTGCCGTCAGGTCCGCCCAGGCCAGGTCGTGGTTCCACCCCGTGTCGACGAGGAACGGCCCCTGCGACGACTCCAGCACGTAGGTCTGGGTCCAGCCGATCGGGTTGTCGGGGACCACGGTCGGGACCATCCAGATGCCGGGCGCGACGGAGGCGACCGGCGGCTGGGGCTCAGGAGGCAACGTCGTCCCAAGCCGTGAAGTACTGGGGGTGCGGGCCCATCGTCATGACCTCGAGCAGCCCCCAGCCCTCGCCGTCGCCCTCGTTGGTGGTGTAGCGACCGAGGTGATCGACGATCGCGCCGGGGATCGGGACCATGGCCGGGTCGGCGAGGTCGAAGTCGATGCGCTGCACGACGAGCTCGTCGCCCTGGTGCATCCCGTGCTTCCAGTCGGCGTCGTGGCCGTAGCCCGTGCCCCGCGAGAGGTGGTTCGGCCGGACGGCCTCGCCCTCGAGCACCAGCCCGCCGGCGAAGCGGATCGTGGCGCCGGTGACCATGCGGGTGCCGGGCGCGAAGCGGAGCTGGTGCTCCGGCCGGCCGAGGCGGTCGACGCGGCCGTCCGGGTGCAGCCGGATGCCCTCCTCGAGGGTGCGCCGGCCGAGCCCGTCCTCCTGGCACATGTAGACGATCGAGGACTTCTCGAACCGCACCACGAAGTAGTTCCAGTAGAAGCCGTTGATCGGCATCGTCGGCTTGCCGCCCTCGGGCTCGCCGATCGGGCGCACTCCCCACGAGCGGTCGCGCGAGCCGCCGAAGCGGTCCGGCGTCACCGCGATCTGCTTGCCGTCCAGCATCAGCGAGCCCTCCCACGAGCCCGTCTGCAGGAACCGCATCGTGTTCATCGTCTGCCGGCCGAACGGCGACTCCATCGTCATCCGCGGCTCCTCGTAGGCGGGCACCAGCCCCTCCCACACCGCGTCCATCGCGAAGCCGTCGGTCTCCTCGCAGACGAACCGGACCTTCTTGAGCCCCTCGATCACCTCGACCCGCAGCGGTCCCACCTTGGTGTCGAGGCGGTTCAGCCCCAGCGGCCGGGAGGCGCGTACGACGGTCTGCTTGTCGCCGTACGACGCGCAGATGAAGGCGTCGGTGACGTCGAGGTTCGGGTACTGCCCGAGCCCCATCGTCAGGAAGAACTCGTCGGTCGACCCGTGCAGCGAGAAGTAGCAGCGGTCGTAGAAGTTGCGGTCGGACGTGCCGACCGTCGCCATCGTCTCCGCGACCTGGTGGATCGGGAGCTCGTCCAGGGGAGAGAGCATCAGGCCGCACCCATCTCGTTCAGCATCTGCTCGGTCAGTCGGGCGGGCGCGTTGTTCGACGCCATGTCGTTGTCGGCGGGGATGAGCCCCCAGTCCTTGAAGATGACCGTGAGCCGGCCCATGATCACGCAGAACCGGAAGCCGGCGAACAGCTCGTAGTAGTCGAAGGCCTTGGCCGACCGGCCCGACCGCTCCTCGAACCGGGCGATCATCGCCTCCTTCGACGGGAACCCCGGCAGGCGAGGAGCGCCCATCCCCTCGGCGTGGTGCCGGTCGAGGAACCACGTCCACGCGATGTCCTGGCTGGGCGAGCCGAAGCAGGCCATCTCCCAGTCGACGACCGCGAGCCGGTCCCCGTCCGGCGTGTACATGACGTTGCCGACGCGCGAGTCGCCCCAGCAGAAGACGGTCCCGTCGTCCTCGGGCTTGTTGGCCTTCAGCCAGGCGAAGGCACGCCGGGCGACGGCCAGCTCCTCGTGCTTCTCGACGCCCTCCATGAAGCCCTCGTAGTAGTCCAGCTGCGCGTCCAGGCCGTGCAGCAGCGTCGGCAGCGCGAGGGTCGCCGGGTCGAGCGCGGCGATGTCCGCGATGCTGTCGATGGCGCCCCAGAAGACCTTCTCCTGCACCTCGGGCGTGGCCTCCTTGAGCCAGCCGTCGAGCGTGTACGGCGGGTTGTCGGGCGGGATCACCCCGTCGACGAACTCCATGACGAAGAAGGGGGCACCGAGCACGGACGGGTCCGTCTCGTACCACTTGACCGTCGGGACCGGGATCGACGTCTGCTGCTTGAGGGTCGTGAGGATCGTGTACTGCTCCTCGAACGCGGCGTCGGGGAACAGCGTGTAGCCGGTCGGGGCGACGCGGACGACGAGCGTCTCGGTCCGTCCGCCGTAGGTCGCGTCGACGATGATCGTCTCGTTGGAGAAGCCGGTGGCGCCGGGCCCGCCGAAGTCGCCGAGGCTGACCTCCGCCCCGACCTTGTCGCCGAGCCAGCCGGCGAGGGCCTTCCTGGACTGCTCGACGTCGCGCTGGGAGTTCGCAGGCATGGGGCCGAACCTAGAACCTGTTCCAGTCAGCGGGCAAGAGCCGCGAGCTCCGCGAGCGCCGGGACCGAGACCGCATAAGGGGTGGACAGGGCGATCCGCGTGCAGCGGGCGAACCTGCGGCGCAGCCCCTCGGCGACGTACGACGGGAAGCCGACCAGCGCGACGGTGTCGACGACCTCGTCGGTGACCGCAGCCGGCAGCTCCGACCACCGACCCTCTCTCGTGAGCGCCCGCAGCCGCTCGTGGAGGTCACCCCAGCCGTGCACGTCGAGCACCGTGCGGTAGGCGGGGGTGCTGCCGTAGAAGGCGATCAGGCCGCGCACGGCGGTGCGCGCCGTCGCGACCTCCTCGTCGGTGAGCCCGACGCCCACGATCGACTGGCCGACGACCGGGAAGTCCAGGGGCACGTCGGCAAGGGTCCGGTCGAGCGAGGCCTCGCTGCAGAACGGGTGCACGAGCAGGCCGTCGGCGACCTCCACCGCCATCGCCGTCATCCGCGGCCCGAGCGCACCCACGAGCACGGGCGCGGGCTGCACGTCGGGCGGGACGAACAGCGGCGGGCAGTAGGTGTGCCGCGTCCACCGGCCCTCGAACGACGGCTGCTCCCCCGCTGCCCAGGCCGCCTGGATGGCCTTGACCGCGAGCACCCACTCGCGCATCTGCGCCACGGGCTTGTCCCAGGTCCCGCCGTACCGCTCGACCACGTGCTTGCGCACCTGCGACCCCAGTCCGAGCGAGAACCGGCCTCCGGACGCCCGCTGGAGGTCCTGGGCGAGGTAGGCGAGGTGCATCGGGGAGCGCGGCAGCGCGATGGCGAGGTTGGTGTAGAGGTCGAGCCCGGAGCCGGCTGCCACCGCGAGCGGGAGGAACGGGTCGGACGCGCCCTCGTAGGTGAAGACGCCGGCGACGCCGGCCTCCCGCAGCTCCGCCACCGCACGCGGCACGTCCGGCAGTGCAGCGTCGAGGCGGACATCGATGCGCACGGCACCTCCCCAGGAATGAGAACAGGTTCTAGCACGATCGGGCACCGCTGCGTTACGGTCCCCAGCATGTCGAGACAGCTCCAGGTCGAGGTCGGCCCCACGTGCATCAGCAGCGGCTACTGCCGCAACTTCGCGCCGGACGTGTTCGGCGCCAAGGAGGACCGCAAGTCCTACGTCAAGGCGAACCCCGTCACCGAGACCCCCGAGGTCATCGAGGCGTTCGAGAGCTGCCCGGTCGAGGCGATCAGCGCCACCGACGCGGAGACCGGCGAGGAGGTCTTCCCGTGAGCGCGCCCGAGCACCTGCTGGTCGAGAAGGTCGGCCACACCCTCGTCTGCACGATGAACCGCCCGGAGGCCAAGAACGCCTTCTCCCCCAACATGCTGTCGCGGATGGCGGACGCCTGGGTCCAGGCCGACAGCGACGACGACATCCGGGTCGTCATCCTCACCGGGTCGACCGAGGTCTTCTGCGCCGGCGCCGACCTGAAGGCGATGATGAGCGCGCCGGACCCCGGCGACGAGCACGCCAAGCGCTACAGCGAGGACGCCGGGATGGCGTGGAAGGCGCTGCTGCGGCACTACCGCCTCACCAAGCCGCTGATCGCCGCCGTCGAGGGCCCCGCCATCGCCGGCGGCACGG
>CAMLIA010000182.1 GCA_946479905.1 uncultured Frankiales bacterium | reverse complement strand
GCGATGCCGGTCGAGCGGACCTGCACCGTCGAACCGCACGCGGTGACCGCGAGCAGCACGCCGATGGCGAGAACACGCCTCATGACCGACCTTTCAGTTGTACGGTGTCAATTGATGAGGTTGACAGTGTCAAACAGCTCCGTCAAGGGAGGTACGCCGTGACGACGGTCGCTCGACGCGCGCGGGGGACAGCCGCCGGGCTGTCTCGCGACGCGGTGGTCGCCGCCGCCGCGGCCGTCGCCGAGCGGGACGGGTTCGCGGGGATGTCGCTGAGGTCCGTCGCCGTGGCGCTCGGGGTCTCACCCACGGCCATCTACCACCACGTCGCCGGCAAGGACGAGCTCCTCGACGCGGTGGCCGACGCCTTCATCGCCCGGGCCCTCGTCGAGCCGTTGCCGCAGGAGCCCCTGGACCGGGTCCGCGAGCTGGTCCGCCGCGCGCGCCGGGCCGGCCTCGAGCACCCGGGTCTGCTCACTGCCGTCGTCGGCCACGTCCCGGAGCAGCTGCCCTCGGCGCACGTCACCTTCGCCGAGCACCTGCTGGCCGCGCTGGTCGAGGCCGGGGCGAGCGAGCAGACCGCGATCCTCATGTACGACGTCATCGTCCGCCTCTACGTCGGCGACGTCGTCGCCCTGACCAACCGGCACGCGCCGTGCCGCCTCCCCCTCGCCGAGCGGGTGCGCGCCCTCACCGAGCAGACCAGCCTGCCGATGACGGCCCGGCTGATGAGCTCGCGCGAGGGCGACCACGACCACGACTTCGACCGGCAGCTCGACGCCGTGCTGAGTCTGCTGCACGAGCAGACCTGACCGCGGCCTACGCTGACCGCGTGCGTCTCGTGATCGCTCGCTGCTCCGTCGACTACGTCGGCCGGCTGACAGCCCATCTCCCCGAGGCGGTACGGCTCCTGGTGGTGAAGGCCGACGGCTCGGTGCTCGTGCACTCCGACACCGGCGGCTACAAGCCGCTGATGTGGATGACGCCGCCCTGCTCGCTGCTGGTCACCGACGACGTGTGGACCGTCACCAACAAGGGCGGCGAGCAGCTGGTGATCTCGGTGCTCGAGGTGCTCAGCGACAGCGCCCACGACCTCGGGACCGACCCCGGCCTGGTGAAGGACGGGGTGGAGAAGCAGCTGCAGCAGCTGCTCGCCGACCAGTGCCACGTGCTGGGCGACGGCTGGACCCTGGTGCAGCGGGAGTACTTCACCGACATCGGCCCCGTCGACCTGCTCTGCCGCGACCACACCGGGGCGCACGTCCTGGTCGAGATCAAGCGGGTGGGGGAGATCGACAGCGTCGAGCAGCTCACGCGCTACCTGCAGCGGGTCTCGACCGTGCTCGGCGACGTGCAGGGCGTGCTCGCGGCCCAGTCCTTCAAGCCGCAGGCGAAGGTGCTGGCCGCGGACCGAGGCATCACCTGCGTGCAGCTCGACTACGAGGCCCTCAAGGGCATGGAGTCCAACGTCCCCACCCTGTTCTGACCCTCTTCCCTGAAGCTGCGTGCAGCCCCCCGCCCCCACCGCACCCGGCTCGAGCGTGAGAGAGGTCCTCGTGGGGCCCCCGGGTGCACGCAGGATCAGGGAAGTGGTGTCGGTCCTCGCTGTACCCGTCGGTAACCTGTGGGCATCCAACTGTCAGGAGTGGTCGTGGCGTTCAGCAAGATCGGTGTGGTCGGACTGGGGACGATGGGGGCCGGCATCGCGGAGGTGCTGGCGCGCTCCGGCGTCGAGGTGGTGGGCGTCGAGATCGACGACGCCGGCCTCGCGCGGGGCAAGGACCACATCGAGCACTCGACGGGCAAGGCCGTCGCGCGCGGCAAGCTGACGGAGGACGAGCAGAAGCAGCTCGTCGCGCGGATCGACTTCGGCACCGACCTCACGGCCGTCAAGGACTGCGAGCTCGTCATCGAGGCGATCCCCGAGCGGATGGAGCTGAAGAAGGAGCTCTTCGCCACCCTCGACGGGCTGCTCGCCCCCGAGGCCGTCATCGCCACGAACACGAGCGCGCTGTCCGTCACGGAGCTCGCGACGTCCACCGGACGGCCGAGCCAGGTCGTCGGCCTGCACTGGTTCAACCCGGCCCCCGTGATGGGCCTGGTCGAGGTCGTGAAGACGGTCGTCACCGACCCCGGAGTCGTCAGTGCCGTCGAGGAGCTGGTGGGCCAGGTCGGCAAGCAGAAGGCGACCGCGGGCGACCGGGCCGGCTTCATCTGCAACGCGCTGCTCTTCGGCTACCTCAACAACGCCGTGAAGATGTACGAGAGCAAGTACGCCAGCCGCGAGGACATCGACGCGGCCATGCGCTTCGGGTGCGGCCACCCGATGGGACCGCTGGCGCTGCTCGACCTGATCGGCCTCGACTCGGCGTACCACATCCTCGAGACGATGTACTCCCAGTCACGGGACCACCGGCACGCCCCCGCCCCGCTCCTGAAGCAGTACGTCACGGCCGGCCTGCTGGGACGCAAGAGCGGGCGCGGGCTCTACACCTACGCGGCCCCGGACTCCTCGGAGATCGTCGCTGACGCCGACACCCCCGCGACGGCGAGCGACGTCGCCCCGCGGACGGTCACGAAGATCGGGGTCATCGGCACCGGCACGATGGCCACCGGCATCATCGAGGTCTGCGCCAAGAGCGGGTACGACGTCGTCTACCGCGCCCGGGGCGAGGACAAGGTCGCGGCCGTCGGCAAGAAGATCGAGGGATCGCTCGACAAGGCGCTGCAGAAGGGCAAGCTCACCGAGGAGGCGAAGGCGTCAACGCTGGCCAAGATCCGCGGCACCACGGACCTCGAGGACCTGCGGGACTGCGACCTCATCATCGAGGCCGTCGCCGAGGAGCTGTCCATCAAGAAGGCCATCTTCAGCGCCCTCGACGACATCGTGAAGCCGGGCGCGATCCTCGCCACCACGACCTCGAGCCTGCCCGTCATCGAGTGCGCCACCGCGACCTCCCGGCCGCAGGACGTCATCGGGATGCACTGGTTCAACCCGGCGACCGTGATGAAGCTCGTCGAGGTCGTCCCGACGGTCACCACGTCCGAGGACGTCATCGCGACCGTGCTCGACGTGTGCAAGCAGACCAAGAAGCACGCCGTGCTGTGCGGCGACCGGGCCGGCTTCATCGTCAACGCGCTGCTGTTCCCCTACCTCAACGACGCGGTCAAGATGCTCGAGGCGCACTACGCCGACATCGACGACATCGACTTCGCGATGACCGCCGGCTGCGGGCACCCGATGGGACCGTTCGCGCTGATGGACGTGGTCGGGCTGGACGTGACGCTGGCCATCCAGGAGACGCTCTACAACGAGTTCCGCGAGCCGGGTGACTCACCGGCGCCGATGCTCGAGCACCTCGTGAAGGCCGGCTACCTCGGTCGCAAGACCGGCCGCGGGTTCCGCGACTACGCCAAGAAGTAGTCCGTGTCCCGGCGCGCGCAGCGATCGGCGGAGGCCCTCGCCGCGCTGCGCCGGGGCGACGAGCCGGTACGACGTCCGGCCGGCGTCGACCGGGTCGAGGACGGGTTCGTCGTGCGCAACGTCGGGGTGAGTGACACGGTCTACCGCTGCCCCGGTTGCGACCACGAGTTCGCCCGGGTGCCGCACGTCGTCGCCTGGCCGCAGGGCCACGAGGACGCGCGCCGGCACTGGCACACGCCGTGCTGGGCGGCGCGCGCCCGGCGCCGCCTCCGGTGGTGACGGCACCCGAGCGCTACGATGGCCCGGTACTGATGCCGGCATGTGATGTCGCCGGACCATCAGTCGCGCGAGATCCCGCGGATTCGCGACTCTCGATGGGGCCGGTGACCGTCGAACCGATTCCGTGACGGCCGGTTCGACGTCGCGCGGCGTCGGCTCGTCGTGCAGGTGCAGTCGTTCGTCCACAGAGGAGACGTACGTGGCTACACGAGGGGGACGCCCGACGGGCGGCAACCGCTCTGCAGCCACGCGCACCTCGCGTCCGTCCCGCGGGCCGGAGGAGAAGGGCGTCATCCCCGTCCTCGCCAAGGCCGTCCGTGACGTGGAGCTGGCCGTGCAGCGCAGCCGGGTCCGTCCGTCGACGCTGGCGACGTTCCAGGTGGTGGCCCTGCTGGTGCGCGAGGAGCGCGAGCGGGTCAAGAAGGAGGCGATCAGCGAGGCGCAGCGCAACGCCGCGCTCAAGCGGATCGACGGGATCGCCACCGTTCTCGCGCGCACCGCGGCCCGCGACGGGTCGCTGCTGATGCTGCTCGCCGAGGACGCCCCGCTGGTCGACGGTGCCAAGACGATCATGCGCGAGATGCGGCAGGCCGCGGGGATGGAGCCCGCCCCCGAGCCGGTCTTCCCGGAGCCGACGGCGACGAGCGGACGTCCCGAGCGCCGGGTCGTGCCGCAGTCGGTCGTCTCCCGGCAGCTGGCCAACCCGTTCCTCGAGCCGGACTTCTCCGCGCCTGCGCCGGCCAAGGCGCGCCCCCGGATGCTCGCCACCTGGGAGCTGCTCGGCCCGCTGCTGCGGGCCTTCGAGAACGCCTCGGGCGGCGCCACGTCGTGCATGGCGCTGCCCGCGCCGACGTCGCTGCTGCTGCCGGGTGGCCGGCAGCTGATGCCGCACCAGGCGCAGGTCGTCGCGGCCGCCGCCGCCGGGCACCGCACCTTCCTGCTCGCCGACGAGCCGGGTCTCGGCAAGACCGCCCAGGCGCTGCTGGCGGCCGAGGCTGCCAAGGCGTTCCCGCTGCTGTGCGTCGTCCCGAACGTCGTCAAGACCAACTGGGCGCGCGAGGCCGGCCTCTGGACGCCGAGGCACGCGGCGACGGTGGTCCACGGCGACGGCGACACCATCGACGCGTTCTCCGACATCGTCGTCGTCAACTACGAGGTGCTCGACCGGCACGTCGGCTGGCTGGGTGATCTGGGCTTCCGCGGCATGGTGGTCGACGAGGCGCACTTCATCAAGAACAAGTCCAGCCAGCGCTCCCGGCACGTGCTCGAGCTGTCCGAGCGGATCCGCAAGCGCACGGTGCGCCCGCTGCTCATGGCCCTGACCGGCACGCCGCTGATCAACGACATCGAGGACTTCCTGGCGATCTGGGAGTTCCTCGGCTGGATCGGCGAGAAGGAGCCTCGCGCCGAGCTGATGGAGAAGCTGGAGGAGACCGGGATGACGCCGGTCGACCCGGACTTCTACCCCGCCGCCCGGCAGGCGGTCATCGACATGGGCATCGTCCGGCGCCGCAAGGTGGACGTCGCCGCCGACATCCCGGCACGACGGATCGCCGACCTGCCGGTGGAGCTCGAGGGCGCTCTCGGCCGCTCGATCCGCGACGCCGAGCGCGTCCTCGCGCGACGTCTGGTCAAGAGGTACGAGAGCGCGCTGGCCGCGCGGGGCGACGCCTCCGCCGTCGTCGGCATCGACCACGCCCTGGTCCGCCAGGTGGCCACCTGGGAGCGCCGCGATGCCAAGGACGAGAGCAGCGGCGAGGAGAACGTCTTCACGATGATGCGGCGGATCGGCCAGGCCAAGGCCGGCCTGGCCGCCGACTACGCCGCCCAGCTGTCGCGCAACGTCGGCAAGGTCGTGTTCTTCGCCAAGCACGTCGACGTGATGGATGCCGCCGAGAAGACGTTCGCCCAGCGCGGCATCGGCTACGTCTCGATCCGCGGCGACCAGACGCCGCGCAACCGCCAGCAGGCGATCGACGGCTTCACCAACGACCCGGACGTCGCCATCGTGGTCTGCTCGCTGATGGCCGCGGGCGTCGGCATCAACCTGCAGGTCGCCTCCAACGTCGTGCTCGCCGAGCTGTCGTGGACCGACGCCGAGCAGACCCAGGCGATCGACCGCGTGCACCGCATCGGGCAGGACCAGCCCGTCACCGCCTGGCGCATCATCGCCGCGCAGACCATCGACGCCCGCATCGCCGAGCTCATCGACGACAAGGCCGGCCTGGCGGCGCGCGCCCTCGACGGCTCCGACGAGGAGGTCGGCTCCTCGGCCGACATCCAGCTCGAGGCCCTCGTCTCGCTGCTCACCGATGCCCTGACCCAGCCCCTCTGACCTCGCGTGACGGAGATCCGCGCCAACACCGTGCTCCCCGCGGACCGCCGTCCGGTGACGCTCGAGACCGCCGACGGGCTGGCGCTGGTGGGGGAGCTGGCGCTGCCGGAGGGGCGGGCGCCCCGCGCGACGGTCATCTGCCTGCACCCGCTGCCCACGCACGGCGGCATGATGGACAGCCACGTCCTGAAGAAGATGGCCAACCGGCTGCCCGCGCTCGCGGACGTCGCGGTCCTGCGCTTCAACACCCGGGGGACGACGAGCGAGCAAGGCACCAGCCAGGGGCGGTTCGACGACGCACGCGGCGAGCAGTACGACGTGGCGGCCGCCCTCGACCTGGTCGAGGCCCTGGACCTGCCGAGCATCTGGCTGGTCGGCTGGAGCTTCGGCACCGACCTCGCGCTGATGTACGGCGCCGACCCGGGCGTGGTCGGCGCGGTGCTGCTCAGCCCGCCGCTGCGCTTCAGCCGGCCCGAGCACCTGGAGGCCTGGGCGCGGTCGGGGAAGCGGCTCGTCGCCGTCGTCCCCGAGCACGACGACTACCTGCGGCCGGCCGAGGCGAGCCGGCGCTTCGCCGTCGTGCCCCAGGCCGAGGTGGTGCCGGTGGCCGACGGCAAGCACCTCTGGGTCGGGATGGCCGACGAGGTGCTGAACGAGATCGTCCGGCACGTGCAGCCGGACGCCTACCCGCTGGCTACTGAGTGGGAGGGGTGAGCGGCTGCATGGCCGCGGCGAGCGTCTCGCGCAGCTGCTGCAGCTGAGCGGCGATGGCGTCGCGCTGGTGCGCCAGCTCGTCGACCTGGCGGTGTGCCTCGTCGACGACCTGCTGAGCGTGCCGACGCCCCTCCTCGTGGACGATCGCGACGTCCTCGTCGGCCGTCTTCCGCTTGCGGTCGGCCTCCTCCTGCGCCTCGGCGACCAGGGCGTCCGCCTCCGCCCGCGCGGCGGCGAGCTCCTTGGCAGCGTCCGACCGCGCACCCTCGACGAGGCTCCTGGCCTCCTCGTTCGCCTTGCTCCGCACCGCCTCCGCGTCGCGCTGCGCCTCGAGCCGGGCACTCTCCGCCTCGGCCTGGGTGGCCGCCAGCTCCTGCGCCCGGCGGTCGAGCTCCGTGGTGCGGTCGGCCACGGCGTGCTCCGCCCGCGACCTGGCCTGCTCGACGATCTGGTCCGCCTCCTCCTCGGCGAGCCGGAGGATCTCCGCCGCCCGCGCGGTGACGCGCGACGACGGCTCGGGCAGGCCGGCCGCCCGCGCCTCCGCGTCGGCGAGCCGCTCGCGCAGCTGGGTGAGCTCGTGCTCGAGGGCGGCCAGCCGCTGCCCGTCCTCGGCGTGCTGCCGGTCGGCGTCACCGAGCGCGATCTCGACGCGCTCGACGTAGTCCTCGACCTGCCGCTTGTCGTAGCCGCGCAGGACCGTGTCGAAGCCTCCCGCGTCCTCCACGTCCGACAGCGGGAGAAGGGGCTCGTCGCTCATGCTCTCCGTGATACCAGGAAATGGCCCGGCTCACCCCTGGGCGCGCTCAGACGCTTTGCCTGATTGACGTCACACGTCCCGGAACCGGTTGATCGCCTCGAGGTGCTTTGCCCGGAACTCCTGCGCCTCGGGCGCGACGCCCAGGCCCTCCTCCGGGGCGAGGCACAGCACGCCGACCTTGCCCTGGTGGGCGTTCTTGTGGACGTCGTACGCCGCCTGGCCGGTGTCCTCGAGGCGGTAGGTCTTCGACAGCGTCGGGTGGATCTTGCCCTTGGCGATGAGGCGGTTGGCCTCCCACGACTCGCGGTAGTTGGCGAAGTGGCTCGACACGATCCGCTTGAGGTTCATCCAGAGGTAGCGGTTGTCGTACTGGTGCATGTAGCCCGACGTCGAGGCGCAGGTCGTGATGAGACCGCCGCGTCGGGTGACGTAGATCGAGGCGCCGAAGGTCTCGCGGCCCGGGTGCTCGAAGACGATGTCGATGTCCTCGCCGCCGGTGAGCTCGCGGATGCGCTTGCCGAAGCGCTGCCACTCCTTGGGGTCCTGGGTGTTCTCGTCCTTCCAGAACTTGTAGCCCTCGGCGCTGCGGTCGATGACCAGCTCGGCGCCCATGGAGCGGACGATGTCGGCCTTCTCGGGGGAGGACACGACGCAGACGGGAGTGCCGCCGCCGTTGAGGACGTACTGCGTGGCGTAGGAGCCGAGGCCGCCGGACGCGCCCCAGATGAGCACGTTGTCGCCCTGCTTCATCTGGCCGCAGTTCTTGCTCACCAGCTGGCGGTAGGCGGTGGAGTTGACGAGGCCGGGGCAGGCCGCCTCCTCCCACGTGAGGTGCGCGGGCTTCGGCATGAGCTGGTTGGCCTTGACCAGGGCCAGCTCGGCGAGGCCGCCGAAGTTGGTCTCGAAGCCCCAGAT
>CAMLIA010000181.1 GCA_946479905.1 uncultured Frankiales bacterium | reverse complement strand
CGGGCCGGCCGGCGCGGCATCGACGTCGAGGGCCACGCCGTCGTGCTGTGGCAGCCGGGCCTGGACCCGCGGCACGTCGCCGGGCTGGCCTCGACCCGCACCTATCCCCTGAAGTCGTCGTTCCGCCCGTCGTACAACATGGCGGCCAACCTCGTCGGCAGCGTCGGGCGCGAGTCCGCCCGGGTGCTGCTCGAGAGCTCCTTCGCCCAGTTCCAGGCCGATGCGTCCGTCGTCGGCCTGGCCCGGCAGGTGGCTCGCAACCTCGAGGCCCTGGAGGGCTACCGGGAGGGCATGACCTGCCACCTCGGGGACGTGCAGGAGTACGACCGGCTGCGGCAGGCCGTCAAGCGGCGCGAGTCCGAGCTGGCGCGCGAGGGCTCGTCCCAGCGGCGCGCGCAGGCGGCTGCCGCGCTGCTCACCCTCAAGGTCGGCGACGTGATCGCGGTGCCGCAGGGGCGGCGCTCGGGCCTCGCGGTCGTCCTCGACCCCGGAGTCGGCCAGGACGGGCAGGCCCACCCGCTCGTCGTGACGGAGGACCGCTGGGCCGGGCGGCTGTCGGAGGCGGACTTCCCGGTGCCCGTGGAGGCGCTGGGCCGGGTCCGGGTTCCCAAGTCGTTCAACCACCGCAGCCCGCAGTCGCGCCGGGACCTGGCCGCCTCGATCCGGGCCCTCGGGCTGCACCCGGAGCGGCCGCGCCGGTCCCGCTCGTCGGCCGCGGACGACGCCGAGCTGGGTTCGCTGCGCCAGCAGCTGCGGCAGCACCCGGTGCACGGGTGCGACGAGCGCGAGCAGCACCTGCGGTGGGCGGAGCGCTGGACCCGGCTGCGGCACGACACCGATGCCCTCGAGAAGCGGGTCGAGGGCAAGACGCACTCCATCGCCCGCACCTTCGACCGGGTCTGCGCCGTGCTGGAGGAGCTCGACTACCTGCACGGCGAGGTCGTCACCGACAGCGGCCGCCGGCTGGCGCGGGTCTACAACGACGCCGACCTGCTCGTGGTCGAGTCGCTGCGCGACGGCGCCTGGGACGGGCTGTCCGCGGCCGAGCTGGCAGCCGTGGTGTCGGCCCTGGTGTACGAGAGCCGCAAGCCCGACGAGCCGGTCGGCCACGTGCCGGGTGGCGCGATCCGGTACGGGCTGGACCAGCTGGCCGGTGCCTGGTCGCGGCTGCGCGACGTCGAGGCGGCGCACGGCCTCGCGTTCCTCCGCGAGCCCGGGCCGGGGTTCTGCTGGGCGGTCTGGCGGTGGGCGTCCGGGGCGGACCTCGAGCTGGTGATGCGCGACGACCCTGACCTCACCGCCGGCGACTTCGTCCGCTCCTGCAAGCAGCTCGTCGACCTGCTCAGCCAGATCGCCCTGATCGCGGAGGAGCCGGTGCGCTCGACCGCCCGGGCGGCCGTCGACGCGGTCCGTCGTGGTGTCGTGGCCTGGTGAGTCAGCCGGCGCGGGCCAGCTCGAGCCCGAGGACCCCGCGTTCGAGCCGTACGGCGTCCGCGTAGGCCTCGACCTGGCGCTCCGCCCAGCTCGCGTCCCGCCGCAGCTCCCTCGCCAGCAGCTGGGCCGCCAGCGGCGCGGCGGGCAGGGCCGCGTCCTTGGCCCGCAGCGACAACCGCATCCGGCGGCTGAAGACGTCGTCGACCGACGCCGCGCCCTCCGACCTGGCGGCGTGCACGACCTCGGCGGCGATGTGCGGTGCGTGCGGGGACAGCGGCGCGCCGAGGGCCGGGTCGGCCTGCACCAGGCTCAGCACGTGGGCCGCGGTCTCGCCGCACTGGCGCACCAGCGACTCCGCCACGTCCTCACCGAGCCCCAGGCCCCGCGCCAGCCCGCGCATCTCCGCCAGCAGCTCCGCCATCGGGCGGGTGCCCGAGATGCTGATCTCGTCGGTGCGGCAGCGCGCCTTCGTGCCGTCCCGGTCCACGATCCGGTCGACGACGTCCTTGGCCATCCGACGGTAGGTCGTCAGCTTGCCGCCGGTGATGGTGAGCAGGCCGCCCTGCCCCTCGACGAGGGTGTGCCGGCGGCTGATGTCGCTCATGCTGCCGGTGCCCTCCTGCCGCAGCAGCGGCCGGACCCCCGCCCAGGCGCCGAGCACGTCGTCCTGCACCAGGTCGCGCTTGAAGACCGCGTTCCCGCTGGCCAGCACGTAGTCCAGGTCCTCCTGCGTCAGGCTGAGCCCGTCGAGGTGGCCGTCGTACGGGGTGTCGGTCGTGCCCAGGATGGTCTGGCGACCCCACGGGATCGCGAACATCGATCGGCCGTCCCCCTGCTTGGACGGCAGCAGCACGCTCGCCTGCAGCAGCGGCAGCCGCTCCCGCGGGACGACGACGTGCACGCCCTTGCTCGGCTGCACGACCGGCTGCCGACCGGGCTGCTCGAAGCCCTGCAGCTGGTCCACCCACACGCCGGTGGCGTTGACGACGTGCCGGGCCCGGATCTGCACGGTCTCGCCGCTGAACCGGTCCAGCACGGAGGCTCCGGACACCCTGCCGTCGGTCGTCGTGAGCCCGGTGACCTCGGCGTGGGTGACCGTCAGGGCGCCGTAGCGCCGGGCCGCCTGCACCACCGCGAGCACCAGCCGTGCGTCATCGGTCGCGCAGTCGCCGTAGAGGTAGCTGTAGGCCAGCCCGCTGTCCTCCAGCGCCGGCGCGAGCGCGATCGCCTCGGCGGCGCTCACCTTCTCGTGCCGGCGGGTGGCGCCGCCGCGTCCCGCGAGCGAGGCCAGGGCGAAGACGTCGTACGTCGTGAGGCCCAGCCCCAGCAACCGGCGCTTCTGGGTGTCCGGCCAGACCGGGTAGAGGAAGTCCATCGGCCGCACGAGGTGCGGCGCCAGCTTCATGAGCAGCTGTCGCTCGACGACCCCCTCGCGGACCAGGCCGAACTCGTAGTTCTCCAGGTAGCGCAACCCGCCGTGCACCAGCTTGCTGCTCTTGCTGCTCGTGCCGCTGGCCAGGTCGCCCTTGTCGAGCACCGCGACCCGCAGCCCGCGGCTGGCCGCGTCGAGCGCCACGCCCGCGCCGGTCGCGCCCATCCCGACGACGAGCACGTCGAGCTCCTCGGTCGCGGCCGCGGCGAGCTCGGCGTCGCGGCTGAGGACGGAGAACGCGGGGTTACTCATCAGTAGCAAATGCTACCGCCTGCAGGAACCTCTCCAGCGGGCTTTCCAGCCCCCAGCGGTCCGACAGCTCGAGCAGGCGGGCGGGGTCCTTCGGCGTGCGAGGCAGGGTGTCCTCCAGCACCGGCAGCGGCAGGTCACAGACGACCCGACTCACCGCCGGGGCGACAGCCAGGTAGTCCCGAGCCGCCTCGAGCTTGGCCCGCGCGCCGCTCGGGAACCCGTCCTCGCTGCCGCTGTCCAGGGCCGCGAGGATCCCCTCGATGCTGCCGAACCGGCTGACCAGCGCCGCGGCGGTCTTCTCACCCACCCCCTTGACCCCCGGCAGACCGTCGGAGGGGTCGCCCCGCAGGACCGCGAAGTCCGCGTACCCCCGGCCCGGGATCCCGTGCTTGGCGCTGACCTCCGCCTCGCCGTACGGCTTCATCTTCTCCACGGCGTACAGCACCCGCACCGGCCCCCGGTCGTCCACGAGCTGCAGCAGGTCGCGGTCTCCGGTCACGATGTCGACGGCGCCCGCCTCCCGGGTCGCCAGCGTCCCGATCACGTCGTCAGCCTCGTGCCCCTCCGCACCCACCACCGCGACACCCAGCGCGTCGAGCACCTCGAGGATCACCGCGACCTGCGGTGCCAGCTCCGGCGGCTCCGCCTCGGCTCCTCCCGCCGTGGTCCGGTGCAGCTTGTACGACGGGACGGCCGCCACCCGGAAGGCCGGCCGCCAGTCCAGGTCGAGCGTCGCGACGAGCCGTCCCGGCCGGTGCTCCCGGACCGTCCGGCTGACCAGGTCCAGGAAGCCGCGCACGGCGTTCACCGGCTCGCCCTGCGGGCTCCGGACCGTGTCGGGCACGCCGTGGAAAGCCCGGTACCAGAGCGCGGGCGAGTCGAGGAGCATCAGCTGTCCAGGCACGTCCGTCACCCTCTCAGACAGCCTCGTCGTCCTCGTCGATGTCCGTGTCCCGCGCGACCGGATATCCGCGACGCGCCATCCACTCCCGGAAGGAGGCCTCGCCGCCGAGCCGCCAGTCTCGTCGCTCCCGTGGGTCCGGCACCGGGAGTCCACCGAAGCGACGCCTGGCCATCACGAAGTCGATCTCGCGCAAGGTCCGGGAGTCCTTGTGCGCGGCACCTCGTCGGCCCTGCCGGTCGCGGCGCAACGCGTCGTCCAGCAGTGCCGCGACCGCCCGCAGCGCCCGGCTGGTCCAGGGATCGCTCTGCAGCGCTGGGGCGTCCGGTGGGTGCGCAAGCACCTCTGCACGATGCGTGACGCCGACAGGGATGAGGCCGCTTGTGGCTGCAGGTCCGACCTGGACCTCCCACGCGCTGCTGGGTCCTGGCGGCCGGCCCCAGCGATCCAGTTCCGTGACGAGCGTCGCCCTGGGCGTGGTCACGTGACGATCCGGAAGCCAGATCGCGGTCGACACCTCGGGAGCCAGCACCACGCCGCGTCCCGTCGCCAGCTGCCCGAGCTGCGCCCATGCCGGGTGCACACGGTCGTACCGGTGGTGCAGCTGCCCGCCCAGCGCTGCGTAGAGCCGTTGGGAGGTGCTCGACCGCAGCCATTCCTCGGCACCAGCAGGGAGTTGCTCGCTCAGTGCCAGCTGGAGGTCATGGCCGGCTGCGGCGAGAAGCGCCTGCACGACGGACCACGCTGGGTTGGCGCCGTCGACCTCCGCGTGCGCCACCAACGATGGCGTGACCCCAGCGCGCTCCGCCAGGGCGCGCTGGCTCAGTCCGGCCTGCTGCCGCGATGCCCGGATGAGACGTCCGACCTCCACCCGGGGCATCCTGGGGCCGCCCTGCCTGGAGAGCCACACCAGCCGTCCCATCGCTGTGGACAGCGGCGATCGACCGCGTCAGTCGCCGGACCCCGCGGGTCATGTCCCCCTCTCCGACGCCTACGAATTCTGCTCACCCTCACCGAGCAGAATCCGTGGCGACGGGGAGACCACATCGCACGCGGCCACGGATTCTGCTCGGCAGGGGCGAGCAGAATGTGTAGGCAGTGGGAGTGCCTGCACGTGGTGCGGGCGCACCAGCCGTCGGCGACCTCGTTGGCTGCCCGGACAGAGGGTTCGCCAGGGGTCCGGCGGTAGCGTCGACGTCATGGCTGTCGTACGGGACCTGCCCACCCCAGAAGCAGAGGCGCTCCTCGATCTCACCCGCGACCTCGTCGACGGCGAGCTGGTCCCGAGGGCCGCCGAGATGGAGTCACGCGCGGAGTTCCCGCGCGAGCTGTTCCGGACCCTCGGCAAGGCGGGGCTGCTCGGGCTGGCCTATCCCGAAGCGCTCGGGGGAGGGGGCCAGCCCTACGAGGTCTACCTGCAGGTGCTCGAGGAGATCGGGCGTGGCTGGGCGGGTGTCGGCGTCGGCGTGAGCGTGCACACCCTGGCCTGCTTCCCGGTCGCGCACTGGGGGTCGGACGCGCAGCGCGAGCGGTACCTCCCGGACATGCTCGGCGGCGAGCTGCTGGGGGCCTACTGCCTCAGCGAGGCGCACAGCGGCAGCGACGCGGCGGCCCTCAGCACGCGAGCAGTGCGCCAGGGAGACGAGTACGTCGTCAACGGCGCGAAGGCGTGGGTGACCCACGGCGGGCACGCCGACTTCTACAACCTGATGGTCCGCACCGGCGGGGAGGGACCCGCGGGGATCTCCTGCCTGCTCGCCGACAAGGACACTCCCGGCCTGCTGCCGCAGCCGCCGGAGAAGAAGATGGGCATGCGCTCCAGCCACACCGCGACCATCGTGCTCGACGGCGCCCGGGTGCCGGCGGACAGGCTGATCAGCGACGAGGGGAACGGGTTCAAGATCGCCATGAGCGCGCTCGACGGCGGCCGGCTCGGCATCGCCGCCGTCGCGGTCGGCGTCGCGCAGGCAGCCCTGGAGCTGGCGACCAGCTACGCCAAGGAGCGCAAGCAGTTCAGCAAGCCGATCGCGGAGTTCCAGGGCGTCAGCTTCCTGCTCGCCGACATGGCGACGCAGATCGAGGCCGCCCGGGCGCTCTACCTCGCCGCGGCTCGGCTCAAGGACCGCGGCAAGCCCTACGGACCGCAGGCCAGCATGGCCAAGCTCTTCGCCACCGACACAGCGATGCGGGTCACCACCGATACGGTCCAGGTGCTCGGAGGCGCCGGCTACGTCGAGGACTTCGCCGCCGAGCGCTACTTCCGGGAGGCCAAGGTCATGCAGATCTTCGAGGGGACCAACCAGGTGCAGCGCGTGGTGATCGGTCGGTCGCTGACCCGGTCATGAGCGACTTCGACGCGGTCGACCGCCAGCTGCTCCGACTGCTCGCCTCGGACGGCCGCCGTTCCTACACCGACCTCGCCAAGGACACCGGCCTGTCGACCAGCGCTGTCCACCAGCGGGTCCGCCGGCTCGAGCAGCGCGGAGCCATCCACGGGTACGGCGCCCAGGTCGACCCCGTCGCCGCGGGCGCGCCGCTCACGGCGTTCGTGTCGATCAAGTCCATCGACCCGGCGGCACCGGACGACTCGCCGGAACGGCTGCAGCACATCCACCAGATCGAGGCCTGCCACAGCGTGGCCGGGGACGAGAGCTACATCCTCAAGGTGCGGGTCCCGGGGCCGGCGGAGCTGGAGGCCCTGCTCCAGGAGATCCGCGCGGCAGCGGGCGTCAGCACGCGCACGACCGTGGTGCTCAGCACGCCCTGGGAGGGCCGGCACCACGTCGAGGGCGCCTGACCGTCAGCGCACGGTGCTGGAGCCCAGCACCCGGTCGACGGCGATCTCGATGACGACCCGGGTCGGGTTCTCCCGGGGGACGCGATACCTGTCGGCATAGCGCCGGACGGCATCGGCGACTCGCGCAGGGTCGTCCGAGACGGTGGCGGGTCCTTCCATGGAGATCCAGCGTGGGCCGTCGACCTGGGCGACCACCGCACGCGAGCCGGCCCGCACGTGCGCCGCCTTGCGCGAGCCCCCGTCGGTGATGACGCGCGCCAGTCCGGCCTCGTCGTCCCAGGTGAACCCCACCGCCACGACGTGGGGTGTGCCGTCCGGCCGCAGCGTGGTCAGGGTCGCGAGGTGCCGCTCGGTGAGGAACTGCAGCGCAGCGGGGGACAGGGATCCGGGGTCGACGGCCACCCCGATCACCCTAGGGCGCTACAGCCGGAACCCCGGGTCGTAGGCCGACTCCTCGGTGTCCATCTGGGCCTTCTGCAGCTTGCCGGCGTAGTCCCAGTTCATCGACTGCCAGCGGGTGAACTGGTCGAGCACCCAGACGCCGCTCTGCCGGGAGCCGTTGCCGCTCTTGCCGTTGCCCCCGAACGGCAGGTGCGCCTCGGCGCCCGACGTGGAGTTGTTGACGCTCAGCATGCCGGCCGAGACCCGCTGCCGGAACCGGAAGGCCGACCGGGGATCGGACGTGTAGATCGCCGAGGACAGGCCGTACCCGTGCCCGTTGGCCAGCTCCACGGCCTCGTCGAGGCTCGAGAACCGCATGACGCTCACCAGCGGCCCGAAGGTCTCGTTGAGGTAGAGCGCGTCCTCGGACCGGACCCCCGTGACGATGGTCGGGTGGGCGAACACACCCGCCGACGGGTCTCCGACGAAGCCGGCCCGCGGGTTGTCGGCGGTGATGCGCCCCACCCCGGTGGACCCGTGCACCTCGTGGTGCGGCTGGACCTCGCCGAGCCACTTCTCGAACCCCGACAGGAAGCGCTCGTCGAGCATCGGCCCGTAGAGCACGTCACCCGTCGGGTCGCCGATCACGGCCGATTCCACGCGACCGACGAAGCGCTGCAGGAAGGCGTCGTACACCTCGTCGTGGACGATGGCGACCCCGAGCGAGGTGCAGCGCTGCCCGGCGGTGCCGAAGCCGCTGAACAGCGCCCCGTCGGCCGCCAGCTCGAGGTCGGCGTCCGGCATGACCACCAGCGGGTTCTTGCCACCCAGCTCGAGGCAGGGCGTCTGCAGGTGCTGGCCGCACAGCGCACCGATCCGGGCACCGACCTCGGTGGAGCCGGTGAACCCGACCTTCTGCACCAGCCCCTTCGACAGGGCCTGCGAGAGCGCCTCGAAGGTGGTCGGGCCGTCGGCGTGGACCGTGTTGAGCACACCTGCCGGCACGCCGGCAGCGACGAACAGCCGGGTCAGGGCGTCACCGAGCGCGGCGCTGTACTCGGCGGGCTTCCAGACCACGGCGTTGCCGCAGAGCAGCGCGGGCACGAGGTACCAGGACGGCACGGCGACAGGGAAGTTGCCCGCCGTGACGATCCCCGCGACCCCGACCGGGACGCGGAAGGTGAACAGCTGCTTGTCTCGCATCTCCGACGGCACCGTCTGCCCGTAGAGCCGGCGTCCTTCGCCGAGGAAGAAGTCGCAGGTGTCGATGATCTCCTGCACCTCGCCGAGCGCCTCGGCG
>CAMLIA010000180.1 GCA_946479905.1 uncultured Frankiales bacterium | reverse complement strand
CGCTTCCAAAATTTCTCCCCCACGCAGAGTCACTTTTCGGGGTCGGGAGGGTCGCCGTGGGCGCTACAGAGGGTGACGCGAATGCGTTCGGTGACGTTGAGGCGGAGACGCGTGCGGCGATCGGAGAGCTCGGCGACCTCACCGACATCCAGAAGGCGCTCGCGGAGATCGCGTACACGCTGGCGCGGGCGCTCGACCGCGGCGAGAAGGGCATGGCGCTGAGCGCGACGGCCAAGGAGCTGCGCGAGACGCTGACGACCATCAAGGAGGCCAGCGATGCCGGTGACGCAGCCTCCCAGCTCGAGGCTTTCATGTCCGCCGCGGTGGGGGACACCTCGGACTGACCGGCCGACCCTGGGCCCGAAGGTCGCGGCGATCGCGGATCTGATCGGCCAGCCGCTGATGCCGTGGCAGCGGCATGTCGCCGACGTCGCCCTGGAGGTCGACCCGGACACGGGCCTGCTGGTGTACCGCGAGGTGAACCTGACGGTGCCGCGACAGTCCGGGAAGACGCTGCTGCTGCTGTGCGCGATGGTGCACCGCGCGCAGGGGTTCGGCGGCCGGCAGCGGATCCTCTACACGGCGCAGACGCGGAACGACGCGCGGCGCAAGTGGGAAGACGAGCACGTCGAGGTGCTGAAGCGGTCGCCGCTGAAGCCGCTGTTCACCGTGCGCAAGTCCAACGGCAGCGAGGCGATCCGGTGGCGGAACGGCTCGATGCACGGCATCACGTCTTCGACGGAGAAGGCCGGCCACGGCGAGACGCTCGACATGGGCGTCATCGATGAGGCGTTCGCGCACGAGGACGCGCGGCTCGAGCAGGGCCTGCGCCCCACGATGATCACCCGGCCGCAGCCGCAGCTGTGGGTCGTCTCGACGGCGGGCACGCGGCGGTCGGTGTACCTGCGCGGGAAGGTCGACGCCGGGCGGGCACGCTGCGAGCTCGGGCTGACCGACTCGGTGGCGTACTTCGAGTGGTCGGCGCCGGGCGGCGAGGACGGCCCGGACCCGGCGGACCCGGCGACGTGGCGGTCGTGCATGCCGGCGCTGGGGCACACGGTCAGCGTCGAGGCGATCCGCGCGGAGTTCGAGGGCATGAAGCTGGGGGAGTTCCGCCGGGCGTACCTGAACCAGTGGCCGGATGACGCGCCGGATGAGTGGTTGGTCATCACGCAGACCGCCTGGAACGCCCAGCTCGACCCGTCTTCGGAGGCTGAGGACCCGGTGGCGTTCGCGATCGATGCGAACCCCGAGCGTTCGGCGGCGGCGATCATGATGGCCGGGGCGCGGCCGGGCGGTGAGGGCCGGCACGTGGAGACGGTGGACTACCGGCCCGGCACCGGCTGGGTCGTCGACCGCATGGTGGAACTGGCCAAGCGCTGGTCGCCGTGCGCGGTCATCCTCGACCCGGGTGGTCCGGCGGGGAGCCTGCTGTCGGATCTGGAACGCGAGCTGAAGCCGCTGGGCGTCGCGGTGACGAAGCCCACGACCCGGGAGGCCGCGCACGCCGCGCAGGCCTTCTATGACGCGGTCATGGACACCCACACGCTGACCCACCTGGACGACGCGCCGCTCGCCGCGGCGCTGGCCGGCGCGCAGAAGCGCGAGATCGGCGACATGTGGCTGTGGGCCCGCAAGGGCCTGTCCGTGGACATCTGCCCGCTGGTGGGCGCGTCGCTGGCGCTGTGGGGATTTGCGACCCGGGCCGAGCCTGAAGCACCGTCCGCGCCGGCGACGGCCCCGGCCGCGCCGCCCGGGCCGGTGGTGACCGGCGGTGGGCTGTACCGGCCTTCGTCCCGACTGAGCATCTGAGGAGACGCGATGGAGATCAAGATCCGGCTGCCGCGGATCCCGGCCGGGGGACTGGCGAACATCGTCGGCCTGGTCGGGCTGATCGCGGTGGTTCTGGCGATCGGCGGCCTGCTGCACAACTGGTGGTGGTCGGTGCTGTCCGGCGGAGTGTTCGCGGTCGCGCTGGCCTATGTCGCGCAGACCCATGTTGAGGCGGAGCGGGCCGCGGGTCGGCCGACCGTCGTGGCTGAGGCGTCCCGGGCGGCCTGATGCGTCCCTGGCTGGTTCCCGCGCGCCGTACGACGGAGGCGGTCACGCCGCAGCAGCTCATCGCGACGGGCGCGTGGGGCGGCCAGTACGGCGTCGACCCGATCGACGGTGACGTCGGCTTCCGGCCCGCCGGCACGGCCGGCACGCGCGAGGTGCCGTGGTGGACGGCGGAGAAGGCGCGGATCTACGCGGTCAATGCCTACCGGTCGAACCCGATGGCCCGGGCGATCATCGACACGTTCGTCTCCTTCTGCGTCGGTGACTCCGGCGTGTCGTATCAGGTGACGAACCCGGCGGTGCGACAGGTCGTCGATGCGTTCTGGACCGACCCGAAGAACGCGCTGAAGGACCGCCAGGACCTGCTGCTGCGGTCGCATCTGCTGCTGGGGGAGACGCTGCTGGAGATGCTGACCGGGCCGATCTCCGGTGTCGTCAGGTTGTCGCCGATCGAGCCGGGCCGGATCGCCGAGGTGCAGCTGCGCGGCGGGAACGCCTGGTGGCCGATCGGTGTGACCCTCGACCGCCCGGCGGGTGGCGAGGGCGGCCGTGAGCTGAGCGTCGTCGAGGTCAACGACCTGACCGGGCTACGCGAGGGGCAGGCTCAGTTCTGGGCCAGCTTCAAGACGCTGTCGACGGACGTGCGCGGGTTCAGCTTCCTCGGCCCGATCCTGGATCAGCTCGACTCCTACGACACCGTGCTGTCGAACCTCATCGACCGGACGGCGCTGGCCCGCTACATGGTCTGGGACGTCACGGTCGAGGGCGGCCAGGACGAGGTCGACAAGTTCGTCGCGGCACGCCGCGGCACGCACGTCCCGCCGTCCGGGTCGGTGGAGGTCCACAACTCGGCGGTGAAGTGGGAGCCGAAGACCGTCAGCACGGGCGCGTTCGAGGACAGTCAGGCCGCGCAGTCGGTATTGACGCAGGTGGCGGCAGGGTCGGGCCTCGCGAAAACCTGGCTGGCCGAGCCGGAGGGCGCGAACCGGGCGACGTCGATGACGATGGCCGAGCCGGTGCGGCGCCGGGTCGGCGCGATCCAGAACATGTGGCTCGCCTGTCAGGCGGAGCTGACCCGCTTCCAGGTCGACCAGGCGGTGCGCGCTCGACGGATCCCGGCGACGGTCGAGGCGACGGACCCCCGGACGGGGCAGACGTACGAGATCCCGGCGTCCCAGACGGTGACGATCAGCGGCCCGGAGATCGCGGCGGCGGACGCGCAGATCACCGCGCAGGTGCTGTTGAACCTGTCGACGGGCCTGGAGAAGCTCCAGCAGATCGGGGCCCTGTCGCCGGAGGCCGCGCGGGTCGCGGCGAAGAAGGCGTGGGAGTCCTACATGGGCATCCCGTACACCGCGGAGCTGGACTCGCCGGAGGCCAACCCGGACGACATTGCGACGGCGGTCGACGACGCCCAGGCCGCGGAGGCGCGACGCCGCCGCCGTCACTCGACGCGGGGGAACGCCGAGCAGCTGCATCACTACTGGACGCGGGATCCGGTGGGGCTGTCCAAGTGGGTCGGGACCCCGCACCCGTGGACGACGCTGTACCGGCACCTGCTCAAGCACATGGACGGCGACGTCGAGATGGCCAAGCGCACCGCGAGCGCGTGGTTCCAGGACGTCTTCGGTTACCCGCCCGGCGCCCGCAAAGGCAAGAACCCCGTAGGGAGAGGTTGACATGGATCGATTCGAGGCCGCGCGCTACCTGGGCCTGGCCGACACCGAGGTCCTGGACGTCACCGAGGTCGAGGGCGGCACTGCGGTGCGGCTGCGGACCGGCGGCGACCGGATCATCACCAAGGACGGCGTGTTCGCGCTGACGAACCACCCCTCGACGGCCGGCCTGCGCCGCTGGGAGGGCTCGGACGAGGCCACGAAGGCATTCGCCGACGCTCGGCCGTCCGCGGCGGAGACGAGCGTGCCGGTGGAGGACGGCCCGGACGGGCGGAGCGGCCCGGAGGCGGGGCACCCGGCGGTGGACGGCCGGTTCTCCGAGGGGCAGGCCCTGCCGAACAACCGCGAAGACCTCGAGGAGGAGCAGGACTACGGGAGCGGCGAGGTCCCGGATGGAAACGCGGACGCGGTCCTGGACTGGGTCGGCGACGACCGGGACCGCGCGCGCCGGGCGCTGGAGGTTGAGGAGGGCCGGGATCACCCGCGCTCGACGCTGATCTCGAAGCTGCGGAAGTTCGCGGAGACGGAGTCATCCTGATGGCGGTCGATCACAGCCAGCACGGCGACGAGGACTTCGACCCGCGGTGCCCGGCGTGCTGCCAGGAGGCCGCGACGGCGGGTTTCGGCGGTGCGGGCGCGGTGCGGGTGCCCGTCGAAGACCAGGCCGTCATCGACAGTGCACCGCCGGAGGTCTCGCGGATCGCGAATGCGATCGGGTACGCACTGGCCAAGCGCGGAGTGCAGTTCACGGCCGACGACGCGATCGAGGCGGCCTACCGAGTGGTGGACCAGGAACCGGCCGTGCGTGTCACCGAGTCCGTGGACGGCACCGTCGAGCGCCGCACCGGCGAGGCCGACGGCAAGAAGCCGTACGGGGATGTGGAGTACGCCGACCCGGGCTGGCAGGACGACGGGAAGAAGCGGTACCCGCTCGACACCGAGAAGCACGTCAAGGCCGCCTGGTCGTACATCAACCAGGCCGACAACCAGAAGCCGTACTCCGCCGACCAGCTGAGCAAGATCAAGGCGAAGATCCGCGCGGCGGCGAAGAAACTCGGGATCGAGATCGCCGATGACGGTCAGGCGGCCGAGGCGATGATCAACGGGGAGCTGTCGTTCTCCGACATCATCAGCGCGGTCACCGACGCGATCCGCAAGCGGGTCGTGGCCGCGACCGGGCAGACGTACGCCTTCGTGTGGGTCGCGGACATCACCACCACCGACGTCGTCTACGAGCACGGCAGTGACCTGTTCCAGTGCACCTACAGCATCGAGAACGGCACGGTGACGCTCGGGGAGCCGTCGGAGGTCGTACGGACGTACGCTCCGGCACCGGACGACGACCCGGACGGCGATGACGACGATGTGATGAGCGGCGAGTTCACCTCCCCGAACGACGACGGCGAGGCCGCGGCGGCCGGGGAGGCGTGGAACGCTCAGGCGCATCCGCGTGCGCCGGCCGGGTCCGCGAACGGCGGCCAGTTCGCGCCGCTGTCCTACGACGCGAAGTCGAACACCGGGACCGGCTACGGCAAGAAGGGCGGTGACG
The DNA here is from genome assembly GCA_946479905.1 of uncultured Frankiales bacterium. The sequence continues at coordinate 3,236 of CAMLIA010000180.1, read as the reverse complement.
CGCATGTCCGGCAGTTGCAGGAGGCGCTGAATCGCCTGGGCCTCACCGACAGCAAGGGCCGGAAGCTCGCGGTCGACGGGAAGCTCGGGCCGTTGACCACGGCGGCGGTGAAGAAGGCGCAGAAGGCCCTCGGCGTGAAGGCCGACGGCAAGGTTACGCCGGAGCTGCTGAAGGAACTGCGGGCGAGCAAGTCCCTGAGCCTGAAGGCCGCCAAGGGGACGACCGCGATGACGGGTAAGGCCGGGAAGGCGGCCCCGAAGGCGCCCGCCGCGCCGGTGCGCGGCAAGGCCTCGGCCGCCGAGTCGGTAGAGCGCGCCCAGCTTGTCGGCCGGGTCCTGGAGGCCAAGGGTGAGGACGGCGACGGCGGCCGGGTGTTCCGGGTCCGGATCATCGCCTACGGCGACTCCAAGAACCGGCGCCGGTACCCCGAGGCGGTGATGCGGGAGGCCGCGCACCTGTACGAGGGTGCACGCGCGTACGACCATCACCGGACCGATGAAGAGCTGCGGACCTCGACGATCGCGGGGTTGGTCGGCAGCTACCGGAACGTCGAGGCGACCGTCGACGGCATCGAAGCGGACCTGCACCTGTTGCCGTCGGCGACGCACGCCGCGGAGGCGCTCGACGCGACGATCGCCGCGCAGGAGGCGGGTCTGCCGCCGCTGATCGGGCTGTCCCATGACGTCATGGCCCGGTTCAAGTCGGTCACCGAGGGTGGCCGGCGGATTCAGGAAGCGACCGCGATCACGCAGGTGAATTCAGCTGACCTGGTGGCGGACCCCGCCGCCGGTGGGCTGGCGACCCGGATGGTCGCGGGCGGGATCGAAGACACGGACGGGACGGGCACCGAGCCCGCCGAGGAAGGGGGCGACGTGCCCACCAAGGAGGAGATCCTCGCCGCGTTCGCGGAGGCGAGCGACGAGGAGCTGGCGAAGGTCGGCCTGGCCCGTGCGGCCGAGGCCGACGGCGACCGGGACGAGCCGAAGCCGGAGCGGGAGACCGAGGCCGCGGCCGTGGCCAAGGGCTCGTTCATGGGCGGCCTGATGATCAAGGCGAAGGTCGAGGACGCCGGCCTGCCGCTCTCGGTCGTCGAGGGCATCAGGGATGCCCTGCCGGACCGCATCACCGAGGCCGACGTGGACGCGCAGGTCTCCGCGCTGAAGGCCACGATGAGCGTGATGGAGCGGGCGCAGCTCATGCCGTCCGTCGCCAGCACGAAGGTCACGCAGGAGGCGTTCGACAAGAAGGTCAAGGCGCTCGACAACTTCTTCGCCGGGAACTTCTCTGAGGGCTTCCGCAGCTTCCGGCAGGCCTGGGCCGAGATCACCGGTCACCGTCCGCTCGCCTGGGACACCGACGTGAACCGCGTGATCCTGCGCGAGTCGCTCGGCGTCTACGACTCCGGTGACCGGATCCGGGTGGAGGAGGGCGCCGCCCGCGTCCGCGAGGGCATGGACTCCACCTCGTGGAACCTGGTGCTCGGCGACTCGATCACCCGGCGGATGGTCGCGGAGTACGCGCGGCCGGACCTGTCCATCTGGCGGCAGGTCGTCAGCTCGATCGTGCCGCTGAACGACTTCCGCACCCAGAGGGTGGAGCGTGTCGGCGGGTATGGCACCCTGCCGGTCGTGCCGCAGGGCGCCCCGTACCAGGACCTGACCAGCCCCGGGAACGAGGAGGTCACGTACGCGCCGACGAAGAAGGGCGGGATCGAGAGCATCACGTTCGAGATGATCGCCAACGACGACGTGCGTGCGATCTCCCGGATCCCGACGAAGCTGGGCTACGCGGCGGCGCAGACGTTGTTCAGGTTCGTGATGGACTTCTTCGTCGTCAACCCGCCGATGACGTACGACGGGATCCCCCTCTTCCACTCCAGCCACGGCAACCTCGGCTCCTCGGCGCTGTCGGGGTCGGCGCTGTCGGGCGTCCGGGCCGCGATGCGGCAGCAGTCGAGCTACGGCGACACCAAGGACATCCTCAGCATCGTCCCCCAGACACTGATCGTGCCGTCGGCGCTGGAGGAGCTGGCCTGGCAGCTCGCCACGTCCCTGGTCGCTCTGCCGAGCGGCGCGCCGGTGGGTGGGGCGACCGACATCCCGAACATTCACTCCCGGATGAACCAGCCGATCGTCATCGACTACTACAGCGACCAGAACGACTGGGTCGCGGTCGCGGACCCGGCGAAGGTGCCCACCATCGAGGTCGGTTTCTACAACGGCCGCCAGGACCCGGAGCTGTTCACGCAAAGCGACCCGACCGTGGGCTCGATGTTCGACGCCGACAAGGTCACGTACAAGATCCGGCACATCTACGGCAGCACCGTGCTGGACCACCGCGGGTTCTACAAGAACGTCGTCTGACCCGGGCCACCTGAGCGAACAGCGAAAGATCGGAGTACATCACCATGCCTGCACTCAGGGAGATCCGCGGCGACCACAACGTCACCGTGCCGGTCACCGGGATGGTCGCGGCCGGCACCGACACCGAGCAGGTCGCGTTCGTCGCGCCGTTCAACGCGGTGATCACGGCCGTGCGGTGGATCCCGTCGGCGGCCGTGACCGCGAACGGCACGAACTACACCACCATCAGCGTGCGGAACCGCGGCGCGGCCGGCTCCGGCTCGGCCCTGCCCGCCTCCCGCTCCTACGCCACCGGGAACTCCACCGCGTGGGTCGGGGAGAACATGACCCTGTCCGGCACGGCCAGCGACCTGTCGCTGTCGGCCGGAGACGTTGTCACCGTCCAGATGATCCACGCCGGCACCGGCATCCAGCTCCCGGCCGGGTCGGTGCGGATCTCCTACCAGGCGCGGTGATGACAGCTCAGGCGAGCGCGGTCAACGTCACAGGGACCGGCGTGGTGAACGCCGGTCCCTGCACGTTCCGCGGCTGCTCAATCCGGGACACCTCCGGGTCGACGAACACCGTGAAGATCTACGACAACGCCTCGGCCGCGGCGGGCACGGTGCTGATGTCGGTGCAGCTGGCCGGGAATGCCTCGGTGCCGCCGCTCGCCCTCGCGGACGGCCTGCGGGCGACCGCCGGCCTGTACCTGTCGGCGACCGGCAGCGTCGAGGGCTCGGTCTGGATCGGCTGATGAAGACCCGGGTCCTGCGCACCTCGGCGAGCATGCTGTCGCATCGGTTCGAAGTTGGCGAGACGCCCACCGATTCGACGACCCCGGTGGCGGTGGCGGTCACGGACCCGCTCGGCGTGACCGTAGCGACCGGGACG
>CAMLIA010000179.1 GCA_946479905.1 uncultured Frankiales bacterium | reverse complement strand
CAGCAAGGTCGACTACGGCTTCCACCTGGCACCGATGACGAGCGAGCAGATCGGCGAGATCCCCTGGCTCATCGACGAGATGGGCGTGACGAGCTTCAAGTACTACATGTTCTACAAGGGCTTCAACCTCGCGGCGTCGAGCAACGACGCGAAGTCCTACACGATGAGCGACAACTACGACCTCGGGCACCTGCTCGAGATCATGGAGGCCGTCGCGGCCGCTCAGGCAGCACGTCCGGGCAAGCGGCTGTCGGTGTCGCTGCACTGCGAGCAGGCCGAGCTGATGCGGGTCTTCATCGAGCGCGCCAAGGCCGACCCGTCGGTCTCCGGCCTGGCCGAGTACTCCGCCGGCCGCCCGCCTCTCACCGAGCGGCTCGCCATCGAGGAGGCCGGCGTCCTCGCCGACGCGACGAAGGTCAACGTCAACCTGCTGCACCTGTCGAGCGAGGTCGCGCTGCGCACCGCCGTGGAGCTCAACCGGCGCTACCCTGAGATGGACATGAACCGCGAGGTCACCCTGCACCACCTCGCCCTCGACCACGAGACCCTCGACGCCCGCGGCGGGCTGGGCGGCAAGGTCAACCCGCCGATCCGCACCAAGACCGACAACGAGGCGCTGTGGGAGGGCGTCCGTCGCGGCCACGTCGGCACCGTCGCGTCCGACCACGCCTGCTGCATGGAGGCCGAGAAGGGCGACGACCTCTGGCCCGCGCAGCCCGGGTTCGGCGGCACCGCGCTGCTCTACCCCGTGATGCTGAGCGAGGGCGCGCACAAGCGCGGCCTCCCGCTCTCGCGGATCGCCGAGGTCGTCAGCGCCAAGCCGGCGCAGACCTTCGGCCTCTACGGCCGCAAGGGGACCATCGCCGTCGGCACCGACGCCGACCTCGCCGTCGTGGACATGGAGCTCTCGCAGGTCGTGACGACCGAGCTGTGCCAGAGCGCCCAGGACCACTGCCCGTTCGAGGGCGAGACGGTGAAGGGCTGGCCGGTCACGACGCTGGTGCGCGGCAACCCGGTCTACGTCGACGGCAAGGTGTCGGCGGAGTTCACCGGCAGCTACCTCAAGCGCGGCTGAGGCACTTGTACGACGTCGCGCTGCTGTTCCACATCCTGCTGCTCACCTACTGGCTGGGCGCGGACCTCGGCGTCTTCTACTCCAGCCGCTGGGTCATGAAGCCCGAGCTCGGCACGGAGGCGCGCGCGGTCGCGCTGAAGATCATGGCCTGGCTCGACGTGTCCCCGCGGCTGTGCCTCGTGCTCTTCCTGCCGTCCGGCGTGACGCTCATGGCCCTCGACGACTTCGGCCGCGACATCTTCCTCGGCTGGCCCCTCGCCCTGGTGTGGCTGGGCTCTGCGGTGTGGTTCGGGCTCGTGCTGGCCGACCACCTCATGCACGACTCGCCCCTGCAGGCGACGGTGAAGAAGCTGGACCTGCTGGTCCGCTCAGGGGTGGTCGTCGGCCTGCTCGGCGCCGCGATCTACACGATGGCGGTCGACGAGCCGTTCGGCGTGCACACCAACCCGAAGTGGCTGGGTGCCAAGGTCGGGCTCTACGCGCTCGCGATCGCCTGCGGCATCGGCATCCGGTTCCGGCTGCGGCCGTTCGCGCCGGCGTTCGGGGCGCTGATGACGACCGGCTCGACGCCCGAGGTGGAGCGCGACCTGCGCCGGTCCATCGTCGGCAGCCAGCCCTTCGTCGCGGCCATCTGGGTCTGCGTCGTCGGCGCCGCCCTCCTCGGCCTGGCGAAGCCCGGCGCCCACCTCTGACCTTGCGTCATTTCTTCTCAGCCTGACTGAGGCGCCACTTGCCATGACGCCAGGCGAGCGGCGAGCCCTTGCGTCATTTCTTCTCAGCCTGACTCACGCGCCACTTGCCATGACGCAAGCGGTCAGGCGGGGAAGGTGCCTGCGCGGGACAGGAGGCCGGGGACCTGCTTGCCGAGCTGCTCACCGACCCACACGGCTCCCTCCTGCAGCGCCGCGAGGTCCAGCCCGGTCGGGATGCCGCTGCGCTCGAGCAGGTAGACGAGGTCCTCGGTCGCGATGTTCCCGGTCGCGTCCGGGGCGAAGGGGCAGCCGCCGATGCCGCCCATCGAGGCGTCCAGCACGTCGACGCCGGCCTCGACCGCGGCGACCGCGTTCGCGTAGCCGGTGTTGCGGGTGTTGTGGAAGTGCGCGCGCAGCCGCACGTGCGACGGCACCGCGGAGCGGACAGCGGCCACCAGACGTCGTACGTCGGAAGGCACGCCCACTCCGATCGTGTCGGCCAGCGCGATCTCGCCGACCCCGTCCACCGCGCACTCCGCGGCCAGGGCGGCGACCCGCTCGACGGGCACCTCACCTGAGAAGGGACAGCCGAACGCCGCCGCCAGGGTGACGGCGACGCCCCGCCCCTCGGCGCTCACCAGCTTCGCGACCCGGACCGCCATCGCGACGGCCTCGGCCGTCGGCATGCCGCTGTTGCGCTGGGAGAAGGCGTCGGTGCTGACGACCACGACGTTGACCTCGTCGACCGCGGTCGCCAGGGCGCGCACCGCGCCCCGGTCGTTGAGCACGAGCCCGGAGCTCACCAGGCCGTCGATCCCGGCGACCGCCTCCAGCACCGCCTCGGCGTCGGCCATCTGCGGGACCAGTCGGGGGTTCACGAAGGAGGCCAGCTCGACCCGGCGCGCCCCGGCGGCCACCGACCGTCGTACCAGCTCGGCCTTCTGCGCGGTGGTGAGCACGGTCGGCTCGTTCTGCAGCCCGTCGCGAGGACCCACCTCGACGATCTCGACCACGTGATCCCTCCAGCGGAACGGCGTTCCGATAGGGTACCGCTCATGATCCGCCACGTGGTGCTCATGAAGCTCACCGACCCCGCCGACGCCCCCGAGGCCAAGGCCAGGCTGGAGGCGCTGCCCGCCGAGATCCCGCAGATCCGCAGCCTGGAGGTCGGCCTCGACGTGCTGCGCACCGACGCGTCCTACGACCTGTGGCTCATCACGACGCACGACTCGGCCGAGACGCTGGGCGAGTACCAGACCCACCCCGCGCACGACGACTTCCGCGCGTGGGTCGGGCCGCGGCTGGCCGGCCGCGCCGTGGTCGACAGCGAGGAGTGACCGGCGCGCCACGAGGGAACGTGTTCCGCTGAGCGGTACGAGAGACTAAGGTCGTTCGCATGACTCAGGCCACTCCGAGCGGGCAGACGATCGCCGGTATCGAGCGCGCCCTCGACGCACTGTCGCTGTTCGCCGAGACGGATGCGACCAGCCTCGGGGTGACCGAGATCGCCCAGGCCCTCGGCCTGTCGAAGGCCGTCGTGCACCGGATCCTCGCCTCGTTCCGGGCGAAGGGCTTCGTCGAGCTCGACGAGACGACCCGGCGCTACTCCCTCGGCCCGAAGATCCTCGTCCTCGGGCTCACCTACCTCGACCGCGTCGACATCCTGTCCGTCGCCCGGGTGGCCATGACCCGGCTGTCGGACCTCACCGACGAGACCGCGACGCTGAGCCTGCGCTCCGGCGACCACCGCGTGTACGTCGACCAGGTCACCCCGAACCGCGACGTGAAGATGTCGGTGACGCTCGGCCTGCCCTACCCGTTGCACGCCGGCGCCTCGTCCAAGGCCTTCCTCGCGTTCCTGCCCGAGGAGGAGCGCAAGCAGTACCTCGCCACCAACAAGCTGCAGGCGCTCACCGGCCAGACCCAGGTCGACGCCCGCAAGCTGCGCAAGGAGCTCGACCACATCCGCGAGGTCGGCTACGCCCAGTCCTTCGGCGAGCGGATGGAAGGCGCCGGCGCGGTGGCCGCACCCGTGTTCGGTCGCGACGGCAGCCCGGCAGGCGTGATCAGCGTCTGCGGGCCGATCGAGCGCTTCCGGGACGAGGCGGACCGAGCGGCGGCCCTGCTCCTGGAGCACACCCGGGACGCCTCGGAGCGGCTCGGCTACCGAAGCGCCTAGCGGAACGCTGTTCCGTTCTGCGGCACGGCGTGCGAGGATTCCTCCAGTACCAGCACCCGGAGGACCGATGTCTCTCGACGCACCCAGCGCGCCCGACTCCCTCGCTGCCACCAGCAGCCCCCGCCCCACCCGCGGACCCGCCCTGTTCGGGGGGCGGCTCGGCCTCGCGGTCATGGCCGGTGGGCTGCTCGTCATCGGCTTCGGCTGGTACGGCATCTCGGGCCGCGGGGCCCAGGTGGACGGGTCGACCGACGTCCGCGCCCAGCTGCCCTACCTGGTCTCGGGCGGGTTCCTCGGGCTGGCCCTGGTCGTCATCGGCGCAGCGGTCTTCGTGGCCCACACGACGCGCCTGGAGCGGGCGCGCGCCGACGCCCTGCTCGAGGCCCGGTTCGCCTTCCTGGCCGGCGGGCTCGGGCTCCCCGTCACCCCACCCGCCGCGGCCGCCGGGCTCGTGGTCGCCGGCAACGCGGCGTACCACCGACCCGACTGCCGCCTCGTGGACGGCCGGGACGGTCAGGAGTACGTGACGGTGGAGGCCGCCGAGACCAACGGCCTGCGGCCCTGCAGGATCTGCCTCGGCTGAGCCTGGCCCGGGACGGCGACGCGGAGCCGGTCGAGCCGACGGCGCTCCGCGCGGGCGACGACGCGCGGGTCGCCCGCCTCGCCGAACGACCAGCCGATCACGGCCAGCAGCAGCAGCGCGGCGACCGCGGACAGCGAGAGCCCTGTCGCGGACGCGCGCCAGCGAGCGGCGGTCGCGGCCGTGCGGACCGTGACGGCCGTCGGCGCTGCGGCGTAGGAAGGTACGGCGACGACGGCCGGAGCCGGTTGCGGCGCGGGAACCAGCGGCTGCGGCAGCATCAGCGCGGGAGCCAGCGGCGCGACCGGAGCCAGCGGCACCGACGGGCCAGGCGCGGTCGCGGGACCGGGAGCGGGTTCCTCAGCGGCGGCCGCGGCGGGCAGCTGGACGACCGCGGTGCCGAGCACCGACGTGGCACCCGCGAAGGAGAGCTGGAAGGGCAGCACGGCCGGGACCGCTGCTGCGGGATCGGGTCGCACGACGATCCCGGCGTCGGCACCGGCGAGCCAGGCGCGCGCGAAGGAGGTCAACCGGAACGTGAAGGCACCGGCGGTCGCGTCGTAGGTCCCTGGCGCAGCGGAGGTGCAGTCCTCGGCCGGCTCGGCGTCCGGGGCGACGCCCTCACCCGGGACGAGAGGGCCCTTCAGCCGGCAGGCGACGAGCGGCGCCGAGGCGGCGTCCTGGGTCACGGCCGGGTCGAGCGGCATGGTGAGCGTCAGCTCACGCAGCGCGGCACCCGAGGGCAGGCCCGCCAGCGCGAGGTGCAGGTAGCTGGCCTTCGCCGGCGCCGCCCCGGGCCGCCCGTCGAACTGCACGGGGAGGTCGCCGGTCGGCACGTTGGACGGCTCGACGCCCGGCAGGGTCTGCCGCCAGGTCCAGGCGGACGCGTCGACGGCGAGCTCGACCGACCGCGATCCCTGGGGCGCCGTGTCGGCGGCATGCGCAGGAGCGGCCCAGCAGAGCACGGGCAGCAGCGCGGCACCCCCGCACAGCACCCGCCGCATGCGCCCTCCTAGGTGGAACTGCGTTCCGCTGAAAGGTACAGCAGGGCGAAGCGCGGCGAAAGGGTCACGTGGTCCCGCGGTTGCCGCTCACGTACTGGAAGCAGCCGCAGCCGCTGTCGAACGCGAGGTCCCGGTACGCCGAGACACCGTCGGCGCGACCCGGCTGCATGCGGATCGCATACGCGTCCGCGGGCGGGAAGGGCAGCCCACGGGAACGGACCGCGGACAGCAGGTCAGCCGCGAGGCCGTACCTGTCCGTGGCCGCCTTCAGGTACATCAGGACGTTGCACAGCGCCGCCTCAAACGCCTGCGTCGTCCCGCTGGAGCTCTGCTGACCGGCCTTGCGCATCAGGGTGAAGCAGAGCGTCTCGTTGCTGCTGACGGGACCCGGCTTGCGGCCCGCCCCGATGTCGAGGAACTTCGACCAGCCGATCCCCGCCGCGTCCTTCAGCTGCGCCTTCGGGGCAGCCGTCTCCAGCAGCGCCCCTGGCCCGAACCCCGAGTTGACGGCGTACGCAGGCCGGTAGCCCTGCGACTCGGCGGCGTTCATGAGGAACAGCGGGCTCTGGTCCATCGGGATGACACGGTCGACACCCGCGCTCCGGAGCTTCAGCACGTTCGCGTTCTGGTTGGCAGGGTCGGGTCCGGTGGAGCGGAGCCGCACCGCAGGCGCCACGCCGTGGCGGGCGAGTGCAGGCACCAGGTACCGGGTCTCGATCTCGGCACCGTCGGTGGTGTCGGGGACGAGGGTCCCGACCTTGCTCGACGCCGTCAGCCAGCCCCGTCGCCAGAGCGCGTCGACCAGCTCCTGGGCAGCCCTGCCGAGGGCGAGCTCGCCGGGACCGGCGAACGTGGCGGCATAGCGCGCCCCACCGCTGTCCACCACCGCGGACTGGTCGTCGAGGACGGTGACCCCGTGCTTCGCGTAGCACGCGAGCCGGCTCTCGTTCAGGTTCACGTAGCTGACGACGTAGCGCACCCGCTGGTCCTCGGTGAGGGAGGTGCAGGCAGCGGCGTACGCGCCCTCGGCGTTGGCCGAGCTCGCCGCCGACATGCGTCCCTCGTGCAGCTCGATCGGTCGGCCGGCGAGGCCACCCTGCGCGTTGAGGTGGGCGACCACTGCCCTCGCCTGCGCCATCGCGTCCCCGGTGCTGAGCCCGGTGATGCCGAGGTTGCTCGCCAGCGCGTCGGCGCCGTCGATGTAGAGCACACCCACGCGGACGGGCGTCCGGTCCGCTCGGGCGTCGACCGGCGTTCGCGGTGCGACGGAGGTCGGGCGCGTCCCGTCCACCGTGGCACCGCCCGAGCTCGTGCCGAGAGCCGCAGAGCGCGACCCGGCGCTCGTCGCGGGCGCCTGCTGCTGTGCTCCGCCGGTGGTGACCGGCGCGCTCAACCCGTCCCCCGCCGTGCCGGCCGCCGTCACACCGGCACCCGGCACGGTCGTCCCGCACCCGCTGACGGTCATGCCCAGCCCTGCCACCAGCAGCCCGACCAGCCTCGTACGGCGTGACATCCCGCTCCCGCTCCTGCTTGGCTGGGACGGGCCCAGCATTTACGCTGTACATGCAGGGTGGCGTACGGCCGCCCTCCCGTCAATCGGAGCCCTCGTGACGACCGCGAAGCACCGCGACACCCGTAACAAGGGCGTGACGCGCGAGATGGTCGCCGCCGCTGCCGCCGGCGTGCTCGACGACGACGGCCTCGAGCAGCTGTCGATGCGGCGCGTCGCCGCCCGGCTCGGGGTCTCCCCGATGGCGCTCTACAACCACGTGCAGAGCAAGGACGACCTGCTCGAGCTGCTCGCCGACCACCTGCGCGCGCAGGTCGTCGTCGACGAGAGCCTCCCGACGTACCAGCAGCTGCTGAGCCTGCTGACCCAGCTCCGTGATCTCGGCGCCCGGCACCCCCTGCTCCTCGAGGGAGGTTCGAGCCTCAACACCTCGTCGTACGCCGCAGAGCTGGCGCTTCTCGAGCTCCGCCTGCTCTTCGACCTCGGTCTCTCCGCGACCCAGGTACGCGCGGCCTACCAGGGACTCGTGCTGCTCGTCAGCGGGGCCGCCGTGGTCTGGCGCGCTCGCGCCCAGGACACGGGAGCGTCCGATCGGTTGCGGGACCTCGCGCGGGCAGGAGCAGCGCCGGACGATCGGCGGCGGCTCGAGGCTCTCGAGGCCCTGCCGGTCCAGACCTGGGACGAGACGTTCGCGCTGGCCGTGGACCAGGTGCTGCGGGCGGCAGCAGCACTCGAGGCATGACGTCCCTGCGGTGGTCACCTCCGCGTTGACAGTGGCTGTCACCCGGTGGAAGCGTCCCGACCCCTCCCGTGGAAGGAACGCAGCATGATCCTCGACCGCTTCAGCCTCGCCGGGCAGGTCGCCGTCGTGACCGGTGGCGGCATGGGCATCGGGCGAGGGATCGCTCTCGGCTTCGCGGAGGCCGGCGCTGACGTGGTCGTCGCGGCACGCACCCAGGCCGACATCGACGCCGTCGCCAAGGAGGTGGAGGCCCGTGGCCGCCGTGCGCTCGCTGTGGTCACCGACGTCACCCGGACCGAGGACCTCGAGCGCCTGGTCGCGACGACGGTCGAGGCGTTCGGGCGGTTGGACGTGCTGGTCAACAACGCGGGCGGGACGGGCCCGAGGCCGGCCATGTCGACGTCGGAGAGCTTCTTCGAGACGGCGCTCCGCTTCAACGTGACCGCACCCTTCCTCCTGACCAAGCTCGCGGCTCGTGCCATGGTCGACACGGTCGGCTCGGGGTCGGTGGTGAACATCTCGTCACGATCTGCGGACATGGTGATGAGCTCGTTCGTCGCCTACGGCGCCGCGAAGGCGGCACTGAACAAGATGACCCAGAACATCGCCGTGGAGCTGGCCCCGCGGGTGCGCGTGAACGCGATCGGTGTCGGCGGCGTCGCCACCAGAGGTCTCGAGGTCGTCCTCACCGACGAGGGCCTGCGGTCGCAGTTCGAGGCCAACACCCCGATGCGCCGGGCCGGCGAACCGGAGGACATCGCGTGCGCCGCGCTCTACCTCGCGTCGTCGGCCTCGTCCTGGGTGACGGGCAAGGTCTTCCAGGTCGACGGCGGGTGCGAGCGCCCCGCCATCGACGTACCAGCCCCGGCGCTCGGGCCCACCGGATCCGGCCGGCGGGAGCGGCCGGGGGGGGCGCCGGTGTCGGGGCAAACTGCCCCCGCGCACGGCGCCCCACCG
>CAMLIA010000178.1 GCA_946479905.1 uncultured Frankiales bacterium | reverse complement strand
CGGCGCCATCGGACGCCGGTACCGCCGTCAGGACGAGATCGGCACGCCGTTCTGCGTCACCGTCGACTTCGACAGCCTCGAGGACCGGGCCGTGACCGTGCGCGAGCGCGACACCATGTCGCAGGAGCGGGTGGCGCTCGACCAGGTGGAGCGCTACCTCAACGACAAGCTCGGACCTCTCTAGGAGCCCGGTCATGACCAAGTACGTGTACGACTTCGCCGAGGGCTCCCGGGACATGAAGGACCTGCTCGGGGGCAAGGGCGCCAACCTGTCGGAGATGACCAACCTCGGGCTGCCGGTGCCGCCGGGCTTCGTCATCACCACGGAGGCCTGCACCGCCTACCTCGCGAACGGCGATGTCCCCGCCGAGCTGGCCGACGAGGTCACGCAGCACCTCGACGCCCTCGAGCAGGCGATGGGCAAGAAGCTCGGGCAGGCCGACGACCCGCTGCTCGTCAGCGTCCGCTCCGGCGCCAAGTTCTCGATGCCCGGGATGATGGACACCGTCCTCAACATCGGGCTCAACGACGCGTCCGTGCTCGGCCTGGCGAAGCAGGGTGACGAGCGGTTCGCCTGGGACTCCTACCGCCGGCTGCTGCAGATGTTCGGCAAGACGGTCCTCGGCGTGGACGGCGAGCTGTTCGAGCACGCCCACGACGAGGCGAAGAAGGCGCGCGGGACCACCAGCGACCTCGACCTCGACGCCGCCGACCTGCAGGCGCTCGTCGCGACCTTCAAGGCGATCGTCCGGGACGCCACCGGCCGGGACTTCCCCCAGGACCCCCGCGAGCAGATGGACCTCGCGACGCGGGCCGTCTTCGACTCCTGGAACGGCGAACGGGCCCGCCTGTACCGCCGCCAGGAGCGGATCCCCGCCGACCTCGGCACCGCGGTCAACGTCTGCTCGATGGTCTTCGGCAACCTCGGCATGGACAGCGGCACGGGCGTGGCGTTCACACGAGACCCGGGCTCGGGCGCGCAGGGCGTCTACGGCGACTACCTGCAGAACGCCCAGGGCGAGGACGTCGTGGCCGGCATCCGCAACACCCTGCCCCTGCAGGACCTCGAGCAGCTCGACAAGAAGTCCTACGACGAGCTCATGGGCATCATGGCGACCCTCGAGCACCACTACCGCGACCTGTGCGACATCGAGTTCACCATCGAGCGCGGCAAGCTCTGGATGCTCCAGACGCGGGTCGGGAAGCGCACCGCCGGGGCGGCCTTCCGCATCGCCACGCAGCTCGTCGACGAGGGCCTCATCGACCTCGACGAGGCGCTGCTGCGGGTGTCGGGCGCGCAGCTGGCCCAGCTGATGTTCCCGCACTTCGGCGACACCTCCGGCGCGAAGCGGCTCACCAAGGGCATGGGGGCGAGCCCGGGGGCCGCGGTCGGCAAGGTCGTGTTCACCTCGGCCGCCGCCGTCGAGTGGGAGGCACGGGGGGAGGACGTCATCCTCGTCCGGCGCGAGACGAACCCCGACGACCTGTCCGGCATGATCGCCGCGAGGGGGATCCTCACCAGCCGCGGTGGCAAGACGTCCCACGCCGCCGTCGTCGCCCGCGGGATGGGCAAGACGTGCGTGTGCGGGGCGGAGGAGCTCGAGGTCGACTCGGCTGCCGCGAGCATCCACCTCAAGGACGGCTCGGTCGTCCGGGAGGGCGACGTCGTGTCGATCGACGGCACCACCGGCGAGGTCTTCCTCGGCGAGGTCGCGGTCACCCCCTCCCCGGTGGTCCAGTACTTCGAGGGGTCCCTCGGCGCGGACCAGGCGGACGACCTCGTCAAGGCCGTCGACCGGCTCATCGCGCACGCCGACAGCGCCCGCCGGCTGAAGGTGCGGACCAACGCCGACACCGACGAGGACGCCGAGCGCGCCAGGAGGTTCGGTGCCGAGGGCATCGGCCTGTGCCGTACCGAGCACATGTTCCTCGGCGACCGGCGGCAGTACGTCGAGCGGCTCGTCCTCGCCGAGACCGACGCCGAGCGCGAGGAGGCGCTCGCGGCCCTGCTGGAGCCGCAGCGCAAGGACTTCGAGCGGATCCTGGAGGCGATGGACGGGCTGCCCGTCACGATCCGGCTGCTCGACCCGCCCCTGCACGAGTTCCTCCCCGACCTCACCAGCCTGGCGGTGAAGGTCGCGCTGGCCGAGGAGCGCGGCACGCCGCACGAGGACGACCTGCGGCTGCTGCACGCGGTCGAGCGGATGCACGAGCAGAACCCGATGCTCGGCCTGCGCGGCGTCCGGCTGGGCCTGGTGATCCCCGGCCTGTTCGCCCTGCAGGTGCGCGCCATCGCCGAGGCCGCCTGCTTCCGGCAGCGGATGGGCGGCGACCCGCAGGCCGAGATCATGATCCCGCTCGTCGGCAGCGTGCAGGAGCTCGAGCTCATCGAGGAGGAGGCCCGCCGGGTCATCGGCGAGGTCGCGGCGGCGCACGGCTGCTCCCTGCAGTTCCCCGTCGGGACCATGATCGAGCTCCCGCGCGCGGCGCTCACCGCCGGCCAGATCGCCGAGGCGGCCGAGTTCTTCTCCTTCGGCACCAACGACCTCACGCAGACGACGTGGGGCTTCAGCCGCGACGACGTCGAGGCGAGCTTCTTCGCGTCCTACCTGGACAAGGGCGTCTTCGGGGTCAGCCCGTTCGAGTCGCTGGACCGGGAGGGCGTCGGGAGGCTCGTGCGCATCGCCGTCGAGGAGGGCCGGGCGACCCGCCCGGGGCTGCACCTCGGCGTGTGCGGCGAGCACGGCGGAGACCCGGACTCGGTGCACTTCTTCCACGACGTGGGACTGGACTACGTGAGCTGCTCACCGTTCCGCGTCCCGGTGGCCCGCCTCGAAGCCGGGCGGGCCGCGCTGGAGGCCACCGGCAGCGACACCCGCTAGGTGTTCCTCCTGCTGTTCTCGAAGACCGTCCGGAGGGTCCTGGCGGTCCTCGTCCTGCTGCCCGTCCTCGTGGTCGCCGCCACCGCCGCCCGGGTGTGGTGGGTGGCGCGCCAGGACGACCGGCCGCGCTCCGACGCCATCGTGGTGCTCGGGGCCTCGCAGTTCGACGGCCGGCCGAGCGCCGTTCTTCCGCGCGCGGCTGGACCACGCGGCCGCGCTGTACAACGACGGCGTCGCGCCACGGATCGTCACGGTCGGCGGCGGTCGCACCGGCGACCGCTTCACCGAGGCGCAGGCGGGCAAGCGGTACCTCGGGACGAAGGGCATCACCGCCGTCGTCGCGGTCGGCGTCGGCGGGGACACCCTGCAGTCGCTGAAGGCGCTGGCCGTCGTCTACGACCAGCAGCACTGGAGGAGCGCCGTCCTCGTCACCGACCCCTGGCACTCGCTGCGGTCGCGCCGGATGGCGACGGACCTCGGGCTGCGGGCGGCCACGTCGCCGACCCGCACGGGGCCGGCGAACGCGTCGCGGTCCACCGAGCTGCACTACGTCGCCCGCGAGACCGCGGCGTACCTCTACTACCGGATCTTCCACCGCAGCAGCGAGGCCGGGCCCCGCGCGGTGTGACTCAGTCGGGCGGGTCGTACAGCGCCCAGCTCCCGACCACCCGGAAGCCGGCCCGCTCGTAGATCGGGTACCCCGCCGGCGACGCGTGCAGGTGCACCAGCGCGGCGCCCTGCGCGAACGCAGCCTGGGCCGCGGCCGCGGTGAGGGCCGTGCCGATGCCCTGGCGGCGGTGCTGGGGCGGCACCGAGATCGCGTAGAGGTTCGCACCGTCACCGCGCGGGCGCAGGCCGGCGGTGCCGACGACCGCGCCGGCGTCGTCGCGGGCGACCAGCAGCTGCACCCCGTCGGTGGCGATCGCCGCCCGTGGCAGCCACTGCTCGGGCTCGTGCGGGTGCGCCTCGAACCCGCGCGCCATCGCGGCGTAGAACTCCTCGAGGCCGCCGGGGACGCGCACCGGCTCGATGGCCACCCCGGGCGGGGCGTCCCGCGGGGGAGGCGGTTCGAGCAGCAGCATCTCGGTGAGGTGCTCGGCGAGGACCCAGCCGGCGTCGAGGACCAGCTGCTGGTCGGGGTGGTCGGCCAGGATGTGGATCGGCATGGGCGTCCTGCTCGTGCGGCAGGCCGCGATGACCTCGCCCAGGTCCGCCGCCGGGTCGTGCACCCAGCACGGGATGCGGACGGACGCGTCCGCCACCCCCAGCGCCCCGGGCAGCGTGAGGAGCCGCCCACCGAACGCCTGCTGCCTCGACCGGACGTCGAGCCGCAGCTGCTCGAGCGCCAGGGGCCACAGCTCCTGGTCCAGCGAGGGGCAGTGGGTCATGCGCTCCGTCCTTGCCCAGCCGGGTAGTGGAGCCGCAACCTATCGCGCGGCCGGATATCCGGTTGACCTTCGCTCTAAGGTTCAGCCTATCCAGTGAGCGAGAGGGGGTGTGCGGCCATGACGGGAGCTGTCCTGTGTGCCCACCTTCCCGGGGCGGCTGCCTGACGCGGTCGCCCTTCTCCTGAGAGGCTGCTGCCTTGCTGCTCGACTTCCCGGCCGTCCCGGCCGGCCAGACCCCCGCTCTGCTCACCCGCGTCGACCGCTCCGCGTACGACGTGCTCACCCCCGACGGCCCGGCCAGGGTGCCGTCGACCTCCGACGACCTGACCGTCGGTGACTGGCTCGCGCTCGACGGCGACGTCGTCGCCGCGTGCCTGCCGCGCACCTCCCTGCTCGTCCGGGGCGACGTCCGCGGTCGGTCGCGGCCCCAGCCGCTCGCCGCCAACGTCGACGTGGTGCTGCTCTGCCTCGGGCTCTCCGGCCCGCTCCCGCTGCGCCGGCTGGAGCGGCTGCTCACGCTGTCCTGGGAGTCCGGGGCGACGCCTGTGGTCGTGCTCACCAAGGCCGACCTGTGCCCCGACCCGGACGCGGCGGTCCGGCAGGTCCAGCCGCACGCGCCCGGCTGCGAGGTCGTGACGGTCTCCGCGGCGCACGGCGACGTCGCTGCCCTCGCCCCCTACGCGACGTCGACGCTGGTGCTGCTCGGGGCCTCGGGGGCCGGGAAGTCCACGGTCGTGAACGCCCTGATGGGCGGCGACGTGATGGCCATCGGGGAGACGCGCCACGTCGACGGCAAGGGCCGGCACACGACGACGCACCGCGAGCTGCTCGTGCTCCCGGGCGGCGGCGTCATCATCGACACCCCAGGGCTGCGCGGCGTGGCGCTGCACGCGGCCGACGACGGCCTGTCGCTGGCCTTCTCCGACGTCGAGGAGCTGGCGACCGCCTGTCGGTTCGCGGACTGCGCCCACCAGACCGAGCCCGGCTGCGCGGTGCTGGCGAGCGTGGTCAGCGGCGACCTCGGCCAGGACCGGGTCGACAGCTGGCGCAAGCTGCAGCGCGAGCTCGCCTTCCAGGCGCGTCGCACCGACGCGCGGCTGCGCGCCGAGGAGGCGCGGAAGTGGAAGCAGATCACCAAGGCGCACCGGGCGCGTCAGCGCTGACCCACCCGGTCGTACACCTCGTCGTAGCCGGCAGCCACCGCCGCCGGGTCGAAGACGACGGCAGCGCGGGCGGCCGCCTGCCCGGCTCGGGCCGCCTCGTCCGGGGCGTCGAGCCAGTGCTGGATCCTTGCGGCGAGGGCCGCGACGTCGCCGGCGGGCACCACGTCGCCACCGACGGTCCGGGCCACCTCGGCCACCGCGGGGTCGTCGCTCGTGACCAGCGGCCGGCCGTGCCGGGCCGCCTCGGCCGCGGTCAGCGACGAGCCCTCGCGCCGCAGCCCGGGCAGCGACGGGACCACGACCACGCGCGCCCGGCCCATCGCCGCGGACACCTCTGCCGACGTCATCCGCCGCGCCCCGGGGACCGCCAGCGGGCCGTCGCCCGCGACGACCAGCCGGCCGCCGGTGACCTGCGCGAAGGCCGCGAGCAGCACCCGGATGCCCTTGTCCTCCGACAGCCGCCCGGCGAAGAGCACGTCGTGGCAGTCCTCGACCGGGAGCAGGGGGCCGACCGGTGCCGGCGCCGGCACCGGGATCGCCTGCGCACCCGCGACGCCGGCCTGCCGCAGCGTGCCCGCGACCACCTCGGAGACCCCGACGACGGCGTCCGCGCGACGGCACTGCCGTCGTACCAGCGGGTCGAGGGCGCGACCGGCCAGCGCACGAGGGTCGGGCAGGTGGTGCTCCGACCCTCCGAACGACCGCAGGTCGTGCACGGTGAGCACCGTGGGGACCCCGGTCGGCGCCAGCACCGACGGCGAGAGCTCGCGCAGCACGTTGTGCACGTGCACCACATCGGGCCGGAAGACCGCGACCCGCTGGCGCAGCCGGCGTGCCGCCCACGGGTCCCAGAGGTCGAGCACGGTCCGCGCTCCGTGGTGGCTGCCGTCCCCGCTGAGCACGTCCACCTCGTGGCCGGCGGTGCGCTGGGCGGCGAGCAGCCGGGCGAGGTACAGCTCCGCGCCGCCGTGGCCCTCGCCCGGCGGGTAGTCGTTGACGTGCAGGACCCTCACGCGGGCAGCCTGCCAGTCGCTCAGACGGCGGAGGCCTTCGCCCGGTCCACCAGCGCCTTCATGACCGCGTCGGCGTCGAAGTCGGCGCCGGCGCCGAAGGACGTGCTCTGCAGGGTGACCTCGGTGTGCTTGACGAAGAAGCCGACGATCGTCGAGGTCACGTTGATCGAGGCGCCCTGCGCCTTGACCGGGACCTGGACCGTGAAGCCGAAGCTGCCGTCGGTGCCGGACGGCCCGGACTTCTTCGTCACGGTCGGCGTGCCGAACGTGACGCCGGGGGTGCTGCCCGCCTCGGCCTTCGCCTCGTCGGCGAACAGCGTGCTGATGCAGGACTCGGCCTTGTCGCCGCTGTAGCCCTTCTGCAGCCGCTTCGCCTGCGCCAGCGACGCCACCACCTCCACCTCCGAGCTCACCTGCACGCCCGACGGCGGCGCGCCCTTGGAGAAGTCGTCGGAGTTGAGGTCGACCACGTCGTTGATGTCGGTGGCCTGCAGCCCGAGGCAGGCGGCGAGCTTCTTGTCGGTCTCGTCCTTGCTGTTGTCGGAGTTGTCTGCCGCGGTGCTCGTCCACCCGCTGGGCAGGTCGGACTTCTTCAGGTTGATCGCGTTGGCCGCTGCGGTGCCCGTGGCCTTGGTGGGCGCGACCTCCTTCGCCGGGCTCGAGCCGCCGCTGCAGGCCGCGGCCAGCAGGACGGTCAGCAGGGCGGTTCCGGTCCTCGTCACAGTGGTCATAACGGGGCAACCTATCGGCTCGGCTCCCGGCCCCGCCGGAGCAGGTAGTTGGATGGCCCGATGGCGTACGACGAGGCCGCGCGCGAGCGCCGGGTCGAGGAGCCCGACCGCCGTGCCGGGCGCACGGCCTTCCAGCGCGACCGCGCGCGGGTCCTGCACTCGGGGGCACTGCGCCGGCTCGCGGGCAAGACGCAGGTCGTCGAGCCGGTCGGCGTGCAAGCCGCCGTCCCGCGGACCCGGCTGACGCACTCGCTGGAGTGCAGCCAGGTCGGGCGCGAGCTCGGGGCCGCCCTGGGCTGCGACCCGGACCTGGTCGACGCCGCCTGCCTCGCCCACGACCTCGGGCACCCGCCCTTCGGCCACAACGGCGAGCTGGCGCTGGACGAGGCCGCGGCGGCGTGCGGCGGGTTCGAGGGCAACGCGCAGTCGTTCCGGCTGCTGACCCGGCTGGAGGTCAAGGTCGAGGGCGCCGGGCTCAACCTCACCCGAGCCAGCCTCGACGCCGCCACCAAGTACCCCTGGACCCGCAGCGAGGGCCGCCGCAAGTACGGCGTGTACGACGACGACCTGCCGGTCTTCGCGTGGGTCCGCTCAGGGCGTACCGACGAGGCGCGGCCGCTGGAGTCGCAGGTCATGGACTGGTCCGACGACGTGGCCTACTCGGTGCACGACGTGGAGGACGGCATCGTCAGCGGGCTCGTCGACCTGCCCGCCGTCGTCGCCGGTGCCTACCGGGAGGTCGCAGCCGTCGCCGCCGAGCACTACTCCGACGCCGGGGTGTGGGAGCTCGAGGAGATCGCCCGTGCCCTGATCGACCAGCCGTGGTGGCCCCGCTCCTACGACGGGACGGCCGCGGCCCAGGTGGCGGTCAAGCGGATGACCAGCACCCTCATCGGGCGGTTCTGCTCGGCCGCCGAGAAGGCCACCCGGGCGGAGTTCGGCGACACCGACCTGTGCGGCTACGCCGGCGACCTGGTGGTGCCGTTCGTCGACCGTGCCGAGGTCGCGGTGCTCAAGGCGCTGACGAACCTCTACGTCATGCAGCGCCCGGAGGCGTCCGCGCTGCAGGCCCGGGAGCGCGAGGTGATCGCCGAGCTGCTGCCGCGGGTCGTCGACCAGGTCGCGCTCGAGCCGTTCTACCAGGAGCAGTGGGACGCCGCTGCCGACGACCGGGCCCGGCTGCGGGTGGCGGTCGACCAGGTCGCCGCCCTCACCGACGCCGCCGCCCTGCGCCTCCACACCCGGCTAGCGGGGTAGCTTGCCCGCCAGCCGCTCGAGGTAGGCGACGACCTCAGGGGTGTCCTTGTCGGGCATGCCGAAGGCGCACTCGGTGACACCGATGTCCTCGAGCTTCTTGATGTTGTCCGGGTCGGGCTTGCCGCCGAGGAAGACGATCTGCGGCTCGCCGCTGCGCCCGGCGTCGGCCCACTTCTTGCGCAGCAGCAGCACCTGGTCGGTGACGTCGAGCTCGCGGGGCGTGTTGATCCACCCGTCGGCGTTCGCGACGATCCAGTCGAAGGTCTTCTCGGTCCCGCCCGCCCCGACCAGCACCGGCAGGTGCGGCTGGACCGGCTTCGGGTACGCCCAGGACTTCCCGAACGACACGAACTCCCCGTCGTACTCGGCCTCGTCCGACGTCCAGAGCTGCCGCATCGCCTCGAGGTACTCGCGCAGGACGGTACGACGCTT
>CAMLIA010000177.1 GCA_946479905.1 uncultured Frankiales bacterium | reverse complement strand
CGGGGCACGGCAGGATGGGCGGCGTGCTGGGGCCGTGGGAGCTGATCGCCGACGACGGCACCGTGACGCCCGTGGTCGTGCCGGGCACGGTCTCGCAGGCCTTCCGCACCGACGACCTCGACGAGCGGACCTGGGTGTTCCGCACCACGGTCGTGCAGGTGCCCACGGACCCGGTGCTGGTCCTCGGTGGGGTCGCCACGGCGTACGAGGTGCTGGTCGACGGCGAGGTCGCGCTGCGCTGCTCCTCGATGTTCGCGCGGCACCGGCTGCCGGTCGACGTCCGGACCGGGTCCGTCGTCGAGATCCGCTGCCTGCCGCTCAGCGCCGCACTCCCCGCCGACAAGCCGCCCCGGGCGCGCTGGCGCACCCGGCTGGTCGAGGACGGCAACCTCCGCCTGGTCCGCACGATGCTGCTCGGTCGCTGCCCCGGCATCGCGCCTGGTCCCCCGGTCGTCGGCCCGTGGCGGCCGGTCACTCTCGAGGCCGCCCGACCCGTCCTCGGGCTGCGCACCCGCCTGGACCGGACGACGGGCGTGCTGACCTCCACTTCCGACCTCGAGCTGAGCTGCGCCGGGGTGACCGGCGTCGGGGAGCTCCGGATCCCGGACGTCGACCTCTGGTGGCCGCACACCCACGGCGAGCCCGTCCTGCACGACGTCACCGTCGCGGGAGAGGTGGTCGCGCGGGTGGGGTTCCGCTCCCTGCACAACGCCGACCCGACCTCGCTGGACCTCGTCGTCAACGGGGTACGCACCTGGGCGCGCGGTGCGGTCTGGACGCCGCCCGGGCTGCTGGCCGGCGTGCCCGAGGACCCGCGCGCGACCGTCCGGCTGGCCGCCGAGGCCGGCATGAACATGCTCCGGGTGCCGGGCACCGCGACCTACGAGTCGGAGGAGTTCTTCGCAGCCTGCGACGAGCTGGGCGTGCTGGTCTGGCACGACCTCGCGCTCGCGAACCTCGACGTCCCCCACGACCTGCTCGGCCTCGACGAGGAGCTCGCCGACCTGCTCGAGGTCGCCGGCGGTCACCCGTCGCTGGCCGTGGTGTGCGGCGGCAGCGAGACCGCCCAGCAGGTGGCCATGCTCGGGCTCGACCCGACGCTGTGGCAGACCGACTTCCTCGTGCAGCGGGCGCCCGAGGCCGTCGGCGACCAGGCGATCTGGGTCGGCAACTCGCCGGTCGGCGGCGCGCTCCCCTTCCGGGTGGGTGAGGGCATCGCCCACTGGTTCGGGGTGGGGGGCTACCGCCGCCCGCTGTCGGACGTGCGGACGTCGGCGGTGCGGTTCGCCTCCGAGTGCCTGGCCTTCGCCGTCCCGTCCACGACCGGCGACTTCGTGCCGCAGGACAACGGGTCGTCCTGGGACTTCGCCGACGTCGTCGACCACTACGCCACGGCCCTGGGCCGCCCGCGCGAGCTCGTCGTCGGCGAGCTGATGGAGCACGTCTTCGGGGACTGGCGCCGGGAGGCGTCACCGAACCGCGGCGGCCTGGTGCTGTGGCTGCGCGACCTGCAGCCTGGCCACGGGTGGGGCGTGCTGGAGTCCGACGGCACCCCCAAGGCTGCGTACGCGAACCTGCAGCGCATCCTCGCCCCCCGGGCGGTCTGGTTCACCGACGAGGGGCTGGACGGCCTCGCCCTGCACGCCGCCAACGACCGGCCCACCCCGTGGGCGGGCACCCTGCAGGTCGCGCTCTTCCACCCCGCCGGGACGGTGCTGGAGGAGCTGGCCGTCCCGCTCGAGGTGCCGCCGCAAGGGGCGTGGACGGCCGACGTCGAGGGGCTGCTGGGCAGGTTCGTGGACGCGTCCTACGCCTTCCGGTTCGGGGAGCCGCAGGTGGGGCGCGTCACCGCCGAGCTGGCCGGCGCGACGGCCTCGTGGGCGCTGTCCTGAACGTCACCTGTGACCAACTGCGCGAAAGCACCCGAACGGCGATAGCGTGGTCGTACCCAGACCAACCGAAGGACGACCAGCGCATGAAGCGCCTGCTGCTCAGCCTCGACGGCATGCCGCTGCCGTTGCGAGCCCTCTCCGCCTACTCCGCGCTGTGCGCGTGGGCGCTGATCGTCATCGGGGTGAGCGAGCTCGTCCGCGGCGCCACGAACGCCTGGGTGCTCATGACCTGCGCCGTCGCCCTGCTGGTGTCCGCTCGCGTCATGACCCTGCCGACCCGGCTGGCCTGGTGGTCGCTGGTGGTGGCCGCCTCGAGCGCGCTGGTCACCGCCGTGTGGGTGCACAACAACGCCTCGGCGGGCAGTGCCGTCGCCCTGGTGATCCTGGCCCTGCCGACCACGCGGCTGTTCTTCGGCGAGGGTGACCCGCTGCCCGAGCGGATCCGCTCCTAGCCCTCGAGGCCCTCGAGCAGGGCCTCTTCCCACCGGGCCGCCATGCCGCGGCTGAAGGCCACGAGCAGCACCTGCTCGACCGCCGTGTCCGCAGCGCGCAGGGCTGCCACGGAGATCCGGGACGCCTCGTCCGCGGGGTACCCGTAGACCCCGGTCGAGATGGACGGGAACGCCACCGAGCGCGCCCCGACCTCGTCGGCCCGGGCCAGCGCGGAGGTGTAGGCGCTCGCGAGGGTCGCCGCGTCCTCCGGGCCGGAGTAGATCGGCCCGACCGCGTGGATCACCCACCGCACCGGCGCCAGGTCGAACGCCGGCGTCACCACCGCCGACCCGGCCGGGCACGGCGCCAGCGGGCGGCACGCCTCGAGCAACCTCGGGCCGGCCGCCGCGTGGATGGCGCCGTCGACGCCGCCGCCTCCCAGCAGCCCGACGTTGGCCGCCGACACGATCGCGTCGACCTGCTGCACCGTGATGTCGCCGCGTACCAGGGTGATCTCCATCAGCCCGGACGGTACGCGACGTGCGGGGTACGGGTAGGAAGGAGCCATGACGAAGGCGAGCGGCACGTTCAGGATCGGCGGCGACCTCGAGGTCCACCGGCTGGGGTTCGGCGCGATGCGCATCACCGGCGAGGGCATCTGGGGGCCTCCGAAGGACCCCGAGGTCGCGAAGCAGGTGCTGCGGCGGGCGGTCGAGCTCGGGGTGGACTTCATCGACACCGCCGACAGCTACGGCCCGTACGTCAGCGAGGACCTCATCCGGGAGGCCCTGCACCCCTACGGCAAGGTCGTGGTGGCCACCAAGGGCGGCCTCACCCGCAGCGGCCCGGGCATCTGGGAGCAGGTCGCCCGCCCCGAGTACCTCCGGCAGTGCGTGCACATGAGCCTGCGCCGGCTCGGCGTGGACCGGATCGACCTGTGGCAGCTGCACCGGATCGACGCCAAGGTCCCGGTCGAGGAGTCGCTGGGGGCGATCAAGGAGCTGCAGGACGCGGGCCTGATCCGGCACGTCGGGCTGTCCGAGGTCACGGTCGCCCAGATCGAGCAGGCCCGGGCGATCCTGCCGATCGTCACGGTGCAGAACCTCTACAACCTCGCGAACCGGCAGTCCGAGGAGGTCCTCGACTACTGCGAGCGAGAGGGCATCGGGTTCATCCCGTGGTTCCCCGTCGCCGCCGGGGACCTCGCCCGGCCCGGTGGGGTGCTCGACGAGATCGCCAGGGAGCACGACGCGACGCACGCCCAGCTGGCGCTCGCGTGGCTGCTCAAGCGGTCGCCCGTGATGCTGCCCATCCCCGGCACCGGGTCGGTGGCGCACCTGGAGGAGAACTGCGCCGCGGCGGACGTGCAGCTCTCCGACGACGAGTACGAGGCCCTGCTGAAGGCGGCCTCGTAGGCTCGGGGGCATGCCGCAGCTGCGCGTCGGTCTCGCCCAGATCGACACCACGGTGGGCGACCTGCAGGGCAACGCCGACCTGGTCAGCCAGTGGGTGGCGCACGCCCGGCAGGGCGGTTGCCACGTGGTGCTGCTGCCCGAGATGACCCTCACCGGCTACATGCCGGAGGACCTGGTGCTGCGGCGGTCGTTCGTCGACGCGAGCGTCGCCGCCCTGCACGCGCTGGCCAGGAGGCTGTACGACGAGGGCGCGGGCGACACGGCCGTGGTCGTCGGCTACTGCGACAAGAGCCACCGCCCGGCGCCCGCCGTCGGCCGGCCCGCCGGCGAGCCGCAGAACGCCGCCGCCGTCCTCTGGCAGGGCCAGGTCGTCACGACGTACGCCAAGCACCACCTCCCGAACTACGGCGTCTTCGACGAGTTCCGCTACTTCGTGCGGGGCGACCGGTTCCCCGTCGTCCGGCTGCACGGCGTCGACGTCGGCATCGTCATCTGCGAGGACCTCTGGCAGGAGGGCGGGCCGATCGCGGTCGCCCGCGACGCCGGGGTCGGGCTGCTGCTGTGCCCGAACGCGAGCCCCTACGAGCGGTTCAAGGACGACGTGCGGGGCGCCCTGGTGTCCCGGCGGGCGGTCGAGGCCGGCGCGCCGATCGCCTACGTCAACCTGGTCGGGGGGCAGGACGAGCTCGTCTACGACGGCGACTCGATGGTGGTGCTGGCCGACGGGAGCGTCGTGGCCCGCGCCCCCATGTGGGAGCAGGGCCTGATGGCCGTCGACCTCGACCTGCCGCTCGGCGAGAGCGAGCTCTCCGGTGCGGTCGACGCCCGGGACGGGACGGTCATGCACGTCGACCGGCACGTGCTCGCCGCCGAGCCGCTGCCGGCGTACCAGCCCCTGGTCCCGGGGATCGCGGCCCGGCTGCCGGACGAGGCGGAGGTGTGGGGGGCGCTCGTCACCGCGACCCGCGACTACGTCGACAAGAACGGCTTCAAGAGCGTCGCGATCTGCCTGTCCGGCGGCATCGACAGCGCGGTCGTGTCGACGATCGCCGCCGACGCCCTGGGGCCGGACCGGGTGCACGTGTTCGGCATGCCGAGCGCCTGGTCGTCGGAAGGCTCGGTCGCCGACGCGCGGGCGCTCGCCGAGCTGCAGGGCCTGCACTTCCAGGTCATCCCGATCTCGTCGATGGTCGACGCGTTCACCGCCGCGACCCCCCTCGACGGGTTGGCGCTGGAGAACCTGCAGGCCCGGGTGCGCGGCACGCTCATCATGGCGCTGTCCAACCAGCACGGGCACCTCGTGCTGACCTGCGGCAACAAGAGCGAGCTCGCCACCGGGTTCTCCACCCTCTACGGCGACAGCGCGGGCGGCTTCGCGCCCATCAAGGACGTCCCGAAGACCCTGGTGTGGGCGCTGGCCCGCTGGCGCAACACGGTGTCGCCGGCGATCCCGGCGGCCAGCATCGACAAGCCGCCGTCCGCCGAGCTCGCGCCGGGGCAGCTCGACAGCGACCGGCTGCCGGACTACGCGGTGCTGGACGCGCTGCTCGACGCCTACGTGGAGCGCGACCTGGGTCGGGCCGAGCTGATCGCCGCCGGCTTCGACGCCGCCCTCATCGACCGGGTCGTGCGCCTCGTCGACCTCGCGGAGTACAAGCGCCGGCAGTACCCACCCGGTCCGAAGATCACCCCGCGCGCGTTCGGGCGCGACCGCCGGCTGCCGATCACCAGCCGGTGGAAGGAGTCCCCGCCCGTCGCCTGACCGGCGTCAGCGGGTGCGCAGGGTCGCCAGACCGTCGCCCCGCAGGTCGTCGAGGTGCGCCTTGCGGCCGGTCATCGCCATGAGCAGCGAGACGGCCGGCCCCTCGACGAGCGGCCCGGCGCCGTGCGTCCAGTCCGCGTCCGTCGCCTTCAGCGTCAGGCCGGCGATCCGGCTCTTGGACCCGATGAGGGTGTTGCTGCCCTTGAAGAAGTCCAGGGCGCGCACGACGGCCTCGGTCGGGTAGTCGTGCCCGATGCCCAGCGGGCGCCGGATGTCCTCGGAGTGCACGAGGGTCTCGCCCAGCCAGGTGTCCTTCGGGCCGGGCGGGCTCTTGGTGGAGGTCTCGTTCGCCCGGAAGGCGGCCAGGGTCGCGGCAGGTCCGTCCTTGCCGATCCGGTCCACCGCCCTCTGCGCGAACCTCCCGAAGTTGAACCCGGCCGCGATGAACTGCAGGAAGAACGTCGGCGGGGTGAACGTGGCGGACGCGACCTGGTGCGCGAGGACGTCGTGGACGGTCCAGCCCTGGCAGAGCGAGGGGGTCGCCCACTGCTCGCTGGTCAGGTTCGCGAGGTCGTCGGCCAGCGCCCGGCGCTCCGCGTGGATGATCGGCCAGTTGTCCGTCATGTCGCGGATCCTGCCACCAGGGGCGTGATGCGCAACACAGCGACAACGCGGCCGTTCCGGTGGCACCCTGGAGGCAGTCCCGGGACTGCGCCAAAGAGCAGCCTGGAGACGACCTCCGGAGGACCCTCGTGTCGGACGACCTCAAGACCCTGTACGGCGGCGTCACCAACCGCCGTGTCAGCACCCGCGACCTGCAGGACGCCAAGGACCGTGGCGAGCGGTGGGCGATGCTCACCAGCTACGACATGCTCACGGCCCAGCTCTTCGACGAGGTCGGCATCCCCGTGCTGCTCGTCGGGGACAGCGCCGGCAACAACGTGCTCGGGTACGAGACCACGGTCCCCGTGACGATGGAGGACCTGCTCCCGCTCGTGCGCGGGGTCGTCCGGGGCACGAAGCGCCCGATGGTCGTGGCCGACATGCCGTTCGGGAGCTACCAGGAGTCCCCTGCGCAGGCGTTCCGCAACGCCGCACGGTTCCTGCAGGTAGGGGCACAGGCCGTGAAGCTGGAGGGCGGCGCCCGGGTGCTCCCCCAGGTCCAGCTGCTCGCCGACTCCGGCGTGCCGGTGATGGGGCACCTCGGGCTCACCCCCCAGAGCGTCAACGCCATCGGCTACAAGGTGCAGGGCCGCGGGGAGTCCGGCGACCAGCTCCTCGAGGACGCGCTCGCGCTGCAGGCCGCCGGGGCGTTCGCCATCGTGCTCGAGGTGGTGCCGGCCGACCTGGCGGAGCGGGTCACGAAGGAGCTGGTCATCCCCACCATCGGCATCGGCGCCGGACCGGGCACCGACGCCCAGGTGCTCGTCTGGACCGACATGGCCGGCCTCACCCCCAAGGGGCTGAAGCTCGCCAAGCGCTACGCCGACCTCCGCGCCGTGCTGGGCGACGCCGCCCGCGCCTACGCCGACGAGGTCCGCGAGGGCCAGTTCCCCGGGCCGGAGCACAGCTTCACCTGACCGCCACCCTTGCGCTTTCCGGGAAACGCCGCGCCAGAAGGTCGCGGTTTCCGGAGAACGCAAGCAGAGTGAGCGGCGTGGACCCGTTCGCCGAGGTGCGCGCGCACCTGCTGTCGATCCCGGGCGTGACCGAACGGCTCAGCCACGGGTCGCCCGCGTTCTTCGCCCCGAAGGGCAAGGGCTTCTGCAACTGCCTCGACGACCACCACGGCGACGGCCGCGTCGCTGTCTGGCTGGCCGCACCCCCGGGTGAGCAGGAGGCCCTTCTCGCCGCGGACCCTGAGGTCTACTTCCGCCCGCCGTACGTCGGCCACCGCGGCTGGGTCGGCGTCCGCCTCGACCGCGGCCTCGACCCGGCCGTGCTGAAGGAGCACCTGGACACCGCCCTGGCCACCGTCTCATGAGGTTCTTCGCGACACCGGCGGAGTGGCGGGCGTGGCTCGAGGAGAACGCGGCCACGGAGACCGAGCTGATCGTCGGCTTCTGGAAGACGAAGACCGGCAAGCCGTGCATGACCTGGTCGGAGTCGGTCGACGAGGCGCTCTGCTTCGGCTGGATCGACGCGGTGCGGCGCGGGATCGACGACGAGAGCTACAGCATCCGGTTCACCCGCCGGAAGCCCACCAGCAACTGGTCGGCGGTCAACGTGGCCAAGGTCGCGGCACTCGAGGAGCAGGGCCGGATGACCGACGCGGGCCGGGAGGCCTTCGCGCGCCGCCGCGCCGACCGCACCGGCATCTACACCCACGAGCAGGGCGAGATCGTCTTCGACGACAGCGCGCTGCGGGCCGACCCCGCGGCGTGGGCCTTCTGGGAGCGCCAGCCACCGACGTACAAGAGGCAGGCCGGCCACTGGGTGAACAGCGCCAAGCGGCCCGAGACCCGTGAGAAGCGGCTGCGCGAGCTCGTCGCGGACTGCGCCCAGGGCATCCGGGTCAAGCCTCTCCGGCCAGCTGAGCGGTGAGGACCTCCCGCGCCTCGGCCAGCGACGGCCCGTACCACGTGAGGTGCCGACCGCTCACGCACCGCGCGGGCACGTCGAAGCACTCCGGCCCGTCGTCGGGCGAGAACGCGTAGGGCTCGTCGGGCAGCACCACCAGGTCGTACGACGGGAGGGCGTCGAGCGCGACCTTCGGGTACCGCTCCGGGTGCTCGGCCAGCACGTTGTCGATCCCCAGCCGCGCGAGGACGTCGCCGGTGAACGTCCCGGACCCCACCGCCATCCACGGCCGGCGCCAGATCGGCACGAGGGCCGTCCGTCGCGCGCCGGCGAACGGCTCGGCCCAGGCGTCCCTCGCAGCCACCAACCAGGGCGGCTCAGACAGCCCGCAGGCCGCGAGCATCCGGGCCAGCGAGTCCAGCGCCTCCGGGACCGTCCGCGGGTAGGTGACCCAGACGGCCAGCCCGGCGGCCCGCAGCGCGTCGAGGTCGGAGGCCCGGTTCTCCTCGGCGTTGGCCAGCACCAGGTCCGGCTGCAGCGCGATCACGGCGTCGACGTCGGGGTTCTTGGTCCCCCGGACCCGGGTCACGTCGAGGTCCGGGGGGTGCGAGCACCAGTCCGTCGCCCCGACCAGCAGCCCCGTGTCGGCGACGGACTCCGTCAGCGACGGGACCAGGGACACGACGCGCCGGACCGACGACGGCAGCTCGACCGCCGTACCCAGGTCGTCCCTAGACGTCGGTCACCCGCAGGCCCGCGTGCGCCTTGTACCGGCGGTTGACGCTGATCAGGTTGGCCGTGAGCGCCTCGACCTGGTGGGCGTTGCGCAGCCGCCCTGCGTAGATCCCGCGCATCCCGGTGATCCGGCCGACGAGGGCCTGGACCAGGTCGGTCGCCTCCCGGTCGTCGCCGAGCACCAGCACGTCGGT
>CAMLIA010000176.1 GCA_946479905.1 uncultured Frankiales bacterium | reverse complement strand
AAGTGGTGGACCACCGGCATCAACGACCCGCGCTGCAAGATCATGATCGTGATGGGGAAGACCGACGTGAACGAGTCGGTCCACCGCCAGCAGTCCATGATCCTCGTGCCCCGCGACACCCCGGGTGTCGAGGTGGTCCGCGCGCTGCCGGTCTTCGGCTACCAGGACCAGCACGGCCACGGCGAGGTGCGCTTCACCGACGTCCGGGTGCCCGCGTCCAACCTGATCGGCAACGAGGGCGACGGCTTCATGATCGCCCAGGCCCGGCTCGGTCCCGGCCGCATCCACCACTGCATGCGGTCGCTCGGCATCGCCGAGCGGGCGCTGAAGCTGATGTGCGAGCGGGCCGCCTCCCGCGTCGCGTTCGGCAAGGAGCTCGCGCGGCAGGGCGTCGTGCAGGAGCAGATCGCCGAGTCGCGGATGGAGATCGAGCAGGCCCGGCTGCTGACCCTGAAGACCGCCTGGCTCATCGACAAGGTCGGCGCCCGCGGCGCCCGCACGGAGATCGCCGCGATCAAGGTCATCGCGCCGCGTGTGACCCTCAACGTCCTCGACCGCGCCATCCAGGTGCACGGCGGGGCGGGCGTCTCCGACGACTTCCCGCTCGCCCGGATGTGGGCCGGGATGCGCACCCTGCGCCTCGCCGACGGGCCGGACGAGGTGCACGTGCGGACCGTCGCCCGCCAGGAGCTCGGCAAGTACCTCCAGCGCTGACCTTGCGTCCTCAGCGCCCAGCCTGACGGTGGGAGCAGTTCTGAGGACGCTAGGAGGTGGTGAGGACGCGGACGCCGAAGGCGACCAGCACGACGCCGGTCACGCGCTCCATCCGGCGGCGCCAGGCGTCGCGGCGCAGCACGTCCGCGGCGCGCGACGCCGCCAGCGCGACCACCGACAGCCACACCAGGCCCATCGCCGCGTGGATGCCGGCCAGCAGGAGCGACATGCCCAGCACCGACTGCCCGGGCCGGATGAAGCCGGGCAGCAGGGTCGCGTAGAACACGCCGATCTTCGGGTTGAGCAGGTTGGTCACGAGCCCGTCGCGGAACGCCTGTCGGGGTACGCTGTCCGCCGCGCCGGCCGGTCGGGCGCGCAGCGCGACGAAGCCGAGCCAGAGCAGGTAGCCCGCCCCGCCGTACCGCAGCACGTCGAACGCCAGCGGCGACGCCGCCACCACGGCGGAGACGCCGAGCGCGCTCAGCGCCGCCCACGTCATCGTCCCGGTGCAGATGCCGAAAGTGCACCGCAGCGCCGCCCGGGACCCGCTGCGCACCGTGGTGCGGAGCACCAGAGCGGTGTCCGCGCCGGGCGTCAGCGTCAGCAGCAGCGCCAGCACCGACCAGGCGAGGATCACCGGATCGCCTCGTCGATCTCACCCTCGACCAACCCGTACACCGCGGTGTCGCAGCGCCGCCCGCGCAGCGGGTACGACGAGCGCAGCGTCCCCTCGTGCACGAACCCGAGCCGGACGGCGAGCCCCGACGACCTGGTGTTGCCCGGGTCGCACAGCCACTCCACCCGCTCGACCCCCCAGCCACGGGCCAGCCGCAGGCCCTCGACGCACGCGGCGCGGACGGCGCCCTTGCCCTCCGCCGCCGCGACCGCCCAGCAGCCGAGCTCGATGCTCGCCGCGGCCTCGTCGTGGCGGAACAGCACGATGCCGCCGACGAGCGCCTCGTCGGCCCAGACGCCGGCGACCACGCGCCGGCCGTCGGCCTGGTCGGCGTAGGGCTGCAGGAAGGCGAGCGCGCCCTCCGGGGTCGTGGTGCGCTCCGGCCAGGCGAGGAACTCCGCCAGCCGGTCCACGTCGGAGGCGATGTGCGCCGCGAACACGCCGGCGTCGGCGGGGGTCAGGTCCCTGAGCCGCACCTCGCCCGGCAGCCGGGTCAGCAGCGGGAGGTCCACCCGACGGACACTAGGGTCTCTCGCCATGGACCTGTTCGACCTCACGGGCAAGAAGGCGCTCGTCACCGGCGGCTCGCGCGGCATCGGTCTCATGATCGCCCGCGGTCTGCTCGACGCGGGAGCCTCCGTCGTCATCAGCTCGCGCGACGAGCAGGCCTGCGCCGAGGCCGTCGCCGAGCTGTCCACGCACGGGCCCGCCTCCGCCGTACCCGCCGACCTGCAGACCGAGGAGGAGTGCGTCCGGCTGGCCGACGCCGTCGACGAGCTCGACATCCTCGTCAACAACGCCGGGGCGACGTGGGGCGCCCCGCTCGAGGAGTTCCCCGCGAGCGCCTGGGACAAGGTCCTCAACCTCAACGTGAAGAGCCCGTTCTTCCTCACCCGTGCTCTGGTCGGCAAGCTCGAGGCGCGCGGCAGCCAGGACGACCCCAGCCGGGTCATCAACATCGGCAGCATCGACGGGCTGCACGTGAGCGCGCTGCCGACCTACAGCTACGCGGCGAGCAAGGCCGGCATCCACCACCTCACCAGGATGCTCGCCCGCGACCTCGGGCCGCGGCACATCACGGTGAACGCGGTGGCCCCGGGACCCTTCGAGTCGAAGATGATGGCGGCGACCCTGGACGCGTTCGGTGCCGAGATCGCCGCGCAGTCACCGCTCAACCGGATCGGCCGTCCGGACGACATGGCGGGCGTCGCGGTCTTCCTCGCGAGCCGGGCAGGGTCCTACGTGACGGGCGCGGTCATCCCCGTCGACGGCGGCATCGCGACGACGGCCTGAGTCAGCCGTGCTTCCTGGCGAAGCAGTCGCGGCACAGCGGCACCCAGGTGCCGATCAGGCGGTACAGCGGGGCGACTCGCCCGCAGTGGTCGCAGGTCGAGTCGACAGTGGGCCGGGGGCCGGTCAGGTCGATCGTCATGCCCACATCATCGACCGATCCGGGACCTCGCGACGCCGCCGGCAGCACCCACTTCGCTACGCCGGGCGGACCAGCGACCGAGCCGCCAGCTGAAGCCGCGCGCGCAGCGCCGCGGCCTCGGTCGCGAACTCCCGCTGCAGGGCCTGGTAGGTCGCGCGGCCCTCAGCCGTCTCGATAGCGACCGGTTCGTACCCGTATGCCGTGAGGTCGTAGGGCGAGGCGCGCATGTCGAGGACGCGCATTCGGCGGGCAAGGTCGAAGCAGTCGCCGACCAGCTCCGCGGGCACCCAGGGCGACAGCTTGTAGGCCCACTTGTAGAGGTCCATGTTGGCGTGCAGGCAGCCGGGCTGCTCGAGGCGCAGCTGGTCGTCCCGGCTCGGCTGCAGGACGTTGCGCGGCCGCGCGGCCGGGGAGAAGAAGCGGAAGGCGTCGTGGTGGGTGCACACCAGCGGCTGCGCCTCCACGACCGCTGCGGTCCCGTCGGCGCCGAGCCGCAGGGGTACGTCGTGGCGCGGCTCGGTCCGGTAGGCCATCGCCCACTCGTGCAGGCCGTAGCAGCCGAAGACGGGGGCGCGGGCCGCGGTGCGCTCGAGGAGCTCCACGATCCACCCCACTCGGTCGGGCGGCGGGTCGAGCCACGGCTGCGGCCCCTCCCACTCGACCAGCTCGACGCCCGCGCCCGGTGACCACCGGCGCAGCTGGGCGGGGCGGTGCGAGTAGTACGTGAACAGGAAGTCCTCGACGGGGTGCCGCGTCCCGCTCGCCGCGCGCGCCAGGTGGTCCGCCGTCCAGTCGTCGACCCGGGCCTCGTGGGCAGCCCTCCGCGGCCGCCACTGCTCGGGCCTCATCCCTGCGCGAGGGCCGTCGCGAGGTCCTTCGCGCGGTTCCAGCTGCCGAACCGCTTGAGCAGCGCGGCACCGGAGGGCCGGGCCTTGCGCAGCCGGGCCCACTCGGCGTACGCCGCGAAGGTCTTGTCCTTGCGCCGCGGGGCGTCGAGGAACTCCGCGAGCACCGCGAGCATCTCCTGGTCGGACCACTTCTGCGGGCGCCCGACCTCGCCCAGCTCGCGGATGGGGACCCCGGCGGCCTCGCAGGCCTTGCTCCAGCTGCCGAAGCGACGCATCACCGTCGGCGAGGGCGGGTGGTTCTTGCGGTCCCGGTGCAGGTCCCACCAGCTCGCGGTGATCGGCACCATGCCGGCCGCGCCGGTCTTGCGGCCCCGCTCGACCGACTTGACGCGCAGGCCGATGATGATGGCCTCGTCGGAGTACTGCGATCGGGCGGGCACCGGGCCATTCTGCCTGTCTGTTCACTCATTCGGGTGCCACTCGTGCACAACGCCACGGTCGAGATCATGACCATGACGGCGCACACGGTCTACCTCCCGGGCTCGCCCCAGCACCGCTCCTTCCGCCTGACGCAGCGCGAGATGCGCACGGAGGAGCACGAGGACGTCGTGCTCAGCTGCGAGGACGCCCGGACGCTGCTCGCCGCCGCCCGCGCCCAGGACGTGTCCGTCGGCGGCTGCTTCTCCCCCGGCCCTGCCGGGGTGCAGCTCTGGGACGGGCCGTGGAACGGGCTGGGCGGCAGGGTCGGCACCGCCGAGCACCTGGGGTCCGTCGACTGGTCGTGGGACGTCCCTGCCGAGGGCAGCGTCACCGTCTACCGGGTGCTGCTCACGGCGAAGGGGGTGCGCGCCGGGCTGACGACCCAGACGCTGCTCGACCTGGTGCTCTCGCTGGCGGGCCAGCGACCGACGGGCTCCGGGGTGGTCCCGCTCCCGCGCCGCGCGCACGACGCCCGGGTCAGCTGAGCGGCTCAGGAACCGCCTGAGCTCGCCACCGGGGCGCTGCTGCCGCGGGACGCCGAGCCCGAGGCAGCGGTGCTGCCGGTGGTCGTCCCTGTCGTCGTGCCGGTCGTCGTCGGCGTGGTCGTGCCGGTGGTCGTGGTCGTGGTCGTCGAGACGGTGCTGACCGCTGCGGTCTCGGCGCCGGTGCCGAGCCCGACCGTGAGCAGGCCGGTCGCCGCGAGGGCAGCCGCCCCGGCGGCCGCCGAGACGGCCACCACCTTGCGCTGACCGCGGGCGCGGCTCTCCGTCGTCGCCTTGCTGAGTCCGTCGCTGTGTCCGTCCATGACCTCACGGTGCCCGCCGCGTCTGGGAGCTTCCTGGGAGCTGACTGGGGGTGTCATGGGCGTCACACGAGCGACCCCTGGCGCATCTACCTACGGTTGCGTAACCTACGATCACGTAACCTACCGAAACGTAAGGAGAAGGCCGTGGGACTGCTCGCCAGCGCCACCACCCCCTTCCTGCCGCAGGACTTCGCGACCCTGGTGAACCCGCTGTGGGCGCGCGAGCTGCGCGCCCGCGTCGTGTCGGTGACCCCGGAAGCCGCCGGCGCGGCGACGATCGTGCTGAAGCCCGCGCGCTGGTCGGGCCACCTCGCCGGGCAGTACGTCGGCGTCGGCGTCGAGATCGACGGCGTCCTCCACTGGCGCACCTACTCCCTGACCGATCCCGACCGGGTGTCGATCACCGTCAAGGCGCTGGGGCTCGTCTCGTCCCACCTCACGGGCCTGCGCCCCGGCGCCGTCCTGCGGATCAGGCCCGCCGAGGGCGACTTCACCTGGGCCGACCGCGGGCCCGCGCTGTTCCTCACCGCCGGTTCCGGTGTCACGCCGGCGATGGGGATGCTGCGCGCCTTCCGCGGCCAGCTCCCCGACGTCACCCACCTGCACGTCGCGCCCTCCCGGGACCAGGTCATCTTCGGCGCCGAGCTGCGCGCCCTGGGGCACCGCTTCCTCGAGCACCACGACGACACCGCCGGTGTGCTCGACCTGGACCGGCTCGACGACCTGGTGCCGGACTGGCGCAGCCGCGACACCTGGGCCTGCGGGCCGGCAGGGCTGCTGGCCGCGATCGAGAACCGCTGGGAGACAAGCGGTCTGGCGCACCGGCTGCACGTCGAGCGCTTCACCCCTCCAGCGGTCGGCGGCGGCTCCTCCGGAACCGTGACCTTCGCCCGCGGCGGCACCAGCACGCACACCGACCAGACCCTGCTGACCGCCGGTGAGGACGCCGGGGTGCTCATGCCCAGCGGCTGCCGGATGGGCATCTGCTACGGCTGCGTCGTCCCCCTGCTCGCCGGCCAGGTCCGCGACGTGCGCACCGGCGAGGTCCACGGCGAGCCCGGCCACCTGGTCCAGACCTGCATCTCCACGCCCGCGGGCGACTGCTCGCTCGACGTCTAGGGAGTCACTCATGCCTCTGCCCGCACACCTCAGCCCCACCGACATCGAGGCCATCGGCCGCGAGCTCGACGCGATCCGCGACGAGGTCATCGCCTCCCGCGGCGAGTCCGACCGCGCCTACATCAAGAAGGTCATCCGGGGCCACCGCGCCCTGGAGACCGGCGCGCGGATCACCTTGCTGGCCAGCATCTTCCCGCCGGCCTGGCTCGCCGGGACGACCATGCTCAGCGTCGCGAAGATCCTCGAGAACATGGAGCTCGGGCACAACATCCTGCACGGCCAGTGGGACTGGATGCGCGACCCGGAGATCCACTCGACCACCTGGGACTGGGACAACGTCACGCCCGCCGCGGACTGGAAGCACACCCACAACTACCTGCACCACACCTACACCAACATCGTCGGGATGGACCGCGACCTCGGGTACCAGCTGCTGCGCATCTCGCCCGACCAGCGCTGGTACAAGTACCACGTCGCGCAGGTGCCGATGAACATCGCCCTGATGTTCATGTTCGAGTACGGCATCGCCCTCTACGACATGGAGATCGGCAAGGCCTTCACGGGCAAGATGCCTGCCGCCGAGATCAAGAGCCACCTCAAGAAGGTCTGGAAGAAGGTCAAGCCGCAGGTCGTGAAGGACCTGGTCGTCTGGCCGCTGCTCTCCGGACCGTCCGCCGCGACGACGCTCGCCGCGAACGTCACGGCCAACGTCGTCCGCAACGTGTGGACGCACTCGGTCATCTTCTGCGGGCACTTCCCGGACGACGTGCAGGAGTTCACGATCGAGGAGACCAAGGACGAGACCCGTGGCGGCTGGTACGTCCGGCAGCTGCTCGGCTCGGCCAACCTCGACGGCGGCAAGCTCTTCCACCTCATGACCGGTCAGCTGAGCTTCCAGATCGAGCACCACCTGTTCCCCGACCTGCCGTCGAACAGGTACGCCGAGATCTCGCCGCGGGTGCGCGAGCTCTGCGAGCGCTACGACCTGCCGTACGTCAGCGGGCCGCTGCCCAAGCAGCTCGCCCAGGTGTGGCTGAAGCTCGCCAAGATGTCGCTGCCGCCGGCCCAGCAGCCGCCGCACCCCAAGCAGCTCACGACCAGCACCAAGCAGGCCGCTTAGCCCGCGAGGCGCAGCTGCTGGACCGTCCCGCCGCGCTCCGAGGCCGTCTCGGGCGCGGCGTCGGCCGTCGCCGTCAGGAAGCGGTCCGGGAGCGCGAGCTTCCAGATGGTCCGCAGCGTCTTGCCGTACTGAGCCGCGAGCGAACCCGTGGTGTACGGCAGCTGGTAGCGGTCGCAGATCTCGCGCACCCGCACTGACATCTCGGCGTACCTGTTGGACGGCAGGTCCGGGAACAGGTGGTGCTCGATCTGGTAGCAGAGGTTGCCGGAGAGGAAGGCCAGGACCTTGCCGGCGCGGAAGTTCGCGGAGCCCAGCATCTGCCGCAGGTACCACTCGTGCGGCGTCTCGTCCTCGAGGTGCTCAGGCGTGAACTTCTCGGCGCCGTCGGGGAAGTGGCCGCAGAAGATCACCGTGTACGACCACAGGTTGCGCATGAGGTTCGCCGTCGCGTTGGCGGTCACGGTCGACAGGAACTGCGGTCCGGTGAGCAGCGGGAACAGCACGTAGTCCTTGCCGACCTGGCGGCCGACCTTGCGCCCGATCTGCTTGAGCTGGCGCAGCGTGGTCCGCTTGTCCTTCTTGCCCTTGCGGATCGCCTCGAGGTCCAGGTCGTGCAGCGCGACGCCCCACTGGAAGAAGGTGGCGAGCAGCGCGTTGTAGACGGGCTGGCCCAGGTTGACCGGGTTCCACTTCTGGTCACGGGTGATGCGCAGGATGCCGTAGCCGACGTCGTTGTCCTTGCCGACGATGTTCGTGTACTTGTGGTGCACGTAGTTGTGGCTGTGCTTCCACTGCTCCGAGGGGCAGGCGGTGTCCCACTCCCAGGTGCTGGAGTGGATCTCCGGGTCGTTCATCCAGTCCCACTGGCCGTGGATGACGTTGTGCCCGAGCTCCATGTTCTCGATGATCTTCGCGAGACCGAGCATGGCGGTGCCGGCGACCCAGGCGGGCGGGAAGCTGCTCGCGAACAGCGTGACCCGGCCGCCGGCCGCGAGGCCGCGCTGCAGGGCGATGGCCCGCCTGATGTACGTCGCGTCCGCCTCACCGCGGCTCTCCTCGACGTCGCGCCGGAGCGCGTCGAGCTCACGACCGAGCGCCTCCACGTCGGCGTCGGTGAGGTGCGCGAACGCCTTGATGTCGCTGACAGCCATGGATCTCCTCGGTTCGGACGGGATGTGGTCAGACGCCGAGCACGCAGTCGCCCGCGGCAGCGCTGATGCAGGTCTGGATGCGGTCGCCCTCGGAGTGGACCGTGCCGTTGCGCAGGTCGCGCACCGACCCGGCCACCAGGGGGACGACGCAGCTCTGGCAGATGCCCATGCGGCAGCCGAAGGGCAGCTGCACGCCCGCCGCCTCACCGGCCTCGAGCAGCGGGGTCGCGCCGTCGACCGCTGCGGTCTTGCCGCCGGGTCCGAAGGTGACGGTGCCCCCCTCGCCGCCGGCGCCGTCGAGCTGCACCGAGAACCGCTCGACGTGCAGGCGGCCGGTGAGGTGGGAGCGCTTCCAGAGCCGCTCGGCGTCGTCGAGCATCGCCGGCGGCCCGCAGGCCCACGTCTCCCGCTCGGCCCAGTCCGGGACCAGCGAGGCGAGCTGCTCGAGCTTCAGCAGCCCCATGCTGTCGGTCATCTGCTCGTGCAGCCGGAACGCGTCGTGGCGCTCCGAGAGCGCGTGCAGCTCCTTGCGGAACAGCGCGTCCGCCTCGTGCTTGGCCGAGTGCACGAGCACGACGTCCGGCATGGCGTCGCGGCGGTCCAGCATGCGCAGCATGCCCATCACCG